>NZ_CP006587.1:4269662-4570328 GCF_000737515.1 Hymenobacter sp. APR13
CTCGGCGGCCTGCTTGAAGTCCTGCTTCTGATAGTAGGCGTCGCCCACCAGCAGCTGAATCTCGTCGGCTGACTGCGGCGGCGGCGTCTGGGCCAGGGCCTTGGTGCCGTAGTCGATGAGGCCGTCGAAGTTGCCTTCCTTGTAGTAGATCTGGCTCATCACGGCCGGCACCACGGGGCGGTAGGCGTCGTTCTGCTCGGCCACGGCCAAATCCTGGCGGGCCCCGGCGTAGTCGCCGGCGCGGTAGGCCAGGTAGCCGGCGTAGTAGGAGCTGGCGTAGCGGTACTCGTGGGTGCCCTGCTTGTTGCGGTCGAACTGCAGCTTGGCCTTGTCGAACTCCTTCTGGGCGAAGTAGCTGTAGCCCAGCTTGAACTCCGACTCGGCGCGCTGCTCAGTGCTCAGGTTGTCGGCGCCCACGCGCTGCAGGTAGTCGATGGCCTTAACGTAGTCCTTCTTATCGAAGTAGAACTTGCCCAACTCGAAAAACGCCACGGCGGCCTTGGGGTGAGCCGGGTTCTGGCGCGCAAAGGCCAGAATCCGGTCCTCGGCGTCGGGGTGGAACAGGTAGAGGCCGGCCACGGCGTAGTAGTACTCGGCGTCGATGGTGCGGCCCTCGGCCAGCTCGCCGGTGCGGCGCTGGGTCAGCTCTGTGTAGCGCTGGAACGCCTGCTGGGCGGCGCCATACTTGCCACGGTCGAACAGCTCCAGGCCTTCCTGGAAGTGGCGCTCGTCGGAGGCGAACACCTGGGTTTGCTGGGCTTGGGCGGCCAGCGGCGCCGCGGCGCTGAGGGAAGCGGCCAGCGCAATCCGGGGAAATATCTTCATTGCTCGGCGTTACGGGAAGCGGCCCCACCAGGGCCGGAGTTGGCCAAAAGTAGCGAAAAACGCGCTTGGGTTGCGGCAGAATCGCCTTTTAGCTAGTGGTAACGAGGGATTAGGTGGGTTTGGTGTAGGTGAAAGGCGGCTGTTACCTTCGGAGCACTGTTTTCCCGCCAGCCTCTCCCCTATGCGCCGCCCCTGTTTGCTGCTCCCGTTCCTGCTGCTGGCCGGCTGCTCGGCCCGCGGCGATTCTGCGGGCAGCTACCCGCAAAACCCGACCATTTCCGATGCCCAAGGCCATCCGCGGGATTCTACCACGTTCTATTTCCCGGCGGATTCCTCCCGTACCCCAATCGACTCAGCAGACCCTACCCCGCCTCACTCCCTGCGATTTGCCTCGCGCAACCTGTACGCCTTCCAGGCCCCGGTTCTGGCGAATTATTACAGAGGCACCGACACCTATCGGTTTCTGTGGCTGCGGGCTTTCCACCGCCCCGTTCTGCTGACCCTGGCCCGGCAGGCAAATGGCCTAACGCTTCGCACGCAGTTTCTGAATAAACCGGCCGGCCTACCCAGGATGGTAGACATCCTGTACATACCACCGGATGCCTCGGCGGCGCAAGCCAGGAAATTGAAAGCGCAGTTTCGCCAGCGGCAGGCAGCCCCCGCCCTGCAGCGGGAATTGGCCGAAGCCAACCGGCCACCCACGCCGGTTGGTGCCGAAGAAACCACCCGCTCACTCAGCCAAGAGCAGTGGCAGCGCTTCGAGCAGCTCCTGCTGAAAAGTGAGTTTCGCCAGTTGACTTCCCGCGAAGACCTCAGCGTCATGGACGGTGCCGACTGGCTGCTGGAAGCCCACCTGGCCGACGGCTACCACTTGGTTTTCCGCCATAGCCCCGACGAGCAGGATGGCTTCCGCAAAGCCTGCGAGTATCTACTGGACCTCAGTTCGGCCCGCGGCGAGGAGCGGTATTAGCTACTGCCGCTCCAGCGTCACCTCGTCGCGGGTGAAGTCGATGGCGCGGCGGTCTACCGGGCCGCGGCACTCCAGCACGCGGGGCGGCAGCAGCTTGCCCTTGGGCCCGGTCTGGACCTGGGCCTCGCCCACAATATCGAGCACGGCCACGGTTTCGCCGTTCAGGCGCAGTGCCCACTTGCCCGGCTGCACCGGCCCCTCCAAGTGGCCGATCAGAAAGGTTTCTTTGGAGGATACGGGGATGATGTCGAGGACTTGCATTGTGTTTGAATACGGAATGAACGGACGGAAAAGCACGTCATGCAGAGGCGCAGCCGAAGCATCTCGCGTGCTGACGTTGGAGTACTGTGGCAAGGATTTCCAGTTGGCGCACCGATACGCAGTAGCGCGAACTTTGTAGTTCGCGCCTTCGCGCCGCTGAAACGAAATCATCCGAATGGCGCGGGGGCGCGAACTACAAAGTTCGCGCTACTACTTCCACTCAGCCCACATCCTGCGCCTTGATGCGCGAGTCGAACCGGAATTCCTCCCGGGCCACGATGCGGATGCGCTTGAAATCGGGGTGGCGGCTGTGCAGGATGTAGTTGAATTCCTGGGGTACGATGGACGAGGGCACGCGCAGCACGGCCGAGCTGCGGCGGCGGTACCAGGCGTCGCCGAGGGGCTGGCACACGGCGTAGCGACTGGCTTTTTCCCAGTCGGCGGGCAGCTGGGCGGGGCTGATTTCCTCAATGAGCACGTCGTCGGGCACCTCAATCACCAGCACCCGAAACTGGTCGGTGAGGCCTTCGCCGCTGCGGTGCACCACGTTTTCGAGGCAGGCCAGCGCCCGGGTGGCGGCCGTGTAAATCACGAACTGGTCCTTGAAATTCCAGCGGGCCCGGTAGCCGGAGGCAAACAGGTCGTCGGCGTACTTGGCCAGGCAGATGCGGTATACCAGCATGCAGATTTTCCCGGTTACGACAAGTCGCCGTAGGCGATGCGCGTGAGCTCCTCGGCTACCAGGTCGATGCCGCCGCTGGTTTCCAGCAGCCGCAGCGGAATCTCGCCATCGAGGCCGTGAGCAGGCTTGTCGAGCCAGCGCAGGTAGGCGGCCGCGTTGCCGAACACCTCCAGCCCCAAGTTGTAGAGGCTGATTATTTTGAGCGTTTTCTCGCTGCTGGCCGCGCTCAGGTTCTTCTTTTCCTGGGAGTAGGTGCGCAGGGTTTTGGTGGATAGCTCGTAAATGGCCTCCAGCTCCTGGGCCTGCAGCTGGTAGGCCTCGGCCACCTCAAACACCGTGGCCGCGGGCACCCCTTTGCGGGCTTCCATCACCAGGGCGTAGGCATCCTGCCCGGCCCGGCCCCAGGCGGCCCATTTTTTGCGCAAAGCCGCCGGCATGGGGGCCGTAATCTTGAGTTGATGAGCAGGTGTGGCCATGGGAAAGTTCCGGTTAGCGAGTCGAACTTAAAGAAATTTTTCTGATTAACGAGGAAAAATTTCCTTTGGTTCTCCGGGGCCGTTAGTGCGGGCGCCTTGGGCTTATCAGCGGGTATCGTAGGTCGCTACATAGACCGGGGCTTCGAACCTGGGACACCCACGCCTCTCAACCAGCCCCACGTCAAGCAGAAAAGCCCGCCCGATTTCCCCAATGGGAAGCCGGACGGGCTTTTCTGGTAATGAGAGAACCGGCTATGGATCTTCACTAGCGGGTTAAGCTGGAAGCAGCCGAGGTAGAGACGCAATATGTTGCGTCTCGTCGTTGAACGACTTGAAGCGTGAATTTTTAACAACATCAGCAACGACGAGACGCAAGATATTGCGTCTCTACGCCGTTCTGCTGGCTACGCGGTAAGTTCGGCCGACTCTGGGACGGTCACGCTGTTCAGGGCTTTTTCCAGGGCCGTGTCCTGCACGCCGGGGATGGCCACGCCTTCCACGCGCGCTACCGTAACGTCGGTCATGCCGAGGAAGCCGAGGACGGCCTGCAGGTACGGAGCCACAAAGTCGAAGCCGGCAGCCGGGCCTTCCGAGTAGATGCCGCCGCTGGACATGGCCACGTACACTCTCTTGCCGGTTACCAGGCCCTGGGGCGCGTTATCGACGTACTTGAACGTGATGCCGGCGCGGGCAATGTGGTCAATCCAAGCTTTGAGCGTGGACGGGATACCGAAGTTGTAGAGCGGTGCGCCGATAACAATGATGTCGGCTGCCTGCAGTTCGGTAATGGCGTCGTCGGAGTGGCGGGCGGCTTCTTGCTGCTCGGGCGTGCGGTTGGCGGGCGGCGTGAAGAAGGACTGCAGCTTGGCTTCTTCCAACTGCGGGAATGGATGCGTGGCCAGGTCGCGGGTGGTTACGGTGCTGCCGGGATGTGCGGCCTGCAGCTTTTCGATGATGCCGTTGGCCAGTTTGATGCTGAAGGAAGCGCCGCCGCGGGGACTGGAAATGACGTTCAGAATGTTCATGCTAGTGTAGTAGAAAGAGGTAAGAGTCTCCCCGCTGCACCACGAAATCGTGCCGGCCCCGCCCCGTAGGTAGGAGGCTGCGGCCAGTCAGGCAGTGTGCGAGTAAGACAATCAATGTTTATACATAAAATGTACATACATTGTTTCACGCAATCCTTCTTTTTGTTCCGCCGAGTTTTTCCGACCACCGGCCCCTACAACAACTCCCCACCGGCGCCTCGCAGCCTACTTGCTCACTACCACCGCCACCCGCAATACAGCCCCACTACCAGCAACAGCCCGAAGCAGCCGAGCCGGCGCGCCTTCTCGCGCAGGGCCCGCCGGCGGCCATAAGCGGCGGCAGCGGCCACCGGCAGAAAATAGCCCCGCCACGCGCCTTCCGGCTCCGACAGTATTCATACCTCCCGGCACGTCGGGCACGCAAAACACACCACCAATTCTGCTTATGGAGCCTCCTCAGCAGGCAGCATCAGCAACTTGCGGAGCAGGCGCTGCTCAAACGCCTCATAATCCCACCACTAGGGAAGCCATATATCCCGACCTGGAAGCAGTCAGGGTGCATAGTGCTTGTGTAGCGTGAAGCCTCTGCTTAGCGCATGGCAGAACGACACGCCATGAAAATCAACAACGATACGCGCAGCAAAAGCTGCGCGCTATTGGCTACTGCCCCACCACCGCGTGCAGCGGCACCGGATGGATGATGAGCCAGATCAGTTCCCGCAGGATTTCACCGTCGGTCATCGAGCCGCTGTCAATGCCTTTGCTCTGAGCGTCGGCGCGGCGAATGAGGTGCACGATGTCACGGGTGCGGTGGAAGTCGAACACCTTCAGGCCGGTCTGATAGTCTTTGCGCTGGATGGGGAAGCGCAGGCCCATTTTCAGCCAGTCGGTTTCCGAGGGGTTGGGGTTCTGGTGCAGGGCCAGCAGCCGGGAGAAGTAGTTGAACAGCAGCGTCAGGTTCGGGATGAGCGGATTGTTCTTGGGGTTGGCCTCGAAGTAGAGCAGGATGCGGTTGGCCTTGAGCACGTCGCGGCGAACCAGGGCACTCTGCAGCTCGAAGATGTTGTACTCCTTGCTAATGCCCACCATGCGCTGCACCAAATCCTCGTCGATGCTGTGGCCCGGCAGCAGATTGATGAGCATCTTGTCCACCTCGTTGGTGAGGCGGCCCAGTTCCCCGCCGATGTACTCGGCCAGCATTACGGTGGCCTGGGGCGTAATCTGCTGGTTTTTCGAGCGCACGTAGTTGCTCAGCCACGGCGCCACCTGGTTGTCGTAGAGCTTTTTGCTGGTCATGAGCACGGTGCCGGCGGGGGCGGGCTCCTTTTTGTCGCCGGCGAGCAGCTTGCCCAGCTTCTTGCGCGCATCCAGGGTTTTGTGCTTGTAGCAGAACACCAGCACGGTGCTTTGCAGCGGATTGCGCAGATACGCCTCCAGAAACGGCCACGACTTCTCGGCCTCCAGGTCGGCCACGGTTTGGGCTTCTTTCACAATGACCACCGAGCGTTCGGCCATCATGGGGAAGCGCTTGGCCTGGCCCAGGATGCCGGCCACGTCGGTGTCCTTGCCGTACATCACCACCTGGTTGAAGCCCTTCTCGTGCTCGGGCAGCACATGCTTTTCCAGCAGATCGGCAATCAGGTCGATATAGTACGGCTCCTCCCCCTGCAGAAAGTACACGGGCGCAAACTGCCGCTGCTGGAGCTGCTTCAGGATTTCGTCGGGCGAGAGAGTCAACGTGTAATTAGTAATGAGCAATTAGTAATTAAGAATTGGGGGCAGGCGCACTGATGGGCACCTTCCCAATTCTTCCTACCCAAAGGTACGGGCTGCCTCTTACCTTTGCCGAACAGCTTTGGAAGAATTGGGCAGCTGGTACCGGCTGAGGAAAGCACGTTTGCCTCTCTGGATTTCGCCGGCTCAATTCTTAATTCCTAATTCTTACTTACTACTTACACTTTGAACCTCATAGACGAACTGCGCTGGCGGGGCATGTTTCATGACATGATGCCCGGCACCGAGGAGCACCTGCTGAAGAACGCGCCCATCACTGGCTACATAGGCTTCGACCCCACCGCGCCTTCCCTGCACATCGGCAACTTGGCCACCATTATGCTGCTGGTGCACCTGCAGCGCGCCGGCCACCGGCCCCTGGCCCTCGTAGGCGGCGCTACCGGCATGATTGGCGACCCGTCGGGCAAATCGGCGGAGCGCAACCTGCTCGACGAGGAGGTCCTGCGCCGCAACCAGGCCGGTATTCAGGCCCAGTTGGAGAAGTTCCTGGTGTTCGACGACTCGCCCACCGGCGCGCGGGTGGTGAACAACTACGACTGGTTCAAGGACTTCAACTTCCTGCAGTTCCTGCGCGAAGTGGGCAAGCACCTTACCGTGAACTACATGATGGCCAAGGACTCGGTGAAGCGCCGCATCGGCGGCAACGAGGAATCCGGGGCCGACGGCATCAGCTACACCGAGTTCAGCTACCAGCTGCTGCAGGGCTACGACTTCTTCCACCTCTACAAAGAGCTGGGCACCACCTTGCAGATGGGCGCCAGTGACCAGTGGGGCAACATCACCACCGGCACCGAGCTGATCCGGCGCATGTCGGGCGGCGAGGGCAAGGCCTACGCCCTCACCGGCCAGCTCATCACCAAAGCCGACGGCACCAAGTACGGCAAGAGCGAAACCGGCACCGTGTGGCTCGATGGCGCCATGACGAGCCCGTACCAGTTCTACCAGTTCTTCCTCAACGCCGCCGACGCCGACGTGCCCCGCCTCATCCGCGTGTTCACACTGTTGAGCCAGCCGGAAATCGAAGCGCTGGAAGCCGAGCACGCCCAGGCCCCGCACCTGCGCACCCTGCAGAAGGCCCTGGCCCAGGACGTGACCATCCGCGTGCACGGCCAGGCCGCCTATGAGGCAGCCGTAGCGGCCTCGCAGGTGCTGTTTGGCGGCGGTGAGCTCAGCAGCCTCGACGAGGCCACCCTGCTCGACGTGTTTGCCGGCGTGCCCCACGTGGAGGTGCCCCGCGCCAGCCTCTCGGAGCACAACGTCATCAGCCTGCTGAGCGAGGCCACCAACGCCGTCATCTTCCCCTCCAAAGGCGAGGCCAAGAAGATGATTCAGGCCGGCGGCGTGAGCCTCAACCGGGCCAAAGCCACGCTGGAGCAGCAGGCCGCCGAGCTACCGCTGCTGCACGACAAGTACGTGGTGGCCCAGAAGGGCAAGAAGAACTACTACCTCATCAAGGTAGTATAAGCCCCGATGGCTGCAAGCCATAAAAAATGGCCTCACCGGATAGGTGAGGCCTTTTCTTTTGCATAATCCGGGCGAACAGCATCCGACTAATCCGTCGAATCTGTGTTCATCCGTGATTACTTCTTCTTGGCAGCCGGAGCAGCTTTCTTGGCTGCAGCGGGAGCAGCCTTCTTGGCGGCCGGAGCAGCTTTAGCAGCACCAGCAGCTGGAGCAGCGCTGTTTTTGGCGTTCTGAACCTCCGTGCGGATGCTCTGGGCCATGTTCTTCAGTTCCTGCATGCCTTTGCGCACGCGGGTGCCAGCGGCCGAGTTGTTCTTGTCGTAGAACTTCTCGAAGTCGCTTTCCAGGCCCATAACGAGGTCCTTGAGTTGGCTGAAATTGCTCATGTGTGAGGGGTTGTGTGGAGTGGAAAAAATAGTTTGACCGGGCCTAATATACAGGGATTTCAAATACAAGCAAGTGGCCCACTTTTTTTCTTAAACGCGTTTCACGGCTCCCAGGGCCACTTTTTCTGAAAAAAAGTTGATTCCAGGTTTTTCCCACAACCACCTCACCCACGGAATAATACTAAATACAAAAGCCAGCCCGCTCGTAGGGACTGGCTTTTGTATTTAGCGAAGCCGAACCTAGTTCTGCAGGCCGGCAGGTACTTCGGCTTTGGAATAAAGCCCTTTCGACAGCTTTTCCTGCACCACTTCAAACGCCTTGATGGTCGTATCCACGTCCTCAAGGGTATGGACCGCGGTGGGGATAATGCGCAGCATGATGACGCCCTTCGGCACTACCGGATACACCACAATAGAGCAGAAAATGCCGTGATTCTCACGTAGATCGAAGGTTACCTGGGTGGCGTCGGGAATCTGGCCCTCCAGCAGCACCGGTGTTACGGGCGAGGTGGTGGTGCCGATATTGAAGCCTTTTTCGCGCAGGCCGCTCTGCAGGGCCCGCACAATGGTCCAGAGGTTTTCCTTCAGCTCGGGGCGGGTGCGCAGCAACTCCAAACGCTTCAAAGCGCCCACTACAAGCGGCATGGGCAGGCTTTTGGCGAAAATCTGGCTGCGCATGTTGTAGCGCAAATATTCAATTACGTTCTCGGGGCCGGCTACGAAGGCACCAATGCTGGCCATGCTCTTCGCAAACGTCGAAAAATAAAGATCGATGCCGTCCTGTACGCCCTGTTCTTCGCCCGTTCCGGCGCCGGTGGTGCCCATCGTGCCGAAGCCGTGCGCATCATCCACAAACAGCCGGAACTGGAATTTCTCCTTCAGCGCAATCACGCCGCGCAGGTCGCCCTGGTTGCCCGACATGCCGAATACGCCCTCGGTAATCACGAGGATGCCGCCGCCGGTTTCGTCGGTGAGGCGCTTGGCGCGCTCCAGCTGCTTCTCCAGGCTACCCATGTCGTTGTGGGTATACACGAAACGCTTGCCGGCGTGCAGGCGTACCCCGTCGATGATGCAGGCGTGCGACTCGGCGTCGTACACAATCACGTCGTGGCGGTTCACCATGGCGTCGATGATGGACACCACGCCCTGGTAGCCGAAGTTGAGCAGCATGCAGTCGGGCTTCATCACGAATTCGGCCAGCTCATTTTCCAGCTGCTCGTGCAGGTTGGAGTTGCCGGACATCATGCGGGCGCCCATGGGCAGGGCCATGCCGAACTCGGCAGCGGCGTCGGCGTCAGCCTTGCGCACCTCGGGGTGGTTGGCCAGGCCCAGGTAGTTGTTCAGGCTCCAGGTGAGCACCTCCTTGCCGCGGAAAATCATGCGGGGCTTGATTTCGCCTTCCAGCTTAGGGAACGTGAAATAGCCGTGCGCGTAGTGCGAGTGGCTGCCCAGCGGGCCGCGGTTGGCGGCAATCTTCTCAAATAGATCCACGAGGGGACGGGTTAATGTGAAAGGAAACGAGCGGCTGTCCGCGAAGGGCTAACCGCCGGGGAATGTACAAAGTTATGGCAATCCGCAAAGGTAGCCCTCAGCAGGCAGGCTTCCAACCATCCACGAATTGGGTTGCGCGGTTTTACGGTCCGGCCGGAATGGCGTTTCTTTGGGTGTCTGAACGCCTGTTACAGCCAACAAGAACGTCATGCTGAGCCTGTCGAAGCATCTCTACCGCTTCGTTGTGATAGTACTTGATTACCCTCGGTAGAGATGCTTCGACAAGCTCAGCATGACGTTCTGTTTACATAATCCGACTCCACTCCCACCCGCCCCCACTCTCACCTCCATGAAAAAAATAACCAAGCTGCTCGTCGCCAACCGGGGCGAAATTGCCCTGCGCGTGTTGCGCTCGGCCAAGGAAATAGGCCTGCAAACCGTGGCCATCTACTCCGAGGCCGACCGAAACGCCCTGCACGTCCGCTACGCCGACGAGGCCGTGTGCGTGGGCCCGCCCGCCAGCAAAGACAGCTACCTGCGCGGCGACAAAATCCTGGAAATCTGCCGCCAGCTGGGCGTCGATGCCATTCACCCCGGCTACGGCTTCCTTTCAGAAAACGCCGAGTTTGCCCGCATGGTCACGGAGGCCGGACTGATTTTCGTGGGTCCTTCGCCCGAGGCCATGAACGTGATGGGCGACAAGCTTTCGGCCAAGCAGGCCGTGAAAGCCTATAACATTCCGCTGGTACCCGGCACCGACGAAGCCATTTCGGACGTGGAAGAGGCCAAACGCATTGCCGCTACGGTGGGTTTCCCCATCCTGATCAAGGCCTCGGCCGGCGGCGGCGGCAAGGGCATGCGCATCGTGAATTCGGCCGAAGATTTTGAGGAGCAGATGCAGCTGGCCATCAACGAGGCCACCTCGGCCTTCGGCGACGGCTCGGTGTTCATTGAGAAGTTCGTGACCGGCCCGCGCCACATCGAAATTCAGGTCCTGGGCGATGAGCACGGCAACATTGTGCACCTGTTTGAGCGGGAGTGCTCGATTCAGCGCCGTCACCAGAAGGTGATTGAGGAAGCACCTTCCTCGGTGCTCACGCCCGAGCTGCGCGCCGAAATGGGCCGCTGCGCCGTGGACGTAGCCCGGGCCTGCAACTACACCGGGGCCGGCACCGTGGAGTTTCTGCTGGATGATCAGCACAACTTCTACTTCCTGGAGATGAACACCCGCCTGCAGGTGGAGCACCCCGTCACGGAGCAAATCACCGGCCTCGACCTGGTGAAGGAGCAGATCAAAGTGGCCCAGGGCCTGCCCCTGGCCTTTAGCCAAGACGACCTGACCATCACCGGCCACGCCCTGGAGCTGCGCGTGTACGCCGAGGATCCGCAGAACAACTTCCTGCCCGACATCGGGACGCTGACCACCTACGTGCGCCCCCAGGGCCCCGGCGTGCGCGTCGACGACGGCTTCGAGCAGGGCATGGACATTCCGATTTACTACGACCCGATGATTGCCAAGCTCGTCACCTTCGGGGCCACCCGCGAGGAGGCCATTGCCCGGATGCTGCGCGCCATCGAGGAGTACCAGATTACGGGCATCGAAACCACGCTGGGCTTCGGCCGCTACGTGCTGCAGCACCCGGCCTTCGTGAGCGGCAACTTCGACACCAACTTCATCCGCGACCATTTCCCGGCCGACGCCCTGAAGCCCGCCGCCCCCGATGAAGCCACCGCCAAGCTCGCCGCCGTCCTCACCGCCATGCTCCTGACGGACAAGCAACCCGGTGCCGCCGCCGCTTCGGCTGACGCGCCAGTTGCTACCGGCTCGGCTTGGAAGCGCAACCGGCTGGGGGTGCGGTAGAGAAAGTAGGTTACTGTAAAGCAAAACGCCCGACCACTTGGCCGGGCGTTTTGCTTTGTATAAACTTATTAGAGGGCTATTACAGCTCCGTATTTCGGCGCCCATCCTATGCCGCAGGCAGCACCAGCACCGGCAGGCGGCTGTGCAACAGCACCTGGGCCGTTACGCTTCGGTGGAAGAGCTGCCCGAAGAAGCTGCGGTGCCGGGCAATTAGCACCACCAAATCATAGTCGGCAGGGTTGGCGGCGTGCAGGATGGCGGCGGCGGGAGGCGCGTGCCCGACCGTGCGGGTCTGCACCGGCGGCAAGTCGATGGTGAGGCCGGTGCGCAGCACCGAGTCCAGGGCCTGGGCTTCGGTGGCGGCCGACGAAGTGCTATCGGGGGCGACGTGCAGCACCGTGAGCTGGGCCTGCAGGGCCGTGAGCAGGTGGCGGGCGGCCCCGGCATAGTCACCGAGCGTGAACTGCTCCCCATCAACGGCCAGCAGCACCCGCCGGGGTGAGGCGGTGGTTTGCTGGCTGTGGGGCACCACCAGCATGGGGTACGGGGCCGTGCGCAGGATGTCGAGGGCGGTGGTTTGCACCAGCTCATCGGGCGTGCCGGACTGGTCGGGGCGGCCCAGGATGATGAGGGCCGGATGGTGGCGGCTGACGGCATCGGCCACGGCAAACGCCACGCGGCCGTGCGCCACTTCGGCCACCACGGGCACGGCCAGGTTGCCGGCTAGGCTGGTAAGGGCCAGGTTGATGGCTTCCTGGCTCAGGTTGGACAGCTCGCCGGTGAACATTTCGGGGTCGAGGACGGAGTCGCGGCGTACGTGTAGCAGCACCAGGCGCGCCCCCAGCGGGCCAGCCAGATTGGTGGCGTAGTCGAGGGCGCGGTTGGCGGCCTGGAAGAAGTCGGTGAGAATCAGCAGCGAAGTAGCCATGAGCAGGGGGCGTAGCGGGAAGAGAAAGTACATGGCAAAGCACCGGCACCGCCGCCGCCCGTCCTATGCCAAAGCTTAGCGGCGGGCATGACGTTCGTCATGAGAACCGGCCGGACCGGGCCGTAACCTTGTGCTGCAGCCTGCCCGGCCTGCCGGTTTTCGGTGGGTGGCCGGGTTGCGTTTCACATTGCCTACTATGCGCGCCACCCTATTCAGTGTTCAATCGTTTGAGCGCAGCTTTCTGCAGCACGCCAACACCCGCCATCACCAGCTGCAGCTGCTGGACACGCGCCTATGCGCCGACACCGCCCACTTGGCCCAGGGCGCGGCGGCCATCAGCGTGTTCAGCCCCGATGACGTGTCGGGGCCGGTGCTGGAGCAGCTAGGTGGCTACGGCGTGCGCTATGTGGCCGTGCGCGCCGCCGGCTTCGACAACGTAGACCTGGTAGCGGCCCGGCAGCTGGGCATCCGGGTGGCCAACGTGCCCGACTATTCGCCCCACGCCATTGCCGAGCACGCCGTGACGCTGATGCTGACGCTGTGCCGCCACCTGCGCCAGGCCGACCAGCAGCTGCGGGCCAACGACTTCCGGCTCGACCAGCTGATTGGGTTTGAGCTGCACGGCAAGACGGTCGGGATTCTGGGCGTGGGGCGCATTGGGGCCGTGGTGGCGCGCATTCTGCACGGCTTTGGCTGCCGGCTGCTGGGCACCGACGTGCAGCCCAACCCTGAGCTGACCGAGCGCTACGGCCTGGAATACGTGCCACTCAACCAGCTCTGCTCCCAATCGGACATCATCAGCGTGCACACGCCGCTCACGCCTCAAACCCGCCACCTGATCAATGAACGGCTACTCAAAAGCATGAAGCCCGGCGTGATGCTCATCAACACAGGCCGCGGGGGCGTGCTGGACACGGCCGCCGCGCTGCAGGCCCTCAAATCGGGCCAGCTGGGCTTTCTGGGGCTGGACGTGTACGAAGCCGAGAAGGGCCTGTTTTTTACGGACCACACCCGCGACCTGCTGCTTGACGACACGTTTGCCCGCCTGCTGACCTTCAAAAACGTGCTCATCACCGGCCACCAGGCATACCTGACCCGCGAGGCCCTCACCAACATTGCCGAGGCCACCGTGGCCAGCCTCACGGCCTGGGACCAAGGCGAAACCCCGGCGCACGAGCTTCAGCCGCTGGTGCGGGCCCTGGCCGCCGGCAGCCCTAGCTGAACCTGCTTAAGGGCATGACGAATGTCATAGCGCAAACTGATGCTAATCAGTTTATTAGCAGGATAAAACTTCGAATTTGCAGTAGATTTTCTTGTCTGATGTGGGCCAACCAGCCCCGAAATTCCAAACGCCATGGTAACTCCCACCCTCCTGCTTACAATGTTGCTGCTGGCCGCTCTGGCCCTGACTAGTGCCTACCGGCGTGGCATGCAGCAGCGACCTGCCGCCTGACGCGGCACCCGTTGCGGGCCGCCGCCGCCGACCAGAGCCGCCAGCAGTTCCGGTCTGGGTGGTTGCGGGCGGCCTGATACCGTGTTTCTATCTTCCCAGCGCTGCTGTATGCCTCCTTCCCTTCTCGTCCTGACGAATCTGGCTGCCCCTGCCGAGCAAGCCGCACGCTATGCGGCACTACTCGGCGCGCCGCTGCACGCCCGGCTGGTGCTGCTGCACCTCTACCACAATCCGGTGCTGGACCCCGAGCTGGTGACCGTGACTACGGCGCAGGCCTACCGCAGCCAGGCCGAAACCTCGGTGGCGCTGCACCAGCTGGCCGACCGCCTGAACACCCCGGCCAGCGTCGAAGTGTCAGTATGGGCGGCGCCCGAAGCCGTGGATGAAGCCGTGCGGCGGCACAAGCCATTGCTGCTGGCCATGGGCCTGAGTGCGGAGCAGGATATCCTCGACCACCTGCTGCACAACCAGGCGCTGCCCGTGCTGCGGGCCACGCACCGCCCGCTACTGCTGGTGCCGGCCGCGGCTACCGCCGGGAGCCGGCCGCGCCGCGTGGTGCTGGCCGTTGATGCCGAAGAATTCACGCCGAACGCCGCCACCCGGGCCGTTGCCCCGCTGCTGGCCTGCTGGGGCGCCGACTTCACGGTGGTGCACGTAGCGCCAACAGCCGAGCGGGAGGCCTTTGCGGGCCAGCGGGCGCTGGGGGCCGTGCGCCTGAGCGGGCTGCTGCCGGCCGCCACCGCGCCCATGCTCTACGAATCCAAGCGCATGCCTGCAGCCACCGGTATTCTGCAAGCGCTGGAAGACGTGCAGGCTGATTTGCTGGTGCTGCTGGCTCGGCCCCGGAGCTTCTTAGGGCGCCTGTTCCACCAAAGCGTGACGGCCCAGGTGCTGCGTGGCAGCCGCGTGCCGGTGCTGCTGTTGCCGGTTGAAGCGCCCGAACAGCCCGGCTGGATGCCGCCCATGTGCTAAGCGGCCCGCGGCCGGAGCACGCGCTTCGTTCCGCCAATATTCTGGCGAGATGCCTATTTGCTACTTTTTCCCGTTGCGCGATGAAACCTAACCTGGTTGTTCTCACCGATTTCTCGGCCGCCGCCGAGCGGGCCCGGGCCTACGCCGCGGCTCTGGCGGCAGCGCTGGGCGCTGAGCTGCACCTCGTGCACGCCTACTCGCCGATGCCACTCACGGCCACCGAGTTCGGGGTCATCATGCCGCCCATTGACACCCGCTACGTGCAGGAAACCCGGCAGGCGCTGGAGCAGGTGGCAGCCGGCCTCCCGGTGCCGGCCACGGCCGAGCTGCTGGAAACCGACTGGTACGGGGCAGTGGTGCACACCCTCAGCCATTACCATCCGCTGCTGCTGGTAGCCGGCCTCACGGCTACCGAGGGCCTGCTGGATGAGTGGCTCAGCAACCGTGCCCTGCCCCTGGCCCACGAAACCGGCTACCCGCTGCTGCTGGTGCCCGAGCACCTGCCCGACACGGCCCTGCACGCGCCGCGCCGCCTGGCCCTGGCCGTCGAGGACCGGGCGTTTCGGCTGGCGCCGGCCGCCACCGCCGTGGCGCCCCTGCTCGATGCGCTGGACACCGAGGTAGTGGCAGTGTGCGTGCTGCCCGCCGAACAGCGCGCCGGGGGCTGGACCGGGCTGCAGGCCCTGCAGCACTCCGGCCTGAGTGCCGCCATTAGTGGCTGCGGGCTGCACAAAGTCACCGGCGACGCACTGGGGCCAGGCATTCTGCAGGCCGCGGCAGAGTTGTCGGCGGATATGGTGGGTTTGCTCGACCAGGGCCACGGCTGGATACACAAGCTCTTCCACGGCAGCGTCATCGACCATGTGCTGCGCCACACGCCGCTGCCGGTGCTGCTACTGCCCACCGACCCGCAGCCGCTTCTGCCCGGCTAAGCCAGTTTTTCCGGCCGGCTGGCAGCATGCCACCGGTTAGCAGCATCCTTCCACTCCTGAAACCAGGCGGGGCGGGCATCAGGCACTGGCCTGGTACCCGCCCCGCTTACTGTTGCCCTGCGCACCGGGTTCCGTTTATCATATCATTAACTGCCGCCATGCACGCTGCACTCCCCGCTCCCGCCCCGCCGAAACCGGCCCCCTCGGCCGCTGCCTCCGTGGCCGGCGAAACTGCCGGCGGCCTGGGCCTCACCGATGCCGCCGTAGCCGCAGCTCGCCGGGCGCATGGCAGCAACACCCTGGCGGCATCCGCCGGGGCCGGCTGGCTAGGCACCCTGAAGGAAGTAGTGCTGGAGCCCATGTTCTTGATGCTGCTGACGGCCGGCGGCCTCTACGTGGCGCTGGGCCAGGCCCAGGAAGCCATTACGCTGCTGCTGGCCCTGCTGCTGGTAGCGGGCATTTCCCTCTACCAGAATATCCGCAGCAACCAGGCCCTGAGCGCCCTGCGCGAGCTTACCCAGCCCCAAGCCCAGGTCCGGCGCAACGGGGCGGTGGTTACGGTGCCGGTTGAGAAGTTGGTGGTAGGCGATGCTGTGCTGGTAGCCGAGGGCAGCCGCCTGCCCGCCGACGGCACCGTCACCGAGCTCAACGACTTTTCGGTGGATGAGGCCATTTTGACCGGGGAGGCCGTACCGGTAGCCAAGGCCCGCGGCGACGCCGTGTTTGGCGGCACCAGCGCCGTGACTGGCAGCGCCTGGCTGCAGCTTACGGCCGTGGGCAACAGCTCTCGGCTGGGCGTCATCGGCCACAGTATGGAAAGCATAATCACCGAAAAAACGCCCCTGCAGCGGCAGGTGCACCAGTTTGTGCTGCGCATGGCCTGGGTGGGCGCGGGTGCCTTTGCGCTGGTGTGGGGCGTGAACTATGCGCACTCCGGCAACTGGGTGACGGCGCTGCTGTTTGGGCTTACGCTGGCCATGTCCGTTCTGCCCGAGGAAATTCCGATGGCCTTCAGCAGCTTTATGGCCCTGGGCGCCGCCCGCTTGAGCCGGCTGGGCGTGCTCACCAAGCAGCCCCAGACCGTGGAAAGTCTGGGCTCGGCCACCATCATCTGCACCGACAAAACCGGCACCCTCACCCAGGACGGCATGCGCCTGGCTCAGGTGTACGCCGAAGCCACCCAGACGCTACTGCCGGTGCCGGGCGCGCTGCCCCCGCAGGCCACGCAGGTGCTGGCCTACGCCCGCTGGGCCAGCGAAACCACTCCGTTCGACCCCATGGAGCAGGCCCTGGTGGCGGCCTTCGCCACGGCTAGCCCCGCCGAGGCCCAGGCCCCCTGCCCCATGGTGCACGAGTACCCGCTGGCCGGCACGCCCCCCATGATGACCCACGTACGGCAAATCGGCGGCGCGCAGGTGGTGGCGGCCAAGGGGGCGGTAGAGCACATTCTGGCCGTATGCCGCCCGGCCCCGGCCGATGCCGCCCGGCTGCGCGAAATGGCCCGGCAGCTGTCCGTGCAGGGCTACCGGGTGCTGGGCGTGGCGCAGGGCCAGCCCGAGCATAGTGGCTTCCCGGCGGAGCAGGACGATTTCCGTTGGACGCTGCTGGGACTGGTGGCGCTGGAAAACCCACCCAAAGCCAACGCCGCCGCGGTGGTTCGGGCCTTCACGCAGGCCGGCATTCAGGTGAAGATGATTACCGGCGACTTCCCCGAAACCGCCCAGGCCATTGCCCGCCAGATTCAGCTGCCCGACGCCGATACGCTGCTCACCGGCCAGCAGGTGATGGACCTGCCCGAGCCCGAGCTGCAGCGCCAAGCCGCGGCCACTGCCGTGTTTGCCCGCATGTTTCCGGAAGCCAAGCTGCGCGTGGTGGAAGCCCTAAAAAAGAACGGCGCCGTGGTGGCCATGACCGGCGACGGCGTCAACGACGGCCCGGCCCTCAAGGCCGCCCACATCGGCGTGGCGATGGGCCGGCGCGGCACCGAGGTAGCCCGGCAAGCGGCCTCCCTGGTGCTCGTGGATGATGACCTGGGCAGCATGGTGACGGCCATTGCACAGGGCCGCCGCATCTACCAGAACTTCAAAAAGGCCGTGTTCTACGTGGTGTCCATCCACCTGCCGATTGTGCTGACGGTGGCCGTGCCGCTGCTGGCGGGCTGGCCGCTGGCTAACCTGCTCACGCCCGTGCACATCATCTTTCTGGAACTGGTGATGGGCCCTACTTGCTCCATTGCCTTCGAAAACGAGCCCGCCGAAGCCGGCCAGATGCTTCAGCCCCCACGCCCCCTCACGGCCACCTTACTGGCCGGGGCCGAGCTAAGCCGCAGCCTGGTGCAGGGCCTGGGCATTTCGGCGGCGGTGCTGGGCGTGTACTACGTGGCCATGCGGCTGGGCCAGCCCGAAGCGGCGGTACGCTCGCTGGTGTTTGCCACGCTGGTGCTCAGCAACATCTTCCTCACGCTCAGCAGCCGGTCGTTTACGCAGTCGGTGGGGCGGATGCTGCGGGTGCCCAACCCGGTGCTGTGGCTAATGCTGGGCCTTACGCTGGCGCTGCTGCTGGCCACGCTGCTGGTACCCGCGGCCCGGCAGCTGTTCGGGTTTGTGCCAGTGCCGCCGGCCGCGCTGAGCTGGTGCACGCTGGCGGCGCTGGCCGGCACGGGCTGGGTGGAAATCTACAAAGCCATACGGCGGGCCAAGGCCTGAAGAGCGACTAAGGCAAAAACCCAGTAGCAGAAACGCCACAATCCGCGTTTCTGCTACTGGATTTCGTTGATGGGCCAGCGCAATTCAACCACTTTCCTAGCTGATGCCGGCCTGCAGCAGCACTAGGTCGAGGGCGGCAACTCCGTCCGGGGTGGGCATGCCGGGCTGGCGCCACAGCTCCACGCCCTGGTGCAACAGCACGCAGGTGGGCAGCTGCTCGGGCGCAAAGCTGTGTACCACCGCCGGAAAAGCTGCCTCGTTGATTTGCATCACCTGCACGGCCGCACCCAGCCGGCGCTGCAGCGCCTCCAGATCGGAAGCCGAAAAGCCGGGCCCGGCTGCCGGAGTCGAAAACGACGAAGCGGGCAGCAGCACCAGCAGCACGGCAGCAGCCGGCAGTTCTGGCGCCGCTGGTGGAGGATAGCCTGGCATGGGCGGCGGTGAAAACGGGGAAGGACGAATCCAAAATTACCATGCAGACTCCCGCGCCCACATGACGAACGTCAGGAAGGCCACTGAGATAGGTCATCTGTGGTTTTTTGCGCAAGTTGCGCCCTTCTTCGCTTCTTGCCGCCCATGCCCACCGAGCTATACCAGAATCCACTAACCGACATTCTGTTTGAGCAGGCCAAGGATTTTGTGGGCCTTTACGACGTGACACTGGGCTGGTTTTCGCGGGTGAATGCGGCCGGCTACCAGCTGCTGGGCTACCCCTCGGCCCAGGCTCTCTATCAGGATCCGGTTCGGTCGTTGCGCGCCGCGCCGCTGCTGCCCGCCGACCAGGCCGTGCTGCGCGAAAAAATCCGGCAGGAAGGCCGCTACGAGCAGGAGCTGGAGGTGCGCCACCAGGCCGGCCACACGTTCTGGGCCCAGGTAGAGGCTTCGCCGCTGCAGCTGGAGGGGCGACCGTATCTGTTGGTGCGGCTCACCAACACCCAGCCGCTGCACCAGGCCGAGCAGCAGCTGGCGCAGAGCTTGGGCCGGTTTGAAGCCGTGTTTTCGCACGCCACCATCGGCATCATCGTCTGCAACCGCCAGGGCCATATCGAGCTGGCCAACGCCAAGGCCCAGGAGCTGTTCGGCTATACGGGCCCGCCGGGCCTCATGGGCCGCCGCATCGAGGAGTTGGTGCCCGATGCCGCCGGCCGCCGCCACGAGCAGCTGCGGGCCGGCTTCAACGCCCACCCCACGGCCCGCGTGATGGGCGCCCACCGCGGCGCGCTGGAAGCCCTGCGCCAGAATGGCAGCGTGTTTCCGGTGGAAATCAGCCTCAGCCACTTCCACCTCGACGACGAGCTGTTTGTGGTGTCCTACATCATCGACATCACCTTCAAAAAGGAAGCCGAGCGGGAGCTGATTGCCCAGCGCCAGCGTGTAGAGCGCCTCAATGCCGACCTGGAACGCAAGGTAGCCGACCGCACCCACGCTCTGATGACCACGCTGGGCCAGCTGGAGCAGCGCACCCGCGAGCTAACCCAAGCCCTGGCCGCCGAGCAGGAACTGGGCGAGTTGAAGTCGCGGTTCGTGAGCATGGCCTCGCACGAGTTCCGCACCCCCCTGACCACGGTACTCACCTCGGCCGCCCTCATCGAAAAGTACCCCGGCGCCGACCAGCAGGACAAGCGCCTGCGGCACCTGGACCGCATCCGCACCTCGGTGAAGCACCTGAGCGACATTCTGGAGGAATTTCTGTCGGTGGGCAAGATTGAGGAAGGCCGGGTGCAGGCCCGCCCCTCCCGGCTGGACCTGCCGGAGCTGCTGCAGGAAACCGTGGCCGACGTGCAGGGGCTGCTGCGGCCGGGCCAGCGCATTGTGCCGGAGCTGCTGGGCACCGAGCCCGCCTGGCTGGACACGTCGCTGCTGCGCAAAATCCTGGTCAACCTGCTCTCCAACGCTCTCAAGTACGCCGCCGAAAACACCACGGTGCAGGTGCGCGCGGCCTGCCAAGCCGGCCGCCTCACGCTGGTGGTGCAGGATGAAGGCGTGGGCATTTCGGAGGAAGACCAGCAGCACCTGTTCGAGCGGTTTTTTCGGGCCCGCAACGTCACCAATATTCCCGGCACCGGCCTGGGACTCTACATAGTTGGCAAGTACCTGGAGCTGATGGGCGGCACTATTGCCCTGCACAGCCAGCTAGGGGTCGGCACCACCGTTACCATCTCCATACCCTATGAAAACCATTCTGCTGATTGAAGACAACGCCCCGATTCGCGAAAACACTGCCGAGATTCTGGAGTTGGCTGGCTACGCCGTGCACACCGCCGAAAACGGCAAGCTGGGTGTGGAGCAGGCCCTGGCCGTACGCCCCGACCTGGTAATCTGCGACATTATGATGCCCGTGCTCGATGGCTATGGCGTGCTGCACATCTTCAACCAGAATCCCCAGCTGGCCGGCATTCCGTTTATTTTCCTGACGGCCAAAACTGAGCGCATCGACCAGCGCCGCGGCATGGAGCTGGGCGCTGACGACTACCTCACCAAGCCCTTTGACGAGGCCGAGTTGCTGAGCGCCATCACGGGCCGCCTCAACCGCTTCCGCCGCCTGCAACCCGACTACGACCTGCGCAGCGAAGCTGGCCTGCACGAGTTTCTGGACGATGCCCGCGCCGTGGGCGGCCTGCAACGTTTGTCAGTGGACCGCAAGCCCCACGCCGTGCGCAAAAAGCAAGACATCTACCGCGAAGGCGACGAGCCGGCCCGGGTGTACTTTGTGCAGAGTGGCCGGGTGAAAACCGTGAAAACCACCAGCGGCGGCAAGGAGCTGATAACGGGCCTCTACGGGCCCGGCGAGTTTTTCGGGTACCTATCGGTGCTGCAGCGCATGCCCTACGACGACTCGGCCGTGGCCGTAGACGATACGGCCCTGGTGCACATTCCGAAGAGTGATTTTCTGCAGCTGGTGATGCACAACGCCGAGGTGGGCCAGCAGTTTATCCGGCTGCTGGCGGGCCGGGTGCGAGAGCGGGAACAGCAGCTGCTCGACATGGCCTATAACTCCATCCGGCGGCGCGTGGCCGACACGCTGCTGCACATGCACGAGCAGGCCGGCAGCACTCCGGAAGCCGCCATCCAGCTCTCCCGCGACGACCTGGCCGCCATCGTGGGCACGGCGCCCGAGTCGCTGATCCGTACGCTGAGCGAGTTTCGGCAGGATGGCCTGATAGAGCTGACGCCCAAAAACATTCGGGTGCTGCAGCCGGCCAAGCTGCGCAACGGCCACTGGTAGCCGGGCAGCGCAGCGTGCCTTTTAAATCAGCGAAAGTGGGTCTCGTTTGCGCAGGCGGTACTCAAACATAGTAGCAATGTTGAGGGCCCGCACCTTGGCCTCCTCGGCTTTCGAGCCTGCAAATAGCTCGTCTACGGTACTTCCAAACAGCTCCAGCCAGCGCTGAAAGTGCGTGGCATCGATGGGTAGCGGCATATGTTTGGGGAAGGGCCGGCCGTGGTAGCGCGCACTGCCCAGCAGAATGCTGCTCCAGAAATCGTACATGATGGGCAGGTGGCGCGACCAGTCTACGCGGGCAAATTCGTTGAATACGGGGTCCAACAGTGCATCGAGGTGCACTTTCTGATAGAACGTATCGACGAGGAGCTGAATATCTGCTTCAGTTTGAATATCAGGAACTACGGCGGCCATAGAAGCAGATGGTAAGAGAAACAGAATCGGCGGCAAACGCAAAGGCCAGGCCGGGAGCCACTCCAACCCGGCCTTCCGGAACAATCCCACAAAGTTGAAAGTTTGAGGCCGGATTGCGCAATAGGCCCTGCCTGAGATGAATCAGGCACAAACCTGACATTCGTCAGGTAACGGGCGCGCCGTGCAGGAGAACTTTGGCGCTGCCATCAGCCCGTTTGCCCGCGCCTTATGGCCGACCCTGCGGCCGCTATGGTAATCAGGCCGGCCATTCCGCCTACTGTTCATTATTGCCACTAACTGCCACAAACTCTTTCCTTCCTGCTGCCTGACGTTTGCCTTATGAACACGCTTCTCGTTCCCCTCGACCACACAACTTCGGCCGAACCCCTGCTGGCCTACGCCAACAAGCTGGCCGTGCGCTGGCCAGCCGAAATCGTACTGCTCTACTGCCAGCCACCAGTTCCCGATGCCGACGGGGCTTCGGCCGTACGCACCGCCGACCTGGCCGTGGAGGAACAGCGCCTGCGCAGCCTCGTGGAGCGCCTGCGCTACCAGCAACTCACCCGCCAGGATGGCCGCCGCATTCGCTACCACTACCGCGTGCTCAGCGGCTGCCTCCACGACCACATCGCCGCCGAAGTAGCGCGCTGTGCTGCCCAGCTGGTGGTGATGAGCCTAGAACACGTAGACTGCGGCCGCCAGGAGGCGCCCGGCAACCACGCCGCCGCCATTGCCGACCTCATTGCCTGTCCCGTGCTGGTGGTGCCGCCCGGCCGCCGGTCGTTGCCGAGCCGGCTGGTATTCAGCGCCGATTTCAGTACGCTGCCACTCCACACGCTGCCGCGGCTATCGGCGCTGGCGGAGGCCTTCCCCGGCACCCTGGATCTGGTGCAGTTCTACGCCCCCACCGAGCGCAGCCGGCGCCTTGCTCTCAAGCAGGCCCAGACGCGCGCCCTGCGTCAGCTAACCTGGCCCCACGTGCACACTCACCTGCTCGAAGACGAGTCGGCGCTGGAAGGCGTGAGTGAGTTTTGCGCCCGGCAGCAGGCGCAGCTGCTCATCGTAGCTCCGGCCAGCCGCGCCGAGCTGCTGCACTACTTCGATGCCTGCTACACCACCACGCAGGCCTACCACACGCGCATACCGGTACTGGTGGTGCGGAGCGCCGGCGCCTCGGCCCACACGGTGTGCTGTGGCAAGTGCGCCGAGCGTCTGACGCGCGAGCAACTGCAAGCCAATCTTATCCTTCAATCTGCCCAGCCGGCTTAGCGGCTGTCGGCAATCAAAACGAACCGCCCTGGTCGTCGGGCAGCAGGGGCTGTCGGACGACCGGGGCGGTATCGTTTTGATGGTAGAAGGCGTTACGCTATATCAAGTCTGAAATCTCCCGCACGCCTACGGGCCGCTGCCGTGTGAAGCCTTCCCCAAACTCCACCCCAATCAGGTGCCCAAACTCGCGGGCACGGGCTTCCATAAACTTGCCAAACTCCTGGCTGGAAAGGTAGGTCTGCGGCTGGTCGAGGTTGGGGTTGAAAAACTGGGTCTGATACGCCTGAATAGACTCCCACTTCTTCGCCCAGTGCGGCGTAATATCCACCACAAAATCAGAGGGTAGTTGGCGGTCCTGGATGTAGTGATACACCACGCGCGGGCGCCAAGGCAGCTGCGGCTGGCCGTCTTCGCCCAGCGTCTCAATCATGCGCAAACCGCTCAGAAAGCAGGCATCCGAGGCCAGCTGGGCGCCGCGGCCGTGATCGGGGTGGCGGTCCGTAATGGCGTTGCAGAGCACCACGTCGGGCTGGTAGCGCCGCAGGGCCGCAATCAGGGGCAGCTGATGCTCCCGGTCGTTGCGGAAAAAGCCATCGGCCAGGCCCAGATTTTCGCGGGCGTGCAGGCCCAGGATGCGACTGGCGGCCTCGGCCTCCTGGGCGCGGGTAACGGGCGTACCGCGCGTGCCCAGCTCGCCTCGGGTAAAGTCAACAATGCCGATTTTCTTACCGGCCGCCGCCGCCGCCAGCAGCGTACCGGCCGCTGACATTTCTACATCATCGGGGTGCGCCCCGAAGGCCAGGATATCTAGTTTCATTTACTTAAATGGTTGAAAAACTGAATGGTTAAATGGCTGGCTGTTCCGACGATGCGTTGAACGACCAGCCATTTAACCATTCAGCTCTTACGCTATTTACTTGATCCGCAGCGTCCGGCCCACGCGCAATATAGCGGTGCCGCCGTTCAGACGCCGGATCTGGGCCTGCGACACGCCGTACTTGTCGGCAATTTCCGACAGCGTATCGCCGCTACGGATTTTGTGCGACACAATACGGCGGGCCTGGGTGGGCTTGGCGGCACTGCTGCTGCGACTATTGCTGCTGCTGGCCGCGCCCGGCACGCTGCCGCCCCGGTACTTCAGCGACTTGCTGTAGTACGCAAACAGGCCGGAGGTAATCTGAAAGTTGTCCTTCACCAGCCGGTAGTCGGGGAAGTCGTACATCTGCTCCGGGTCGATGGGGTTGCCTTCGTAGCGTACCTCGAAGTGCAAGTGCGAGCCGCTGCTGCGCCCAGTGCTGCCGCCCCGACCAATCAGCTGGCCGGCCTTCACAAACGTGCCCGGCGTCACGAGCGACTTCTGCATGTGGCCGTACAGCGTTTCGATGCCGTTGTAGTGGCGGATGAGCACGTAGTTGCCGTAGCCCGAGCCGTCCCACTTGACGATGCGCACCACCCCGTCGAAGGCCGCTTTCACCGAGTCGCCGGTTTCCAGGTCCAGGTCCACGCCGTAGTGCCAGCGGTAGCCCCGAAAGCCGAAGTCTGAAGTCAGCGGGGTTTTCACCAAGGGCATTTTTGCGTAGCGCTGACGCTCCGGCTCGGTCAGGCGCAGGTTCAGCGTGTCCTTGAGGCGGCGGCCATCCACCCGGTACGGGTTGATGTTATGGGTGTCCCAGATGGCATAGTAGCCGGCCACCTTAATCCAGGAAGAGTCAATTTTCACCTCCTCCGACATCTCCACAATCTCCTGCCCGCCTTCGTTGAGCGTGGTGGTGTCCTCGCTCACAATGGACAACTTTTTGGCGGGGTTAAAGAAGATGGACTTCGCAGCGTCGGAGCCCTCTTCGGGTAGCTCTTCCGTCTGGATCAGAATGGTGGTATCGGGCCGCACGTAGCGGATGGTGGGAGACTTGATGCGGAAGAAATCACTCCGCTTGCCCGCAGAGCCGGCTTTTGCCTTCGGCTCTGGCGCTTTGCGCCGCTGGGCCAGCAGCTGGCCGGGCAAGCCTAGAAACAGCCCGATCAGTAGTAGCGGCAGCAGCCAATGTTTCACAAAATGGAGCAAGGGCAAAAAGTTAATAAGTGAGGAAGTGACGTATTGAATGAGTGAATGAAGCCGTTCGCTCAACGCCCTACCAGCCTGGATAGTGTAGCGTGGGCCAACTCCTTCATTCACTCATTCTCTACTTCACTCTAATGGTCGCCCAGCGCGGCCAGGTAGCGCTCGGCGTCGAGGGCGGCCATGCAGCCGGAGCCGGCGGCCGTTACAGCCTGGCGGTAGGTATAGTCCTGCACGTCGCCGCAGGCGAATACGCCATCCACGTTGGTTTTGGCCGTACCGGGAATGGTTTTCAGGTAGCCCTGCTCATCGTGGTGCAGGTAGGGCTGGAATATCTTGGAGTTGGGCTCGTGGCCGATGGCTACGAAGAAGCCCTCAATGGCCAGGTCGCGGGTGGTGCCGTCCAGCACGTTTTTCACACGCGCCCCGTCCACGGCGTGCTCGCCCAGGATTTCGTCGGTTACCGTGTTCCAGAGCACCTCAATCTTGGGGTTGTCCATCACGCGCTTCTGCATGATTTTCGAAGCACGCATCTCGCCTTTGCGCACAATCATGTACACCTTGTTGCACAGGTTGGCCAAGTAAGTAGCCTCTTCAGCTGCCGTGTCGCCGGCGCCCACAATGGCTACGTCCTTGCCGCGGTAGAAGAACCCGTCGCACACGGCGCAGGCCGATACACCCGAGCCGTTCAGACGCTGCTCCGAGGGCAGCCCCAGCCACTTGGCCGACGCGCCAGTGGCAATGATGATGGTATCCGCCGTCAGCTCCACCTTTTCATCCACCGTCACGCGGTGCGGGTGGCCCGAGAAGTCCACCGAAGTGGCAATGCCGTAGCGGATATCGGTGCCGAAGCGGGCGGCCTGCTTCTTGAGGTCCTCCATCATTTCGGGGCCCATGATGCCGTCGGGGTAGCCGGGGAAGTTCTCGACGTCGTTGGTGATGGTCAGCTGGCCACCGGGCTGCAAACCTTGGTACATCACGGGGTTGAGGTTGGCGCGGGCCGCGTAAATAGCCGCCGTGTAGCCGGCCGGGCCGGAGCCGATAATCAGACACTTAATGTGTTCCGGGGTGGTAGTCGCCATACAAGTGAAGGTGGCGGCAGCTTGCGCCAGCGCCATGAAGGGTTAAGATTGGGATGCAAAAGTACACGCGTCCCGGGTTTTCATCCGGTGCGACTCCGTATTGCCGAAAATTGCGCCAACTCTGCACATCGGCCACTTTGTCCGAAACGCCGGGAAAGCAGGATAATACGGAGGCCGCCGACACGTATCCAACAAAAAACCCCAACCAAAGGCCAGGGTTTTCTGCTGCGGGGTAGAACTACTTACCCCAGGTACGGCTTCAGTGCCTTGCTGCGCGAGGTGTGGCGCAGGCGGCGGATGGCCTTCTCTTTGATCTGGCGCACCCGTTCGCGGGTCAGGTTGAACTTCTCCCCGATTTCTTCCAGCGTGAGCGAGTGTTCCCCATTCAGGCCGAAGTAGAGCGTGATGACGTCGGCTTCGCGCTTGGTGAGCGTGCTCAGGGCGCGCTGCACTTCCTTGCGAAGCGAGTCGTTCATCAGGCCGGTGTCGGGCGATTCTTCGTCCTCGTTTTCGAGCACGTCGAGCAGGCGGTTTTCTTCACCCTGCACAAACGGCGCATCCACCGATACGTGGCGGCCCGAAATCTTGAGCGTGTCCACCACTTCCGAGGTGGTCAGCTCCAGTACTTCGGCAATTTCCTCGGGCGAAGGCTCGCGCTCAAACTTCTGCTCCAGCTCCGAGAACGACTTGCTGATTTTGTTCAGCGAGCCAACCCGGTTCAGGGGCAGACGCACGATGCGGCTCTGCTCGGCCAAGGCCTGCAGAATCGACTGGCGAATCCACCATACGGCGTAGGAAATGAATTTGAAGCCCCGGGTTTCGTCGAAGCGCTTGGCGGCTTTAATCAGGCCGAGGTTGCCCTCGTTGATCAAATCGCCCAGGCTCAGGCCCTGGTTCTGGTACTGCTTGGCCACCGACACCACGAAGCGCAGGTTGGCCTTGGTGAGTTTTTCCAGCGCTTGCTGGTCACCTTCTTTGATGCGTTGCGCCAGCGTTACCTCCTCGTCGGGGGTTAACAGATCCACCTTGCCAATCTCCTGGAGGTATTTATCCAGCGACTGGCTTTCGCGGTTGGTGATCTGCTTGCTGATTTTTAGCTGTCTCATTGCGGGCGCGAGAGAGTTGAGTTGTTGATGCTAGTAAGGTCGTGTTGGTCCGGTATACGAGGGATACCCAAACGCGGGTACCGGGTCAGTTGAAAGCAACACCCCGGTACCCGCGAAAGTTCGGCGGCAGCGCTTACGCTGCGCCGTTGGAATCAGCAGCGCGCTCCGGCTTCGGCAGCAGCACCTTGCGCGACAAGCGGTATTTGCCCGTTTTCTTGTCGATGTCGAGCAGTTTCACGTCAATCTCCTGCCCTACTTCCAGCACGCCTTCCAGCGCGGCGAGGCGCTCGTGCGATACTTCCGAAATGTGCAGCAGGCCATCTTTGCCCGGCATAATTTCCACGAAGGCACCGTAGGGCTGGATGCTGCGCACCTTGCCTTTGTAGGTTTCGCCCACTTCCGGCGTGGCCGCAATGGCGCGGATTCGGTCGATGGCCGCCTGCATGTCTTCCTGGTTGGAAGCGTAGATGCTCACGTGGCCTTTCTCGTCCTTCTCCTCGATGATAACCGTGGCGTTGGTGTCCTTCTGGATCTGCTGGATGACTTTGCCACCGGGTCCGATAACGGCACCGATGTACTCCTTGTCGATCAGCATTTTGTGCGAGCGAGGCGTATGCGGCTTCAGCTCAGCAGCCGGCGCAGCAATGGTCTTGGCCATCTCACGCAGGATGTGCAGGCGGCCTTCGCGGGCCTGGTGCAGGGCAGCCGTCATGATTTCGGCGCTCAAGCCCTGGATTTTGATGTCCATCTGGCAAGCCACGATACCTTTCTCGGTGCCGGTTACTTTGAAGTCCATGTCGCCGAGGTGGTCCTCATCGCCCAGGATGTCCGAAAGCACAGCGTATTCGCCGGTTTCCTTGTCCTGCACGAGGCCCATGGCAATGCCCGAAACGGCAGCGCGCACCGGAATGCCCGCGTCCATCAAGGCCATCGAACCAGCGCACACCGTAGCCATCGACGAAGAGCCGTTCGACTCC
Organism: Hymenobacter sp. APR13; assembly: GCF_000737515.1. NCBI lineage: Bacteria > Pseudomonadati > Bacteroidota > Cytophagia > Cytophagales > Hymenobacteraceae > Hymenobacter > Hymenobacter sp. APR13. The sequence goes on from NZ_CP006587.1 coordinate 4,298,015, forward strand.
AGGATGTCCGACACGATACGCACGGTGTAGGGGTTCTCGTCGTCGGAAGGCATTACCTTCTTCAGCGAGCGTTGGGCCAGGTTGCCGTGGCCGATTTCGCGGCGGCCGGGGCCGCGGTTCGGCTTCACCTCACCGGTCGAGAAGGCCGGGAAGTTGTAGTGCAGCATGAACTTGCTGTAACCCGAGGTCATGGCCGTGTCGATGATCTGCTCATCGAGCTTGGTGCCGAGGGCTACGGTGGTCAGCGACTGGGTTTCGCCGCGGGTGAACAAGGCCGAGCCGTGGGCACCGGGCAGGTAGTTCACTTCGCTCCAGATGGGGCGGATTTCCGTCAGGGCGCGGCCGTCGAGGCGGGTGCGCTCCTTGATCATCATGTCGCGGATGGCCTTCTTCTCGGCAGACGAGTAGTAACGGCCGAACATCTTCATGTCCAGCTCGGGCTGCTCTTCCAGCAGTTTCTCGGTCAGCGACTTCTTGATGGCGCCAAAACCTTCCTTGCGGCCGGCCTTGCTGGGGTTGCCCGAGTGCGCCACTTTGTAGGCGTGCTCATATACGCCTTCGTGGATGCGCTTTTTCAGGTCGTCGTTTTCCTCGTACTTGGGATACTCACGCTTCACGTGGGATTTCTCCACTTCGGCGGCCAGCTCCAGCTGCACGCGTACCTGCTCCTTGATAGCTTCGTGGGCGAAGGCAATGGCTTCCACCATTTCCTCTTCACTCACTTCGTTCATTTCGCCTTCCACCATGGCTACCGAATCAGCCGTGGCACCTACAATCAGGTCGATGTCGGCGCGGGCAATGTCGGCGGTGAGGGGGTTGATCTGCAGCTTGCCGTCGATGCGGGCCACGCGAACCTCCGAGATGGGGCCAGCGAAGGGAATATCCGAAATCGAGAGGGCAGCCGAGGCGGCCAGCGCGGCCAGCGCGTCGGGCTGCACGGTTTTATCGGCCGAAATCAGGGTAATCATCACCTGCACCTCGTAGTGATAGTCCTTGGGGAACATCGGGCGCAGGATACGGTCTACGATACGGCACACCAGGATTTCGTAATCCGAGAGGCGGCCTTCGCGGCGCTGGAACGAGCCGGGAATGTTGCCGGCACCACCGAATTTCTCCTGGTAGTCAACCGACAGGGGCAGGAAGTCCACGTCGCCGCGCGAGCTGGGCTGCGACACGACCGTTGCCAGCAGCATGGCGTCGCCGAGGCGCACCACTACGGCGCCGTCGGCGAATTTGGCCAGCTTGCCGGTTTCGATGGAAATCTGCCGCCCGTCGGGCAGCGTAATGTGTTTGGTAACCGCGGTGTAATTGGGCATCTGAGAGGGTGCTTGTGGAAAGCGTGCAGCGGGCGAGCAGCCGTAAAAACGGGGCCGGCAGCGGCCCCATTTTGCTCTAAAAAATCATATTCTGAGAAATCAACGTCCGAACCTAGCAAATGGTGCACTTGGTTTCGGACAAAAAAAGAGCAGGGAACCTTCCGGGGTGGAAGGCTCCCTGCTCCAGGCATTGGGCTTACTTACGAATGCCCAGCTCCTTGATGATAGCGCGGTAGCGGTTGATTTCGCGGTGCTGGAGGTAGTCCAGCATGCGACGACGCTTACCAACAAGCTTCAGCAGACCCAGACGGGTCGAGAAGTCTTTTTTGTTCACTTTCAGGTGCTCGGTGAGGTGCGTGATGCGGTGCGTGAACAGCGCAATCTGAGCCTCGGCCGAACCCGTGTCGGTGGCTACTTTTTGCAGGCTGTTTTTCTCGAAAATCGCCTGTTTTGCTTCGGTAGTGAGTTTCATCGGCAGATAGGTTTCCCCGTCTTGGATTTAAAAATGAAAAAAAGAAAGCCACCCCGCATTTCGGGGTGGCCGCAAAGGTAGAAAAAAATAGTGGCTTGTTGTTTGTTTTTCCCTTGCCCGATTCAGAAGTATAGCCCGTGCTGAACAACGAATAACGAGCGGTCAGACCGCTTTTTTGTAGCGCCGGACCGGCCAGCGCACCCAGGCGGGCACGAAACGCCCCAGGTCCCAGTCGAGCAGGCCGGAGTCGTTTCGGGCCTGATACAGGAAGAAAAGGCCGAAGGGCAGCAGCGCCGCCGTCGACATCCACATGCCCAGCGTAACGGGCATTACCCCTTCCCGCCCGTACTTCTCGCCCATAATGGACAAAATGTAGTAGACGATGAAGAACAGAATAGATACCAGAATCGGTACGCCCAAGCCGCCTTTTTTGATGATGGCCCCCAGCGGGGCCCCAATCAGAAACATCAGCAGAATGGCCACCGACTGCACATACTTGCGGTAGATTTCGATGCGGTAATTGCCCGACTCTTTGGCTAGGTTGGCCAGCCGCTCGCCAGTGGTGCCGGCAAAGGCCCGCACGTTGCGGGCGCGGTTGGTGGCCTGTTCCAGCACGCTCACATTGACGGCCGGCAGACGGGTTTCCGCCACCTGAATCGGCTCGGCTCGGCGGTTCTGAGCCTGGCCCGTGGTGTCGAAGCGCAAATAGGAATAATACGGCGCCAACTGGCGCGATACCTGCTCCCGTTCGGTGTGCAGCCGCCCTTGCAGCGAGTCGATGTAAGATTCCAGCTGCGGAATGTTTTTCATCATCTTGTTCTGCGAAAACAGCTCCACCTGCGTCCGGTTCAGGTCGAATGATTTCAGCGAGAACGTAATCATGTTGCGGTTGAAGGCCTGCCGAATGAACGTGGCCCCGGAGCGGCTGCGCGCATCAGGCTGCTCTACATAGCTCTGCCCGCGGAACAGCTCCAGGCCCAGATACTGCCCGCCGAAGCGCGTGAACATGCGGCCCGAATCAGCCAGAATCACGCGCATGTTGCCCGAGCCCTGGGTGTGGTCGTAAATCATAATGCCCATCAGGATTTCACCGTCTTCGCCCTGCTTGTCGTTCACCTTGATGGTATAGCCAGGGATGCCGCTGTAGAATACGCCGGGCCGAATATCGAGGGCCAGCTTCTGCTGCCGTAAGTCCCAGAGCAAGCTGTAGGCTTTCAGGTTGGCTTTGGGAACGATGGTGTTGTTGAACCAGAAGGCTCCCACCATCAGCCCCAAACTAGTCAGCAGCACTGGCCGCAGAATCCGGGTCAGCGAAATGCCCGAAGTCTTGATGGCCGTCAGTTCGTGGTGCTCGCCAAGCGTGCCGAAGGTCATTAGCGAGGAGAGCAGCACGGCCAGCGGCAACGATACCGGCACCATCAGCACCGCGAAAAAGAACAGCAGCTGCCCAATCACCTCAATCCCCAGGTCCTTGCCCACCAGGTCATCGAGGTATTTCAGCATGTATTGCGTGAGCAGAATGAACTCTACCACCGCAAACGTGAGCACAAACGGCCCCGTGAAGGCCTTCAGAATAAGCTTATCGAGTTTTTTCATGCAGGAGCAGCGACCGGGCGCGCAGGCGGAAATGGGCCACAAAAAAGAGCGGAACGGAAACGAAGATACTGTCCGTTTCGCGTCCGCTCCGCTTTTCTACTGCGTAAAACCCGCTTACCCGCCTACCAGTTCACGCAACTTCACAATCAGGCCTTCCCACATGCCTTGCAGCTCATCGTCGTCGGTTTCCTCGGAGTAGTCCAGCACCCGCAGATACACTTCCTGCGTCAGTTGCGATTCTTCCAAAGTGAAATCCAGGTAGTTAGCATCCGGTGTGTGCCGCTTGTTCTGGTCGAGAAAAACGTAGCGCACCGAACGGTTGGTGCGGTGCGAGTTCATCTCAGCAAAGTGCGGTTGGTTGTCCCAAATGAAGTTAAAGCGGTGATCTTCGTCGATGCGCACATCCTGGCAGAACCACTGCGACAGCCCGGAGGCAGACGCCAAATAGGGATACAGGATTTTGGGGGAAGCGTTTATGGGAAATTCGACGGTAAACCGATGTTTGTGACGAGTGGCAGAAAGAGGCATAAGCAGAACAGACTTAGGAAATTATTGGTCCGCAGCATTCACCAAAGACCATAGGGAAGCAATATACACGGGTTTTTTTTGCTTCAGGGCTTGTGCCGGAACAAATCTTGTTCTTACCTTTGCAGCACCAAAAACCCGGCGGGGTAGCTCAGTTGGTTAGAGCACAGGATTCATAACCCTGAGGTCACGAGTTCAACTCTCGTCCCCGCTACTTGTAAAAAGCCCCTTTCTATAGCAGGAAGGGGCTTTTTTTATTACGGTTTATCGTTTTATCACAACCTCATGTACCCGCCAGAGTATGAGCCCCGGCTGTCTGGCGCTAACGGAGGCCTGAGCAAGCGGTGGCATACAGGCTACCGAATCTGGGACAGAGACAAGCAGGACTTCGTCTGAAAGCAGTTCACGGGCATAAATAAGCACACCCCGCTGCGGGACTGGCGGCAGGTGAGCAAAGACAAGCTCCGGGAGATTCAGCTGCTGCAGGAAGGCCGCTCGTCCTTGTCGCCCGACTCCGTGTCGTGGTACTCTTTAATAGACAGTGTAGCCCAGCGGCTCGGCGAAGGCCTGCAGCAGGCTCTCGTTGTCTTGGCCCTTGTCGCGGGTGCTGACGCGCACGTGGAGGGCTGCTTTTATGTAGAGCAGCTATTAGATGGGGCAGGAAAGCAGATACGCCTGCGCCTCGGCCAGTGTCTGAAACGCATCCGACTTATTCTGCTTCCGGGCCTCCGCCTGAATCTGATGAATGGATAGCCTGGCAATGGCATCACGCGCTACCACGTAAGCCACGCACACGTGCTCGGGGCGGGCAATTTTACGGGTGTACCATTCGTCTACCAGAAACTGCTTCTCTGGCTCTGATAAGGGCTGGATCAGGTGCATGTCTACCAGAATGCGGCGCCACTGGCGGCGCAGCAGCAGCTGGCCAAGGTGCGTGAGCAGAGCCCAAAATTCCGTTAGTTCCCGGGGCGACTCCTTGTACAGTACCCAGGCATAGCCATCGGGATGTTCCAGGATCCGGCCCAAGGCATCCTCAAAGTAAATGGGATGGTGGGCAGACTACGGCATGAAGCAGATAGTAGACTCAAAGCTACAAAACCACTATCCAAAAAAGAGCAGCAAAAAGGCCCCGAAAAACCGCATTTTTGAGGCTGTGGAAGCGAGTGCTGAAAATGCCCAGAAATCGATGTTTTTTGGTTACAACACGAAGCAGATTTAGTGCTCCCGTTCGCGAATCATGCCACAGATTATAAGCGCCCTCCCCTATCTTGATGGTATGTATGAGTACCGTCCAGCTTGTGGCAAACCGAGATAAGCACCTATTTACTGACGGTTTATTGCTTCTCTTATGGAAAACACCTTACCTCCCAATTTCTTTGCCGAACCTCATCTGCTTAACTCTCAGGAAGAGTTTCGCTTTTCTCTTGGCAGCGAGCTTTGATATTGTATATAAAATGAGCGCTGACTGGCGCTTGATGTACCGCTTGGTCGGCAAGACATTTCTAACCGACACACTGGCCCCGTCCGATACGTGGCTTACGACCTATATTCCGGTTACAGAGCAGCCTCAGGTGCTGGCCTGGGTTGCCCAGGCCATCCAGACTAAAAGTGTGTTTGATCACGAACAAACCGTCCTGCAAGCTGATGGATCGGTTGGCCGGCTGTCTTCCTCCCAATTGACCTCCTCCCATAAAACCGGACCGGTGTAAAGTAGAGAAAACAGGCCCTTGTCGTATCTTAAACCAAGAGACACGTGCCATGAGGAAGACGAAGTTTACCGAGGCCCAGATCGTGTTTGCTCTGCGCCAGGCGGACACGGGCGTAGCCGTCGCGGAAGTCTGCCGGAAGATGGGCATCAGCGAGGCCACGTACTATAACTGGACGAACAAATACGGTGGCTTGGGCGTGCCCGAGCTACGCCGCCTGAAGCAGTTGGAAGAAGAGAATTTGCACCTCAAACAGCTGGTGGCCGACCTGAGCCTAGACAAGCAGATGCTGCAGGACGTGCTCAAAAAAAAGTTCTGAAGCCCGTGCAGCGTCGACACGCGGCTCACCACCTGATCGACGCCTACCGCATCTCGACCCGTCGGGCCTGCTAGGTCGTATCGCTGCAGCGCTCGAGCTGGTACTACCGACCGCACGGGCGGGACGACACGGTGCTGCGCCGGCGGTTGCGGGAGCTAGCCCAGATACGGGTGCGCTACGGCTGCCAGCGCCTGTTTACATTGCTGCGACGGGAAGGCTGGCCGGACAATCACAAGCGCGTCCACCGCCTCTACTGCCTGGAAGGGCTGCATTTACGCAGCAAACGTCCCAAGCGCAGCCAGGCCGCGGCGCACCGTCTGGAGCGGGTCGAATTGCAGCGGCCGCATCAGAGCTGGAGCATGGATTTCGTAGCGGAACAGCTCTTCGATGGGCGCAAGATTCGCGCCCTAACGATTGTCGATAACTTTAGTCGCCAGTACCTGGCCATTTATGTGGGGCAGTCGCTGAAAGGCGAAGACGTGGTGGCTGTGATGAGCAGCCTGCAGAACTGGTAGGCGTAGTACCTGAGCGCATCCAGGTCGATAACGGCAGCGAGTTTATCAGTAAAGCGCTGGATAAATGGGCCTATGAGCAGCGGGTCACGCTGGACTTCTCGCGGCCCGGCAAACCGACGGACAACCCGTATATTGAGTCGTTCAACGGTAGTTTTCGGGACGAGTGCCTGAACGTACACTGGTTCCTATCGCCGACGGACGCGCAGGAGAAAATCGAGCAGTGGCGGCAGGAGTATAACAGCTTCCGACCACACAGCTCGTTACAGAATTTAACGCCCGATCAGGTCATGGCGGTAGCCACTACTGTCGAGCTTCAGAACGCCTGATTCTCTACTGCGGGCCGGTCCAGCAATTGGGAGGAGGTCACTCGCAACTTGCAAAAAGCCCCTTATTGCAGCAAGAAAGGGCTTTGTCGTTCTGTGTTAATCAGGATGTTTGCCGGTCCTCTTTCACTGGCATTTCACTTCGGTTGGTGCCAGCCGTATATAGATGTAGCTTTGTAATTGGTAGCGAGCCTAGGGCGCCAAGTGCCACTTTGGCCCCAGCTTAGCTGCTACACTCCACATTTTCGTCAACACCTGCCCATATTCTACCCACTGAACCTATGCTCACCGAATTAACCAATGGTTTCGGCAAGGTCTACCTGACCATCGACTATGATGCCGCCAATCGGTGGGTACACAACAACTGGATTGGCTATCAGACATACACCGGGGTTCTGGCTGGGGCCGATGCGTGCTTGTTTCCGATCCGCGAAAACCATTGCGCTTATTTGCTCAACGACAACCGGCAGGTGCTGGGCCCCTGGGACCATGCCGTAGAATGGATTGCCACTAACTGGGCGCCTCGCGCCACGGAAGCCGGCCTGACCCATTTCGCTCATATCGTAAGTGCCGAGTCGTTGGCCGCTGACTCGGCTCGTTCTATGTTTTTAGGCATTGGCGGGCGCCTCCACATGCGTATGTTCAGCAATGCTGAGGAAGCGCAGGATTGGCTTCGGGCTGCACAGATGGAGGCAGGGCGCACCAAATAAAGCGCCTCTGTTGCTGCACGGACCCCGACAACCATTCGCCTACGCTTACGGGCTGCCCTGCCTGTAGCAGCAGAAACTGTAAACTAGCTGCATAAAAAAAGAGCCTGATCTATCCGATCAGGCTCTTTTAGTAAATAGGCTCCGGGGAGCTTACTTGATTTTCTCCACGATGCCTTTGAAGGCAGCCGGGTGGTTCAGGGCGAGGTCAGCCAGAACTTTACGGTTCAGGTCGATACCAGCCTTCTTCAGGCCGCCCATCAGCTGCGAGTAGGACATGCCATGCTCACGGGCACCAGCGTTGATACGCTGGATCCAGAGGGCACGGAACTCACGCTTCTTAACCTTACGGTCACGGTAAGCATAGAGCAGGCCTTTCTCAACGGCGTTTTTAGCAACGGTCCAAACGTTTTTGCGACGGCCATAATAGCCTTTTGCCAAACGCATAATCTTTTTCCGACGGTGGCGCGAGGCCGCGTGGTTGACACTTCTTGGCATAACCAGTTGTTTTTTGGCGGCCGGCGGCGGGTTAATGCCGCATCTTTTATTTCAGCCGGACGCCTGGTGGAAAAAATGAATTAATAATTGACAATCAGCAGTCAGGCATCAAAGCACGCTTAACTACTGATTCTTAATTACTAATTAAATCGTAAGCATGTCTTTTACGCGGTTCATATCAGCCGAGCTAACCAGACCAACGTGCGTGAGGGCACGCTTCTGCTTGGTGGTTTTCTTGGTCAGGATGTGGCTCTTGTAAGCGTGCTTACGCTTGATTTTGCCCGTACCCGTCAGCGAGAAACGCTTCTTGGCACCGGACTTGGTTTTCATTTTCGGCATTGTGGTGATGAAAAAAGGGTGAAAAACTGCGGCGGTCGGCTGCCTAGGGCCGGTGCGCCAGCGTACAATGGGGCCGAAGCCCCGCAAAAGCTATTCAGCGGGCTTTTCAGCTGGGGCAGCAGCAGGCTTGGCTTCTTTCGGAGCTTCCTTACCACCTTCTTTCGGGGCGGCGGGCTTGCTGGCGGGCTTGGCAGGCACGATGGCCTTTGGCGCCAGGTACAGGAACATGCGCTTGCCTTCCAGCTTGGGCAGTTGCTCTACTTTGCCAAGGTCTTCGAGGGCCTGAGCGAACTTGAGCAGCAGGATTTCACCCCGCTCCTTGAACACGATGCTCCGGCCTACGAAATGCACATACGCCTTGATCTTGGCCCCTTCGCGCAGGAATTCCTGCGCGTGCTTGAGCTTGAAAGCAAAGTCGTGGTCGTCGGTGTTGGGTCCGAAACGGATTTCCTTGATGACAACCTTGGTTTGCTTGGCCTTCAGCTCGCGGGTCTTTTTCTTCTGCTCGTACTTGAATTTCGAGTAGTCGATAACACGGCACACGGGCGGTACAGCCGTGGGCGAAATTTCCACGAGGTCGAGGTTCTGCTCCTGAGCAAAGCGCCGGGCCTGCTCAATTGGATAGATACCTTGTTCGATGTTGTCGCCAACAAGACGGACTTCGCGGGCCGTAATCTTTTGATTGATTTTGAACGGCTCCTCGACCTGGGCGCGAGGAATATAACGGCGGTTGGGGGTTGCTATGGCTGTTTCTCCTTTAGGTGAACGTCGGTTTTAGCTAGGATTGACAAGACACCGGGGGTGCCTGATGGGTTCAATCAGCGTGCGAATATCCGGCATTTTTTCTGAACGCTCAAGAAAGACTATATAAAATTGCCGGAAAAGGCTGTCTTTCTCGGGTCTACGCGCTTGCAAAACGACTGAATTGCGGGTGGCGCCGGCAGCAAACAGGCCGCTGATGCGTGCTGCATCAGCGGCCTGTTTATTCGGGGCAGAAACGTGGAACAACGCTATTTTTTGCCGTCCATCATGTCCTGGACCTGCTGCTGGAAATCAGCAATGAAGGCCGCAATGGGCATGGCGCCCACGTCGCCCTGGCCGTGGCGGCGGATGGAGACGATGCCTTCGGCCTGCTCCTTCTCGCCCACGATGAGCATGTAAGGCACTTTCGACACCTCCGCGTCGCGGATTTTGCGGCCAATTTTCTCGTCGCGGTGGTCTACTGTGCCGCGTAGCTCGGCCTGCGTGAGCTGATCGTACACCTGCTGGGCGTAGTCGTGGTATTTCTCCGAGATGGGCAGCACGGCAAACTGCTCGGGCGAGAGCCAAAGCGGGAAGTTGCCGCCGCAGTGCTCAATTAGCACGGCCACGAAGCGCTCCAGCGAGCCAAACGGGGCCCGGTGAATCATGACGGGGCGCTGGCGCGAGTTGTCGGGGGCCACGTACTCCAGCTCGAACCGCTCGGGCAGGTTGTAGTCCACCTGAATGGTACCCAGCTGCCACTTACGGCCGATGGCGTCGCGCACCATGAAGTCGAGCTTGGGGCCGTAGAAGGCCGCCTCGCCCAGCTCCGTCACCGTGCTCAGGCCTTTCTCGGCCGCGGCTTCGATAATGGCCTGCTCCGCGCGGGCCCAGTTTTCGTCGGAACCGATGTACTTGGTTTTGTTTTCGGGGTCGCGCAGCGAAATCTGAGCCGTGAAATCAGGGAAGTCGAGGGCTTTGAGGACGTAGAGCACGATGTCAATCACCTTTAGGAACTCCTCCTTCACCTGATCAGGGCGGCAGAAAATGTGGGCGTCATCCTGGGTGAAGCCGCGCACGCGGGTCAGGCCGTGTAGCTCACCGCTCTGCTCGTAGCGGTACACCGTGCCGAACTCGGCGAGTCGCACCGGCAGGTCGCGGTACGAGCGGGGCTTGCTCTTGTAGATTTCGCAGTGGTGGGGGCAGTTCATCGGCTTGAGGAAGAACTCCTCGCCGGGGTTGGGCGTCTTGATGGGCTGGAACGAGTCGGCGCCGTACTTCTCGTAGTGGCCGCTGGTCACGTAGAGCTCCTTGGAGCCGATGTGGGGCGTCACGACGGGCTGGTAGCCAGCTTTGAGCTGGGCCCGGCGCAGAAACTGCTCCAGCTTTTCGCGCAGGGCCGTGCCTTTAGGCAGCCACAGGGGCAGCCCCGCTCCTACTTTCTCCGAAAACGTGAACAGCTCCAGCTCCTTGCCCAGCTTGCGGTGGTCGCGGCGCTTGGCTTCCTCGAGGCGTTCCAGGTACTCGGTGAGCTCCTTGGCCTTGGGGAAGGTGATTCCGTAGATGCGGGTGAGCTGCTTGTTCTTCTCGTCGCCGCGCCAGTAGGCTCCGGCCACGTTGAGCAGCTTCACAGCCTTGATGGGCGAGGTATCGGGGATGTGGGGGCCGCGGCAGAGGTCGGTGAAGTCGCCCTGGGTGTAGAAGGTGATGGAACCGTCTTCCAGGCGCTCCAGCAGATCCAGCTTGTAAGGGTCCTCCTTTTCGGTGAAGTAGGCAATGGCGTCGGCCTTGCTTACTTCCTTGCGCTCAAACTGGCTTTTCTTCTTGGCCAGCTCCAGCATTTTCTTCTCGACTTCCGGCAGGTCGTCGGTGGAAATCGTGCGGCCTTCGCCGAGGTCGATGTCGTAGTAGAAGCCGTTTTCGATGCTGGGGCCGATGCCCAGCTTCACGCCGGGATACAGCGCCTCCAGGGCTTCGGCCATGAGGTGAGCCGAGGAGTGCCAGAACGAGGCTTTGCCTTCGGAGTCGTTCCAGGTCAGGATGGCAACCTGCGCATCCTGTTCAATGGGGCGGTGCAGGTCGCGCACTTCGCCGTTGACGCGCACGCCGAGGGCATTCCGGGCGAGGCCTTCGCTGATGCCGGCGGCAACGTCGTAGCCCGTGGCGCCATCTACAAACTGGCGCACCGAGCCGTCGGGGAGGGTGATGTTGAGCATAAAAAAAGAAGGGGGATTATGGCTATACAAGCAGCCGTGAGCCCGCAAGGTACGGAAATGGGGAAATCGAAAAACAGAAAAGAGGCCCAATCAGGTAGGCTGACCGCCCTGAATGGCTCAATCAACCCGCTAATCTACCTCCTTACTTAGCCCATTATCCGCCTAAAACCCCGACAGCGGCCGCTGGGTGCTGATGGGCTCCACGGCCTCCACGACCGGCCGGCTGACCGGCGTTTCGTTGACGATGATGCCGCGGGCCCGGTTGCCCACTTTCCAGGCCTTGTAGGTCCAGTGGCGGTTGCCGGGGTTTTCCTGCACCAGCAGGCGGTACTGCGCGGCGGCTTCCGGATAGCGGCTCAGGCTTTCGAAGCTCTCGGCCAGCATCTGCCGGGCCCCGGCCAGGCGCGGCGAGCGGCGCAGCGCCCGCTGCAGGTGCAGCACCACCTCGGCGTAGCGGCGGGCCTTGTAAGAAGCCAGGCCCAGCCGGTAGTCGGCGCGGTAGAAGGTGGTATCGAGCTGCACGGCGCGGGTGTAGATGCGCACGGCGCTGTCGGGCTGGTTCTGCAGCTCAAACTGCCGGCCGTAGTCGTACCAGAGCGGGCCGAAGGTGGGGGCCACTTTCAGGCCGCGGGCCGCATACACGGCGGCGTTGGCCGGCTGGCGGTAGGCATTCGACAGAAAAGCCAGCTGGTGCAGGGTTTCGGGCTGGCGTGGGTCGCGGGCCAGACTGGCGCGCAGGTAGTCCAAGGCCTGGGCCGTATCCCGCAGTCCCACGTAGGCCATGCCTTTGTAGAAGAGGGCCGCTGTGTGGTCGGGTTCCTGCTGCAGGGCCCGGTCCAGGTAATCGACGGCGGTCTGGTACTCGCGGGCGGCCAGGTGGGTTTCGCCTACCAGCAGGTTCAGCTCGGCGGAGGCGTAGCCCCGGCGCGAGGCCACATCGGCCGCAGCCAAGGCGCTTTGCAGCTTGCCCTGCAACCGCAGGGCGCGGGCCTTAATGAAGTAGAACTCGCCTTTGGTGTCGTCGAGGTTCAGGGCTTCGTTGACGTCGCGCAGAGCGGGCTCCAGCTGGCCAGCATCGAGCCGGAAGGCGGCCCGGCGGGCGTAGAGCGAGGCATTGCGGGGCTGGCGGGCAATGGCGCCCTCCAGCTCTTCGGCCTGAATGCGGGGGCCGCTCTGCACCGTGGCCAGGTTCACCATGGTTTCGGGCTGGTCGGGCACGGAGGTGCCGCAGGCCGTGGCCAGCAGCACCGCCAGCGGCAGCAGCGGCCGGGCGGCACGCGCAAGAAAGGCAGAGGCAGAAGAAAAAGCAGGCATCAGCAGCAAAGATACGCAGCCGGCACCGCCGCTCAGCCAGGGGCCCACCTCTACTCTACCGCCCGGATATGGCGCTGCACCTGCTTCACCAGCCGCCGGTTGAGCTGGGTAAGCAGATTGCGGGAGCGGCGGCTTACTTCCAGCTCCTCGGCCGTTACGGGCGTCAGGGACACGGCATCCTGCAGGGCGGCCACGGCCTGGCGCTGGTGGCCCTGGTTGAGGTGCACGCGGGCCAGGTCGTAGGCGTACTGAATCTGCTGCGGGTCGAGGGTGTGGGCGTTGGTCAGGGCTTCCAGCGCCGCGCTGGTGCTGGCGCCGGTGGGCATGCCACCCAGAAACACCCGGCTGAAAATCCGCTCCAGCAGGTTGTAGTGGTCGACGCGGTAGTGCCAGCGGCCCAGCAGCTGCCAGGCCGGCGCGAAATCGGGCCGCTGCTGCACGGCCAGAAACACGTGCGGCTTCATCACCTTGTACGACAGCAGCCGGCTGCGAGCCGTGAGCAACGTGGCCTGGTTGGCCAGGGCCAGCGCCTCGGCGTAATTACTTTCGGCGCCATCAGGCCGCACCACCAGGGCCCGACTGGAGTAGAGCCGGGCCGTGGAGAAGTAGGCGGTTTTGCGGGTTTCGTCGGTGTAGCGTGCCCCAATCCGGACGCTGAGCACGGCGGCCTGCCACAGCGCCTCGTAGGTGGCCGGGGCGAGGGCCAGCACCTGCTCGTACTTGCCCAGCGCCTCCGACTCCTTGTATTGGGCCTGCAGCGTCCGGGCTTCTGCCAGCAGCCGCAGCACCTCGGCGGGCGGCGGGACTTGGGGAGCCACCACCAGCTTGGGTTTGGGCTTGCGGAACTGCGCTGCCGCGGGCGCCACCTGCAGCCCCAGCAGCACACTCACCAGCAAAATCATCCGGCCAATCGGCATTCCCATTCCTAAGCAGCTACAATCCGAACTGTAAAGCTGAGATTTTTCAGGGCAAAGCTCCAAATACCCGCCCGCCCCGGCGGTCATTCTTGGCCCGGCCGCCGGCCGTAAACGCAAAAAAGCCTCACCAGCCGGGCCGGTGAGGCTTTACAGAAGGCAGGCAGCAGGCCCGGAGTTGTGGCCGAATCAGTTAGCGAACCGCGGATTGCTGCTGCTTTGGCGCTTAAAACAGCTTGAGCTGCGACTTGGGCGTTTTGAGAATGGCCTGGGCCTGCGCAATGTCGGCTTCCGAAATATCCACGTCGCCGGTGGGCTCGGGCAGCGGCGTTTCCGGCGGGGCGGGGCTGGCCGCCGGCCGGGGCAGTGTGGCGGGGCCGGCTTTGCGCTTTACCTCGCGGCGTTCGGGCTCGGGGCCTTCGTCGGTGAGGAGCGTGAGGCCGTGGATGCGGAAGTAGTTGAGCTTGTTGCCCATGGCCTTCCAGCCTTTCACGTCGATAAACTCGTGCAGGCTGATTTTCTCGGTTTCCTTATCGGCCTTCTTGTCGCGCTGCAGCTTCACTTCCACCTGCGGCTCGGGGTTGGCCGTTACGGCCAGCATCTTGGAGCCTTTGGTTTCGGAAATGAACGTGAAGCGCTTGGCCACCGTGCTGGTTTCAATCTTGAACCGCTTCACGTAGTGCACCTTGGTTTCACCTTCCATGTACACGGTGCTGAGCACGGTATCGGGCTCCAGCTTGCGCAGCAGCACAATGTTGGGCACGTCGAAGTGAATGGCCGGGTCGGGCGCGGTCAGCTCGTAGGAACCATCCTTGAACACCACCAGAATGGTGTTGTCGGTATCGAAGGTGCCCAGGTAACGGCCGTGGCCGGCCGTGTTGAGGCGGCCCACCACCGAGTCGAAGAACACTTCCCGGCCGCCCAGGGTGGAGTCGCCGAGGCTTTTCTGGACTATTTTCTTGATGGGCTGCTTGGTGACGATGTTGCCCATCGAGCCTTTGCCTTTGATGGCCAGCTCGGCAAAGTCGAAGTCGAACTGCTTCACGCGGGCCGGGGCCTTGTCGGACAGCTGGATGCCCACAATTTCCGACTCGGAGTTGGGGTTGGCCGTCAGGTAGAGCGTTTTGGTGCCTTTAGTGCCCTTGGTCAGGTCGTACACCTTGTCGCGGGTGATGCCCGTGACGAGGAAGCGCTTGGCAAAGCTGATGCCCGAAGCGCCGTCCTGGTACACCATGTTGTACACCAGCCGGTCGTCGTTCTTGTTGTAGACGCCCACGTGCAGAATGTCCTTGCCCACGAAAGTCTTCTCGGCGATTTTCGTGACCGTGAACGTGCCGTCGCGCCGGATGGCGATGATGTCGTCGAGGTCCGAGCAGTCGCACACGGTCACGGCCTTCTCGTCTTTCTTGAGGCCGTAGCCGATGAAGCCGTCGGCGTAGTTCACGTAGAGCTTCTGGTTGGCCACGGCCACTTTCTGAGCGGTTACCAGGTCGAAGGTGCGCAGCTGGGTTTTCCGCTCGCGGTGCTGGCCGTACTTTTTCAGCAGCCCTTCAAAGTAGTTGATGGCGTAGCGCGTGAGGTTCACGAGGTGGTCGGCCACCTCGGCCACCTCGGTTTCCAGGCGCTGGATGTACTCCTCGGCCTTGAAGCCATCGAACTTGCTGATGCGCTTGATGCGGATTTCGGTGAGGCGCGTGAGGTCGTCCTCGGTGATGGCGCGGCGCAGCACAATGCGGGTGTCGTTGGCCTTGGGCTTCTCCCCTTCAATGCGCACAAACTTCTTCAGGCCGGCATCAATGGTCTGCAGAATGTCTTCCCAGGTTTCGCACTCCTCGATTTTGCGGTAGATGCGGTTCTCGATGAAAATCTTCTCCAGCGACGCCGAATGCCACTTTTCCTGCAGCTCGTCCTGCCGGATTTCCAGCTCACGCTCCAGCAGGCGCACCGTTTTCTGGGTGCTGAGCTTGAGCATGTCCTCCACCCCCACAAAGCGCGGCTTATCCTCGATAATCACGCAGGTATTGGGCGAAATGCTGATTTCGCAGTCGGTGAAGGCGTACAGCGCGTCCATGGTGAGGTCCGGCGACACGCCCGTGGGCAGGTGCACCTGGATTTCCACCTCGGCGGCCGTATTATCAACCACCTTCCGGATTTTGATTTTGTTGGCCTCCGAGGCCTTCACGATGCTTTCCATCAGCGCCGTGGTGGTGGTGCCGTACGGAATGTCGCGAATGACCAGCATGGTCTTGTCGGCCTTCTCGATGGTGGCGCGCAGCCGGATTTTGGCCCCGCGCAAGCCGCCGTTGTAGTTGGTCACGTCGCAGAGGCCGCCGGTCGGGAAGTCCGGAAACAGCTGGATTTCCCGGCCCCGCAGCACGTCGATGCTGGCCTTGCACAGCTCGCGGAAGTTGTGGGGCATAATCTTGGTGCTCAGGCCCACGGCAATGCCTTCCACGCCCTGCGCCAGCAACAGCGGGAACTTCACGGGCAGCGTGGTCGGCTCGCGCTTGCGTCCGTCGTAGCTCATCTGCCACTCCGTGATGTCGGGGTTGAACACCACGTCCAGCGCAAACTTGCTCAGGCGGGCCTCAATGTAACGCGGAGCCGCCGCGCCGTCGCCGGTGCGGATGTCGCCCCAGTTGCCCTGGGTTTCGATGAGCAGGTCCTTCTGGCCCAGGTTCACCATGGCGTCGCCGATGCTGGCGTCGCCGTGGGGGTGGTACTGCATGGTCTGCCCGATGACGTTGGCCACTTTGTTGAAGCGGCCGTCGTCCATTTCCTTCATGGCGTGCAGAATGCGGCGCTGCACGGGCTTGAGGCCGTCCTCGATGGCCGGCACGGCGCGCTCCAGAATCACGTAGCTGGCGTAGTCCAGAAACCAGTTCTGGTACATGCCGTTCACGGTGGCCACGTCGTGGATGGTTTCGCCGGGCGCGAACTTGGGCTCCTCCTCGGCTTCCTCGGCCGGCGCAATCGGCTCCGGCTCGGTCACGGCGTGTACGTCGGCGCTGGACTCGGCCAGCAGCAGCTCGCCGGACTCGTTCACCACGGACGGCGCGGCCTCGTCGGCCGGGGTTTCCGCATCGGCCGGCGCGGCCGGCGTGGCCCCGAATTCCACCGAATCGCCGGCGCCAAACAGGTTGGGCTGCTCTTCGGAATCAGGGGTCTGGGGATTGGTTTCTTCTGACATGGGGAATTATTGCTCTTGTACCTCTCTCCGGGGCTCAGGCAAGCGCCCGAAGGTTGAATTACTTATTCTAGCGCGTCATGCTTCGGCTGCGCTCCGCATGACGTTCTGCGTTACGCCAGGTCTTCCTCGGCCACTTCGGCCAGCGGCAGCACGTCGCTGGTCACCAGGTCTTTTTCCAGGCGCAGGTTGTCGATGATGAACTCCTGGCGGGCCGGCGTATTCTTGCCCATGTAGTAGGTCAGCACCTGCTGAATCGAGCGGTCAGACTGCAGAATCACAGGCTCCAGCTTGATGTTGTCGCCGATGAACTTGCCGAACTCGTCGGGGCTGATTTCGCCGAGGCCTTTGAAGCGCGTGATTTCGGGGTTGCGACCCAGCTGGCGCATGGCGGCCTGCTTTTCCTGCTCGGTGTAGCAGTAGATGGTGGTTTTCTTGTTGCGCACCCGAAACAGCGGCGTTTCCAGGATGAACACGTGGCCGTTGCGCACGAGGTCGGGGAAGAACTGCAGGAAGAACGTGAGCAGCAGCAGCCGGATGTGCATGCCATCCACGTCGGCGTCGGTGGCAATCACCACGCGGTTATAGCGCAGCCCCTCAATGCCTTCTTCGATGTTGAGGGCGTGCTGCAGCAGGTTCAGTTCCTCGTTTTCGTAAACAATTTTCTTTTTCAGCCCGAAGCAGTTCAGCGGCTTGCCGCGCAAGCTGAATACGGCCTCGGTTTCCACGTTGCGGCTCTTGGTGATGGAGCCCGAGGCCGAGTCGCCCTCGGTGATGAAGAGCGTGGTCAGGGCTTCGGCGTCCTGCTTGCCTTCGCCGAAGTGGAAGCGGCAGTCGCGGAGCTTGCGGTTGTGCAGGTTGGCTTTTTTGGCGCGCTGGTTGGCCAGCTTCTTCACCCCAGCCATGTCCTTGCGCTCCCGCTCGTTCTGCTCGATGCGCTTTTTGAGGGCCTCCGCGGCGGCGGGATTTTTGTGCAGGTAGTTGTCGAGGTGCTCCTTGACAAAGTCGAGGATGAAGCCGCGAACCGTGGGGCCGTCAGGGCCCATGTTCATCGAGCCCAGCTTGGTTTTGGTCTGGCTCTCGAACACCGGCTCCTGCACCCGCACCGAAATGGCGGCCACGATGGAGCCGCGGATGTCGGTGGCGTCGTACTCCTTCTTGTAAAACTCGCGCAGGGTTTTCACCACGGCCTCGCGGAAGGCCGCCAGGTGCGTACCGCCCTGCGTGGTGTACTGCCCGTTCACAAACGAGTAATACTCCTCGCCGTAGTCGTTGCCGTGGGTCAGGGCCAGCTCGATGTCCTCGCCTTTGAGGTGGATGATGTCGTAGCGGCGGCTTTCCTGGTCGATTTTACGGGCCAGCAGATCCAGCAGGCCGTTTTCGGAGTAGTACTTCTGGCCGTTGAAATTGATGGTCAGGCCCGCATTCAGGTACACGTAGTTCCAGATCTGGTTTTCCAGGTATTCCGGAATGAAACGGTAGTTGCGGAAGATGGAATCGTCGGGCTGGAACGTGAAGAGCGTGCCGTTGCGCTGGCTGGTTTTCACCGGCTTAGGGTCGCTGGTGAGGATGCCCTGGGCAAACTCGGCCGACTTCATCAGCCCCTCCCGGACGCTCTGCACCAAAAAGTAATTGCTCAGCGCGTTAACCGCTTTGGTGCCGACCCCGTTTAAGCCCACAGATTTCTGAAAGACCTTGCTGTCGTACTTGCCGCCCGTATTGATTTTGCTGACCACTTCCACCACTTTGCCCAGCGGAATGCCCCGGCCATAGTCGCGCACCTGCACGCGCTGGTCGGAAATCTTGATTTCGATGGTGCGGCCGTGGCCCATCACGTGCTCGTCGATGGAGTTGTCAATCACTTCCTTCACCAGCACGTAAATCCCATCGTCGTAGGCCGAGCCGTCGCCCAGCTTGCCGATGTACATACCGGGCCGCAGCCGGATGTGCTCCCGCCAGTCCAGGGAGCGGATACTGTCTTCGGTGTAGCCGTGGTCGGGGGTGGTGGCGGGTACTAGTTCTTCAGCCATGAAATCAGGAAATCGAAATTTAAGGTAAAATAACACAGAAAACCGGCGTTTTCCGCGCGCTGTTTACGCTAGCGAAGTTAGCATTTCCTTGTCTGAAAACCCAGCGCCGGACGGGTTTGTTCCCACATATTTTGCGCATACGCGGCTTTACGGTCCCTTTCACGCTTCTCTCACTCCCATTTTTTTAGTAAATGTTCCCTCCCGCTACCCAACATCACCTGCCGCCGTCGGGCCACAAACCTACTCCGGAGGTGCGCCAGACGCCCATTGTGCAGTTTGCTTTCTTCATGCTCGGGGCCGTGCTGCTGGTCTACTCGCTGAGACTGCTCGACGACATTCTGCTGCCGCTGCTGTTTTCGGCGGTATTCACGCTGCTGCTGCTGCCCATCTGCCGGTGGCTGGAGCTGCGGGGCGTGCCGCGCATTCTGGCCATCATTGTGTGCCTGCTGCTGGTGCTGGCCATCTTCACGGGCATCATTCTCGGGTTTGGCTCGCAGCTGGCGCAGTTCAAAAACGAGATTCCCAAGCTGCAGGTGAAGATGATGGAGTTTTTCACCAGCGCGCAGCAGTGGGCCCACAACCGCTTCGGCTACGAGCCCATGAGCGTAGACGACCTGAAGGAAACGTCCATCAAGGCCCTCAAGAAATCGGGCGGCTCGTACTTGGGCACCACGCTCAACACCACCTCGGCCGTGCTCGGCAACCTGGCGCAGGTGCTTATCTACATCTTCTGTCTGCTGCTCTACCGCGACCATCTGCGGCAGTTCATGTTCCGCTTTGTGGCCCCCGACAAGCGCACGTCGGTGCTGCACACCGTGGACAACATCCAGACCGTGGTGCAGGCCTACATTTCGGGCCTGATTAAGGTGATTATCATCGTGGCCATTCTCAACGGAATCGGGCTGCTGGTGCTGGGGGTGAAGTTTGCCATCTTCTTTGCCATCTTCGCCTCGGTGCTGGCCATTATTCCCTACATCGGCATCATGATTGGGGCCATGGTTCCGGCCATCATCACGCTGGTGGAAACCGGCTCGCCGGTGCAGGCGGCCCTGGTTATCGGGGTGTTTGTGGTGGTGCAGTTCCTGGAGGGCAACTTTATTACGCCTATGATTACCGGCTCGCAGGTGAGCATCAACCCGCTGGCTGCCATCCTGGCCCTGATTCTGGGCGCGGAGCTCTGGGGCACGCCGGGCATGATTCTAAGCATTCCGCTGATGGCCGTGATTAAAGTGGTGCTCGATGCCAACAAAACCACCGAGCCCTGGGGCTTCTTGCTCGGCGACACAGCCGATGGCGAAGACTCGGCCAAGGCCGGCAGTCAGGAACCAGGCGGCTTTCGCAAACTCTGGAACCGCGTCACCAACCAAACCTGACAGCTTTAGTGAAACCGCGCAGTTAGCCAGCGGAAAGGCTTAACTCTACAAATCGAGGGTGTAGGTGTCTGTGGTTTCGGCCGCCGCACCGAAACCCTCTTTTTGGTTTAATAGCCCTGAGTTGAGGGTACCCTGCACCGTGGAAATGCCAAATGACAAACGCCGAAACGCTGCTGGCTTGCAGCGAAGGAGTTCGGCCAGCACGGCATCCACGGCCCCCACCTGCTTACCACGCGGGCTGCCCCCGATGTACTGGGTGTGCACAAAGCCCTGGTGAACATCTTGGAAAACCAGCACCCCGCCCACTACCTCAGCCCCCAAGCGTGCCACCCACAGCTCCAGATGCCCAGGGTTCTGGTCGCGCAGGCGGCAGATTTCCGGCAGACTATGTACCGGAAGGCGGCCGTGGGTCTGATGCAGGTTGGTCGTCAGCAGCTCCCAAAAGGCTGCGTAATCGGCATCGGCGGCCGTGCACGCTACCACCACGCCGTGGTGGCGGGCCTTGCGCAGGTTGCCGCGGCGCCAAGTGCCAATGCGGAAGGGTTGGGTCAGGTCGATGACAGAGTTCAACTCGCGGCCCGCCAAGTGGGCGCCCTGCTGGTGCAGCCAGAACAGAACAGCGTCGGAAGGCTGCCGGCAGAACACCCGGGGCACCGGCTTGAGCAGCAATTGCCGAAACCCAGCGGCCCGCCAAGCCTCGCGCAACGCGTCCAGCCAGGCCAGCACATTGAGCGTTTTAGCGAGTCCGACCGTAACGAGGCCGCCGTAGGCCAGGCCGGGGTGGGCTACTAGCGTAGTGGAATCAGAAGCAGTGCGGGCGCGACCAGCCACAAACACCGCCCGTAGCCGCTCGCCCTGCCACACCAGCCACGAGCAGTCCTCGAACCGGTCGTGGTGGTAATCCAGATACGAGCGGCAAAATAGGAAAGGACCGTTAACCGAGGCCGCCACTAAGGCATCCCAGGCGGCGGCGTGGCCGGGCTGGTACCTCTCTACCCAGATAGCCGCATGCAGCGCGCCACTCATATGGGCACGCCCGTTGACTGACCGGTAGCGGCCAGCGCCCGAAATGCCGCATAGTTACGGATATAGCTAGCTTCTGAATAGGGCTCTGATACCAGGCACAGCAGCACGGACTGCGCTTGGAAACGCACGGTGCGCCAGTAAAGGCCTGGCAAGTAAAGGCCCAAATCGGGCCGGTCGAGCACAAAGTGCTGCTGCTCGCCGGCAGGCGTTTCCAGCGTGATATCGAGCCGGCCGCTCACGGCGATGAGCAGCTGCTGCAGCGTATGGTGGGCATGGTGGCCGCGCTGTACCTGGCTGGGCGTGTCATAAATCCAGTAGGAGCGCGCCACGGCAAAGGGCAGCAGCCCCTCAGACGCCACGCTCACCGTGAAGCCAGTATCGGCGCTGCCAGTGCAGGGCAGCGGCAGCAGGCACGGCAGAGAAGGCACGGCAGGCGTCGGGGGCATAGGGTTGGGAAGGCAACAACTGCCGGCAATACGGCCGGATCAATCAGCCAAAAGTAGTGCTTCTGGCCTTGCCACCCAACCGCCTGCCCTGGCAGCCGGCACTAAAGCAGTTGGTGCAGAAGGCCGGAATTTTATTCCGGCCGCGCACAACTCCCGCGCGGCCACCTTAGTATACCTGCTCAGTTCCGACCTGCTTTGGTTCGGAATTTTCCTCCCACTCAAACTACCATACCATGGCTGCTATCACCGGCGAAACCGCTCGCGCATACAACGACCTCGTAGAAATCAACAAAACTGCCGCCAAAGGCTATCAGGAAGCGGCTGAAGGTGTCAGCAACGCCGAACTGAAGTCCAAGCTGAGCCAAATGAGCCAGCACCGGGCGCAGTTTGCCGCTGAACTCACCCAACACGCCCAGCAACTGGGCATCCAGGCCGAGCAGGAAGGCACGGTAGAAGGCGTAATTGCCGATGCCGCCGCCGCCGTTCACCGTGGCTGGATCAATCTGAAATCGGTCGTAACCGGCCAAGACGACTCGGCTATTCTGGGTGAGTGCGAAACTGGCGACTCGGTGGCCCTGCAGTCGTACGAAACGGCCCTGAAATCAAACGAGCTGCCAGCTGGTGCTCGTGAAGTGATCCAAAAGCAGCACGGTGCCATCTTGTCTGACAAGAACTGGGTGACCCAGCAGAAAGCCAGCCGCTAATCTTTCGGAACTGCCTGGCAGTTCCCTACTGAAAAGCCCGCCTTGTGCGGGCTTTTTTGCGTTTGGCCCCTGGCACTCTCACTAAGCCAACACGTGCAACCTTCCGGGCGTGTATCTTTGTTACCAATTAGCTTAGCATCTTTTTTTACCCGATACCGCGCCGCTTTTGTACGCCATCATCGACCTTGAGACCACCGGGGGCCAGCCCACGCAGGACCGCATCACCGAAATTGCCATTTTCATTCACGATGGCGAAAAGGTGGTCGACCAGTTCGACACCCTGTTGAACCCGGGGCGCCCGATACCCTTTTTCATCACCCAGCTCACTGGTATCAGCGACGAGATGGTAAAGGATGCGCCCAAATTTCATGAGGTGGCGCGCAAGGTGGTGGAAATGACTGAGGGCTGCGTGTTTGTGGCCCACAACGTGCGGTTCGACTACTCGTTTCTGAAAAAGGAATTTGGCGACCTAGGCTACACATATTCGCGCAAAACGCTGTGCACGGTGCGCCTGAGCCGCTCGCTGATGCCGGGCCAGCCCAGCTACAGCCTGGGCAAGCTGTGCCAGAACATTGGGATTCCGCTCAATGGCCGCCACCGCGCCGCCGGCGACGCCGCTGCTACCGCCATCCTCTTCGACCGGCTGCTCAAGATCAGCCAGCAGGAAGAGGCGCTGACTCAGCCCGGCCTCTCCCCTGCCGATACCTTGGCCGCCGTGGATGCCAACGCCCCGGCAGGACGCCGCCCCGCCGGAGCGCCTGCCCGCGCTGCCCATACGGCTCCCAGCGCCTTGCCGGCCAGCTCTTCCGCCGACGCCCCGGCAGTAGTAGCCACTAAAAAACCTTCGGCCCGCAAGGTGAAAGCCGTGCAGGATGCCATCCGGACGGCGCTGCTGCCACCTAACATTACCCCTGAAAAAGTGGCCTCGCTGCCGCACGAGGCCGGCGTCTACTACTTCCACGACGAGAAGGGCGAGGTGATTTATGTGGGCAAGAGCATCAACATCTACAAGCGGATTCAGCAGCACTTTGCCATTGACTACAAGTCGCGCAAAAGCATCGAGTTCAAGAACTCGATTTCGGACATTACCTGGGAACTGACGGGCTCGGAGTTGGTGGCACTGCTCTACGAATCGCACGAAATCAAGCGCCTCAAGCCGCTTTACAACCGCAAGCTGCGGCGCTCGGTGTTTCCGGCTGGCATCTTCCTGCGCACCGATGAGCAGGGCTATAAGCGCCTCTACTACGGCCGCGCCGACGACCACTCCAACTCACACCCGCTGATTGCACTGGGCAATCAGTTCAAGGCCAAAGGCTTTCTGTTCCATAAGGTATCGAAGTTCAACCTGTGCCAGAAGCTCTGTGACCTGTACAAAACCAATGGCTCCTGCTTTGACTATCAGGTGCACCGCTGCAAGGGCGCCTGCCTGGGCCTGGAGCCCGCCGAGGAGTACAACAAGCGGGTGGAAGAAGCCATCGAGAGCTTCACCTATGAGCACGGCTCGTTCGTGGTCATCGGGCAGGGCCGCCGCGACGACGAGAAGACCGTAGTAGTGGTGGAGCATGGCCGCTACCTCGGCTTCGGCTACGTGGATACCGAAACCTTCACGGCCCGCCGCCTCGACGATTTCAAGGAGGTCATCAACCGCTACAACGACAATAAAGACGCCCAGCAAATCATCCGGCAGTATTTGCGCACCTCGCACAAAGACAAGGTTAAGGTGTTCAAATAGCATCTGTTAGGAGCCGCTAGACTTCTTACTCCGCCCTCTCGGCGGAGTATTTTTTTGCCCTGGCATTTTATAATTACTATTATTTATTTAAATTTTACAAATAAATCAACTACCTATGAGTCCTGAAGTTGGCAGCAGCGGTGCGGGCCACCAAGGCGCGCCGCCCGCCATGCCCTGCCTGTTGGGCCACTAACCTGCTGTATTCTATGACTGAGCGTAACGAATTAATTAATAGCTATTTTTTCGCCAAATACATGGTTATCATACAATTAAGGAATGTACAATTACTCAACGCATAGGTTTTACTACTTACCAGGACTCTACCCATGAATAAGCTAGTCTACCCCTACCAGAAGTCGTTGTATTTTCATAACAGCCTAGCAAACATCATCGAGCACCCGTGCCGCTACGTGCAGGTGGAATGGCAGCCCACGCCCATGTTCAGTGCCAGCCTGCGCGAGGTGCATGAGCAGCTGCTACAGCTGCTGAAAGAGTCGCAGCTCAGCAAAGTCCTGTCCGACAACCAGATGATGCCGGCCATCATGCCCCACGACCAGGACTGGCTGGCCACCGACTGGGCCCCGCGGGCCGTGCAGGAAAGCGGCTACCGCTACTGCGCCATCATCAACCCGCACGATGTATACAACCGGCTGGCTACCACCGACCTGGTGCAGCGCGTGCGGGGCAGCGTGGCGCTGCGCGTCTCTCACTTTCAGGATTATGACTCGGCAACCCGCTGGCTGCTGAGCAATACTATGGCTTAGGCCGGGCTATGGCCGGCGGCCTGCTGGCATTCGCGCAGCCACTGCACCGCGCTGGCTTCGTCGTTGAAGCGCCGCATGTGGTAGGTCTGGGTGGGGCTGGTTTCGTTTTCCTGAAACACCGGCAGCTCCTGCGTGATCTGCTGGTAGTAGGGCGAGAGCAACTGGCTCAGGAAGGCATCCTGCCCCAGCTGGCTGCGCAGCGTGGGAAAAAACTCCTGAAATCCCCACTGCGTTGTGGCGGCATCGGCTGGCTTGCGGCGGCGGCCATCGAGCAGCCAATAGGGGCAATTGGTCTGGCGCGCGGCGGCCAAAATCTGGTAGTATCCCTCCCGCGTTTCCGGCGCCGAAACTTCCCGCAGCCAGCGGGCCACCAGCATGTTCAGGTCGGGGCGAAAGGAGACGGACAGATAATCTGAAACAGAAAGTGCGAGCATAGCAACCAGAAAGGGGCGCAAATGTACACTGGAAATGCACTTCTGCTACCTACCCGGCAGCAGTAGCTTTCGAAGCCCGGGCCGAGGCTAATACAGCCGGTGCCGCAGCAGCCAGCCGGCGGCATCAAACTCGTTGGCCGCCGGCGTATACTTCTCCACTTTCACGGTGCGGGGCAAGGTCAGTGTGTTGCCGTCGCCGCTGTCGAAAACCTTGGTGCGGGTAGAAGTGGGAGCTGCCGGCCCCAGCACCACATCCTGCCCGGCGCCATCGTAGAGGTGTAAGGTCATGCCGGACGGAGGCAGGGTACGCAACTCAAAAATATCATTACCGCCCAGGCCAAAGAGCTTCAGGGTGCTGGTTTCCCCGATCCGGAAGGTGCGCTGGCCAGCCAGGCTGTCGGGGTGGGTGGCGTGGCGCAGATACACGCGCACACGCACCTGCTGCGGCATCGGCACATCCACCACAAAACGCTCTGGCCGGTCGGTGCCCGGCAGCTCTACGTTGCGCGCCAGCAGCGAGTAAAACTTATCGGCAACGGCCGGCAGCTGGCTGCGGCGGCCATTGAGCTTCTGCTCGAACTCCTGCCCTACCAGTCCATACACCTCCTTGGGCCAGACGCTGAGCGCCTGCTGTATCACGGTTGGCGAGAGCTGCTGCTGCAGCGAATCGGCAATCTGCCGGAAATCCTCGCGCGAGAGGTACACCAGCAGCGACTTGTCCATGGGCCGCGCGGCGCGGTTAAGGCCTTCCACGTCGGCCAGCCGGATTTGCTCATCAAACGTCTGGTAGTTGGATTTCACCCAGCCGATGATATGGGTGAAAAAGCCGTCGTTAAACTTGAAAAACGCGTGGTCCCGGTCGCGCGGGATGGGCCGGTAGCGGATTCCGCCGTCGGGGGCGGCAAAACTGGCCCAGCGCCACTGGTCTTCCCGGCGGCTCCAGTCACCGAGCCACATATCAAAGAGCCGGGCCCGCAGATAGTTGCGGGCATCCACCCGAAACTGCGGGCTGGCCAGCAGGTTGGTGAATACTTTGCGGGAGCTTTCCACCCGCGTGGAGTTGCCGAAGCTGGCCACCAGGCTTTGGTCGCCCTCAGGCCGCTCCTCCAGTAGGTACAGCGCATTAGCGAAGCTCTGGCGGAACTCCCCCAGGCCCGGGTCGTCGGCGAGGTACACCAGCCGCGGGTTGGTGTGGTAGACGCCGGCAGCCTGCGCCAGCCGCGGTACAATGTACGCCCCGTAGGGGTTGATGACGCTGGTCTGGTCCTTCATTAGTCGGCCAATCGGGCCGTCCTGCAGCCCTTCCGGCAGGGCCTTGGTAGCGTCCTTATCGACGGAGCGCAGCACGTACTGCACCCCGTTGCGGTCGACGAGGCGCAGGTTTTTGGTTTGAAATGACCCTCCTTCCTGCACCGGCGTCAGCCCCCCTGGCACAGCCGTGCGCAACTGCACGATAGGCACCGTGACGGGCAGTGCCCACAGAGCCCGATAATGCCGGCCCCAGAAGAAATTATGGATGCTTGAGCGTTCGTACTGCGGCCCGGCCGCCACCTGCACCGTCGAGTCGGACAGGACCCGCGCTTGTGGCCGGGCCGGCGGCGCGGCCGGAGCCGTGCAGGCGTGGCACAACAGAGCTGTACACAGCCCCCCGGCAATCAGAATGCGGGAATTCAGTGAAAAAAACGACACGCAGCAAAACGGTAAGATGACAGCCGAACAGATGGCCCGCCCTTATAGCGTAAACCCGGCCGCAGGGGTTGGCATCGGGCACCTGCCTGCCACCCAAGCGTTGCTGCTCGGTATTACCCTAACTACTGCGGCATATCTGCGTTCAAGGACTCCAGTTGCGCATTCCGCCCCGCATGATTTCTCGCTACGCTCTGCCTTTTCTGCTGCTGACCACGGTTGGCTGCGCCCGCCAAACATTTTTTCAGCCTGATGCCCGGCCGAACACAGCCAGCCTTCGGCCAGATGCCGATAGTGCGCAGGTAACAGCCGGCCGCCACTACCGGCGGGGGGCGCTAGGCCGCGTTTTGCTGGGCCGCCACCACCGCCCGGCTTGGGTGCAGCCGGTTACGCTACCTGTACTGAACCCAGCCACTACTGTGCCGGGCGGACTGCGCGCCGGCAAGGTGGGAGGTGGCTTCCAAACCATTAGCATGACGGTGGTTGGGGCCGATGGCCGCGGCTACGCTCTGCGCTCCGTAGACAAAGACCCCTACCGCACGCTGCCCAAGGTGCTGCGCCACACGTTTGTGCTGAACCTGGTGCGCGACGCTACGGCGGCCGGCCACCCCTATGGAGCCTTTGTGGTACCGCCGCTGGCCGAAGCCGCCGGGCTGCATCATACCAACCCGCGCGCCTACTACGTGCGCAACGACGAAACCGGCCTGGGTCCGGCTTCGGAGCGCTACCGGGGCCGAGTGGTGCTGCTGGAAGAAAAGCTGGAAGGCCGGCAAAATATTGCCGGGCGCCTGCCGGGCGCCACCGAACTGGAGGAAAGCGACAATATGCTGGCTGAGCGCTACCAATCGCCAAAGCACCGCATCGACGAAGCTTCCTTTCTGCGTGCCCGCCTGCTCGACCTGTGGCTCGGCGACTGGGACCGGCACGAGGGCCAGTGGACCTGGGCGGCCTATCCGCAGGCCGACGGCCGCACCCGCTGGGAGCCAGTGCCGCAGGACCGCGACCAGGTATTTTTCAGGTTTGATGACGGGCTGATTTCCTGGCTGGCCAGCAAGGCGGTGGCCAAATTCCGCACCTTCGGCCCGCAGTACCAAAGCATCGAAGGCTACACCCGCAATTCCCGCTACATCGACGAGCACGTGCTGACTGAGCTGGACCGGGCCACCTACATGAGCACGGCCCGCGACCTGCAGCGCCGCCTTACGGATGCCGTGATTGAGCAGGCGGTACGCCAGGGTCTGCCCCGCGAGGTGTACGCACAGGAAGGCACGCAAATGATAGCCGCCCTGCGCGCCCGCCGCGACAAACTTCCGCAGGCCGCAGCCGACTACTACGCCCTGCGGGCCCAGGAGGTGCTGGTAGCCGGCACCGACGCCGACGAGCGGTTTGTGGTGGAACGCCTCACCGACTCAACCACCGTAGTATCGGTGTATGAAATTGACCCGCCGGCCAAACGGGCCGATTCGCTGCTGTACCGCCGCGTGTTCAATCCTACCGACACCCGCCAGGTGCTGCTACACGGCCTCAAAGGCGACGACGTATTTGAGCTGCGAGGTACTGTGCGGCGCAGCCCGCTGATCAGCATCTACGGCGGCCCCGATGAAGACCAGGTGCGTGACGCGTCGAGGGTGACTGGCTTGCAACGCAAAACCCGCTTCTATGACACCAGCCGCAACAACGACATCGAACCCGCCCCGGAGCTCAAGGACAAGACCTCGCACGGCGTCGAAAGCCACGCTTTCGACCGGGACGGCTCGGGAAGATGATTTCAAGTAGAAATTGAGAATTAAAAATTGGGCCGTTCAACCTCTCCCGATAGGAAGTGTTGAACGGCCCAATTTTTAATTCCCCTTATTTCCCTTCCAGCTCGGCCAACATTTCCAGCACCATGTGTTCGGTGGGGGTCAGCAGGTCGTTTTTGGCGGGGTTGGCATCGTGGCGGCGCAGGTAGTCGATGAGTTTGTCGGAGTTGAACAGCTCCATCACCTGCGGGTGGATGTAGTATTTCGAGCACACCGTGGGCGTATTGCCTAGGTCGTGAGCCACGTCCTTGAGGGCGCGCTTTAAGGTCTTGGGCTTCGGAAAATCGGGCTCCTCATCCAGCACCCGCTCCAGGCACTCCACCATCTTCACTGTGCCGCCCCAGGTGCGAAAGTCCTTGGCCGAAAGCTTGAGGCCCGTTACCTGCTGCAGGTACTCGTTCACGTCGCCGGACTCCAGTTCCTGTCGATGGCCGTCGGGGGTGTAATACTGGAACAAGTGCTGGCCCGGAATTTCCTTGCACTTCTGCACCAGTTTGGCCAGCTTCCGGTCGTGCAGCGTGAGGTCATGGGCCACGCCTTTCTTTCCCACGAAGGCAAAACGCACGTCGGCGCCGCTTACCTGCACGTGCTTGTCGCGGAGGGTAGTGAGGCCGTAGGTTTTGTTTTTCTCGGCGTACTCACGGTTGCCAACTCGGATAAACGACTTGTCCATTAGCGTGAGCACCAAGGCCATCACCTTCGGTTTGTCTAGCGCTGGGCGGGCCAGGTCTTTGTGCATCTGGGCGCGCAGGTCGGCCAGCTTCTCGCCGAAGGCCCGCAGGCGGCTGAACTTGGTGAGGCTGCGGGCTTGGTCCCAGGCGGGGTGGTAGAGGTACTGCTTGCGGCCCTTGGCGTCGCGGCCCGTCACCTGCAAGTGGGTATTGGCCGAGGGCGAAATCCAGACTTCCGTCCAGGCCGGTGGAATCACGAAGCCCTGGATGCGGGTCAGCACTTTTTCGTCGGTGATTTTGTCGCCGGCCACGGTGTGGTAGCTGAAGTTGCCGGTGCGGGTGGCTTTGCGGGTCAGGCCCGGCTTGGCATCGGTGAAGTAGCGCAGGCCGGCCAGCTCGGCCTGCCGGGCGGGGTCTTTGTAGAGCTCGTGGGCTTCCTGCAAGGGTAGCAGGTGCTTCTTTTTGGTTTTGGGGCGGGCAGTGGTAGTAGACATAAACAGGCCGATAAGTCCCGGCTAGAACAGCGCGGGTAGGGTGCATGTACGCAAAGCAGCCGGGAAAGGTGAACTGTCCGCCACCTGAGCCGCGCCACGCAGGCAGCCGGCCGGAGCAGTCTTTTTTTCCGGCTGATCTGCAGCCAGATGCCAACGGTTTCGCCGCCGTCACATCCATCCACAGAACCTTTGCGAACCGGCCTGCGTGTTTCTGGCATCGTTTTTTCTTTCGGCAGCTCACTGCTCACTCGTTTCATTTCCACTGTTCGCCTCCCTTCCAATGCTACACCTACTGCGTAAACCCTGGCTTCTTTTCTCTTTGGCTGCCACCCTCGGCGGCACGGCCGCCTGCTCTTCCGATGGCGGCGACGGCGTGGTGCTGTTTTCGGTGGAAGACGACAAAGCCCTGGGCCAACAGGTGGCCGACCAGACCGACTCCACCTACCGCGCCAAAGACCAGCTGCTGGAGCGCAGCCGCAATCCGCGCGCCTACCAGCTGCTCGATGGCGTGGTGAACAAGGTGCTGAACTCGGGTGAGGTGCGCTACCGCAACGAGTTTCCTTGGGACGTGAAAATCATCAAGGACGACGCCGTGCAAAACGCCTTTGCCACGCCCGGCGGCCACATCTACGTGTTTTCGGGCCTGATCAAGTTTCTGGATAATGAAAGCGAGCTGGCTGGCATCCTGGGCCACGAAATTGCCCACGCTGACCGCCGCCATACTTCCAAGCAGCTGCAGCAGCAATACGGCATCAGCTTGCTCTTGAGCTTGCTAGCCGGCGACAACCCCAATCAGCTAGTGCAGATTGCCACCGGCCTCGGCCAGCTCAAGTTCAGCCGCGACGATGAAAACGAGGCTGACCAGTACTCGGTCATCTACCTCAACAAAACCGAATACGCCTGCGACGGCGCGGCGGGCTTCTTCATCAAGGCCGAAAGCCGGAACCAGAACGGCAACCCGCCGGCCTTCCTGAGCACCCACCCCGCTCCGGCCACCCGCATTCAGGACATCCAAACCAAAGCCGACCAGCTGAACTGCCGCAGCCGCTCGGTGTCGAACAGCAACTTCGAGGAATTGAAGCGCATCATCTAACCTGGCCCAAAGCCCCAGGCTTAACAAAAAGGCCGGCCGCGTATGCAGCCGGCCTTTTTTATGGTTACAAGAGCCAAAAACGCGTTTTAAAGCATCAAATTAGATGATTTGCGCGTACTTGCCTGCATGTCTCTGCTCAACCACCTTGGCAATCTGGCCGAACGCGCCGATTCTCTGCTGACCCGTACCCGCGCCCGGCTGGGTTTGCTACACCCGCTGCAACTGCTGCCCTACCGCAGCTACGGCACTCCCACGCGCCTCTACGTGAAAGGCCGTCTGCTCACCGACAAAGGCATTACCGAGCCCGACGCCTCCGACTCACGCCTGCACAACCTGCTGAACATGTACCGCCGCTTCGACAGCAACGAAATCAGCGGCGCGCAGCTACTCGTGCAGCCCGCCGACGGCTCCCAGCACCCGATTGTGACCGACGAGGAAGGCTATTTCACCCTGAATCTAGAGCCCCAAAGCTTGCCCGAGCCGGTGGACTACCTCTGGTACCCGGTGGAAGTGCTGCTGCAGCAGGTGCCCCACCCCTACACCGCCACCGACCTGCGGGCCATGGCCCCGGTCCTAATTCCGCCCGCCGACGCCGAGTTCGGCATCATCTCCGACCTCGACGACACCGTTATCCAGACTTCGGCCACCAACCTGCTGCGCATGGCCCGCACGGTGCTGGTGCGCAACGCCCGCTCGCGCCTGCCTTTCAAGGGTGTGGCCGAGTTTTACCGGCAGCTGCAGCTGGGCCGCAACGGCAAGCGCAACAACCCGTTTTTCTACGTCAGTAGCTCGCCCTGGAACCTCTACGATTTGCTGGAAGACTTCCTGCAGCTCAACTACATTCCGCCCGGCCCACTGCTGCTGCGCGACGCCGCGCTGGCCGCCAAAAAGTCGGGCGAGGCCTCCTCGCACCACGGCCATAAGCTCAAGGAAATCGACAACCTGCTGCTCACCTATCCCACGCTGCCGTTCATCCTCATTGGCGACTCGGGCCAGGAAGACGCCAACATCTACCGCGAGGTGGTGCGCCGCCACCCCGGCCGCGTGCTGGCCATCTACATCCGCGACGTGAACCTGCCCGAGCGCGCCACCCTCGTGCAGCGCGTGACCGAAGAGCTGCGCGACGATAAGGTGGAGATGCTGCTGGTGCAGGACACCGTGCAGGCCGCCGAACACGCCGCCAAAGCCGGCTTTATTTTCCACGAAGCCATTCCAGCTGTAGAGCAGGAAAAACAGAAAGACGAAGCCGCCGACACCGAAGACGACCTCGACGGCGAAGGAGATGGTAAGCCGGTGATGCAGTAATTTCCTGTCATTGCGAGGACGAAGGACGAAGCAATCCTTCCTCTCTGTGAGACAAGCCACCCTAAGCAGAAAGCCCTGCGGCGTTAGTGGACTACACTATTGCCGGAGGGCTTTTCTGTAAGGAAAGTTTTTCAGCAGATAGAGGAAGGATTGCTTCGCTTCGCTCGCAATGACAAAAAGCGCCCTAACTCGAATGGTCAGCCACGATTACCCAATGGCCATTCAGGCGGCGCAGCACCAGCAGGTAGTGGCCCTGCAGGTCGCCGGCGGTGGGGCGCGTGAGGTGCCAGCGGCCGACTACCTGCGCCGTTTCCGGGGTCAGGGGTGTGATGCGCAGGCCGTCGAAGCGGAGCTGGCCCATGGCCTCGGGGCTGGGGTAGCTGCGGCGGTAGTTGTCGAGGGTGCGCTGCCAGCCGTAGGTGAGGCCACTTTTGCCGATGAACACCAGCGAATCGTTCTGCCAGTAGCCCTGCATGAACCCGGCCACGTCGCCGCGGTTCCAGGCGGCGGTTTGGGTGGTCAGTAGCTGCTCGATGGCGCGGCGCGTTTCGGCTGGCGCCTCCGGCGGGCCCGTCGGGGAAGTTGGGCGGCTAGCAGAACAAGCCAGCAGAACGCCCAGCGGCAGGATTGCAAATCGTTTCATACAGGAAGAGTAACGCAGGTACATCAGAAAGCCCTAAGGTGCAAACTACCGGTGAATTCGGCGCCGTGTTGGCGCCGGAATTAGTCCAGCAGCTCGCGCACGTAGGCCGTGCCGCCTAGGCGGCGCATGTTGCGCACCACGCGGCGCTGCTTGGCGCGGGCCTGGGGCCCTGGGTTGCCGGCCCGGAACCGCAATGGGTTGGGCAGCACCCCAGCCAGCAGCGCGGCTTCTTGGCGGTTGAGGCGGCTGGCGGGCTTGCGGAAGTAGCGCTGCGAAGCGGCCTCCACCCCAAAGGTGCAGTCGCCCATTTCGGCCACGCTCAGGTACATTTCCATGATGCGGCGCTTGTCCCAGAGCAGCTCGATGAGCACCGTAAAGTAGGCTTCGGCCGCCTTGCGGATGTAGCTGCGGCCGTGCCACAGAAACACGTTTTTGGCTACCTGCTGCGTGATGGTGCTGCCGCCGCGCAGCTGCTTGCCGCCCCCAAAGTTGTACTTGGCCGCCTTCCAGAGCGCGTTGCCGTCGAAGCCGTGATGCAGCAGGAAGCGCTGGTCTTCGGCCGCAATCAGGGCCAGCGGCACTTCCGCCGACACTTCGTCGAGGCTTTTGAAATGGTAGCTGATTGTACGGTCGTCTTCCTGAATGCCGTAGTAGCCCAGGCCAACGGGCGCGTGGGCGCGGCGGTCCAGCATCAGCCATGTGGCCGGCGGCGATACCCAGCGGTAGAGCAGCACCCAGGCAATCGAGGCCAGAAATAAGGCCACTACTACCTGCAGGGCCACCTGCCGGGCCTGCCGCCACACCTTGGTATAGTCCGTTGTCACGTCCGGAGATAAGTAAAAATCTGCGAGGATTGCAGCGGCCCAGATGGCCGTAGTACCCGTAAAAGTAGCATTTTCGGAGCCATAGGCCGACATGTTTCCGGTTTTCGCCTACCTTTTCGCTATATCGTTGTTAACAAGCCATGTCGCGTCTGCTAGCCCTGTTTCCGCTTAATTTGGTGGTTTTTCCCGGCGAAAAACTCAACCTCCACATCTTCGAGCCGCGCTACCGCCAGCTGGTGCGCGACTGCCTGAGCGAAGGCATCACCTTCGGCATTCCGCCCTACCGCAACGAGGCCGTGAGTATGCTGGGCACCGAGATGCAGCTCATCGGGGTCGAGAAAAGCTACGACAGCGGCGAGCTGGACATCCGCACCCGCGCCATCGGCGTGTTCCGCATCGAGGAGTTCTACCGGCAGGCGCCGGGCAAGCTTTACGCCGGCGGCCTCATCGAGGAAGTAGCCGACGACAACACGGCCGACGTGCTGCTGCAGGCCCGCATCACGGCGCACGTAGAGCGGCTCTACGATGTGCTGGGGCTGCGCAAGCTGATGCAGGAGCTGCCGGCCGACTACCGCGTGTATGACGTGGCGCATCATCTGGGGCTGAGCACCGAGCAGGAATTTCAGCTGCTGGAGGCTGAAACCGAAACCGAGCGCCAGGAGCTGGTACTGGAGCACCTGGAGCACATTCTGCCCGTGCTGCTCGAAACCGAGCGACTCAAGGAGCGGGTGCGCCTCAACGGCCACTTCAAAAACCTGACGCCGCCGAATTTCTGATTTAATGCAGTCAGCCGTCGGCGCTGGGCCGAACGATTGGGCCGCCCGTATACGTATGGTAAGTAGCGTTTTATTGGTGTGCCTGTGACTTCTCCTTCGACCTTGTTTTTTTATGTAGCGGCGGCGCTGGCGGCGGCGCTCACGGCCTGGCTGCTGGCGCGCTACCGCCAGGAGCGGCACTACCGGCGCCGGCCCTACGTGGCCCCCGCCCACAACGACTGGCTGCTCCACCAGCCCGACCCGCTGACGCCGCTGCAGCACCGCGTGGCCCTGCTCGGCGACCCGGGTGCCGTCGCCACCGATGGCACCGACAACCTGCTGCGGCTGCTGCAGCACTGGCAGCACGAAACCGGCCCGGCCGGCACCGTCATCATCCTCGGCGACAACGTGTACCCCACCGGCCTGCCCGCCCCAGAGCATCCCGGCCGCGCCGCCGCCGAGCAGCGCCTCAACGCCCTGCTGGACGTGCTGCGGCCCTTCCCCGGAAACGTGGTGTTTCTGAGCGGCAACCACGACTGGAACAAAGGACGCCCCGACGGCTACGAGTACCTGCTGCGCCAGGAAGCCTACATCCGCGAGCAGCTCCCGACGGCGCACTACCTGCCGGCGGGTGGCACGCCCGGCCCGGTGGCGCTGCAACTGGCCGATGGGCTGCTGCTGCTGGTGCTCAACACGCAGTGGTGGGTGCAGCAGGGCCCGCGCCCGGCCTCCGATACCAAAGAGCCTTTCCAGCAGCTGCAGCGGCTGCTCACCGAAAATCAGCACCAGCGCATTGTGGTGGCGGGCCATCATCCGCTGTACTCCAATGCCCTGCACGGCGGCAAGTTCACGGCCAAGCAGCACGTATTTCCGCTTACCACCGTGCACAAGCGGGCTTACGTGCCGCTGCCGTTTATCGGGTCTTTGCTGCCGCTGTACCGCAAGCTGGTGGGGGCCGCCGAGGACATGGCCCACCCCCGCTACCGCAAAATGCGCCGCCGCCTGCTGCGCGTGCTGCACCAGCACCCCCACCTGGTATACGCCGCCGGCCACGACCACAACCTGCAGTACTTCGAGCAGCACGGCAGCCACTACCTGGTGAGCGGCGCGGGCAGCAAAACGGCGTTTGTGCAGAAGGGCGGCCAGGCCACCTTTGTGCACGAGCACAAAGGATTCTTCAGCCTCGACTACTACGCCAACGGCGAAACGTGGCTGCGCACCCTGGAGCCCGACGCAACCGGGGCGCCGCTGCCCGAGGTGTTTCGGCAGCGCCTGTACCCGGGGCCCGTGGTAGCGGCGCCGCTCGTTCGGACGGTGGGGCTGCCGGTTACGGCGGAGCTGCCGCTATAGCGCGGCCGGCACCAGCACCCGCAGGCTGCGCGGCCGGATTGTCACTTCAATCGGTGTAGTGAGGTAGCACGGCTCGCCATCAATCTGGCACAGCACCTGCGTAGCGCCGGGCACCCTGATGCTCACCTGCCGTCCCCGTAGCCGCCGCGTGTACTCCGAGGCATCGAACCCGGCCGTGTAGAGGTTGTAGAGGATGCCGGGTGCGGCCGTGCCGGGAAAGGGCTCAATCACACAAACCTCAAACTCGCCGTCGTCGAGGTGGCTATCGGGGTTGATGATGACGTTGCTGCCGAAGGTGCGGGCGTTGGCGATGGTGAGCATAAAGGCCGGGCCCTCCCACTGCTCGTTCTCAGTTTGCACCTGGTAGGTAGCCGGCACGTAGCTCAGGTACTCCTGCGTGGCAATGCGCACGTACGCGCCCGGCCCGCGGGTATCGCCCTGGTCGAAACGCTCCACGATGAGGGCGTTGAAGCCCAGATCGGCCAGATGCGCCGCGAACCGGCCGTTGATCTGCAGCGTGTCGATGGGCCGCACCATGTGCTGCCATGTCAGCTTTAGGGCCTCCTGCGGATCCTGCGGAATGCCCAGGTCTTTCGATAAGCCATTGCCAGAACCCAGCGGCAGAATCCCGAGCGGCACCAGCCCACCGAGCAGGGCCTCGGCCACCAGGCTCACGGTGCCGTCGCCGCCGGCCGCAAACACGGCGTCGTAGGCATGCTGCTGCAGATGCCGCTGCAGGTGTTGCAGGTCATTTTTGCCGGTGGTGTGGTAGAACCGGGCCCGGCGGCCGCGCTCCGTGCAGTAGGCCGTAATGGCGCTTTCCAGCTCGGCCTTGCTGATATCACCTGACACAGGATTCAGCACAAACAATATGGTGTGAAGTGTCGGCGAGGTGGATAGAGCCATGTTGCGGGAAGGAAATACGGGTGTGACGGCGAAGATATACTTCTTGCAAACCACATGAGGCCGACCAAATGGCCGGCCTCATGCAACGGTAGAAAAAAGCAGATTCGCAGTGCTTATGGCTTCAGGCCCGCTGGGATGCCCTGCGGAAACTCCGTTGCAATGGCCCGCTCCAGCTCGCCGATGCGGTTGCCGGGGTTGGGGTGCGTGCTCAAAAACTCGGGCTGCCCGCCGCCACCGCCGGCCTGCTCCAGAATCTGCATCACCTGAATCATGGAGCGGGGGTCGTAGCCGGCCTGTGCCGTGTAGTCCACGGCCAGCCGGTCCGATTCCAGCTCGTCTTCGCGGCCGAAGCGCAGCGTGAGCAGCTTTCCTACCATGGCCGCAGCTGCAGAGCCGGCAGCCGTAGCCGGCCGGTCGGGGTCGTACATGCCAATGGCGGCGGCCCCGCTCAGCCCCTGCGTCAGCTGCGACTTGGCAATCTGCTCGGCCGAATGACGGCCTACCACGTGGCCTACCTCGTGGGCCAGCACGCCGGCCACCTGGCCTTCGCTGCGCAGGTTTTTCAGCAGACCAGCCGTGATAAACACTTGGCCGCCGGGCAGCGCAAAAGCGTTGATGGTATTTTCGTCGGCCAGCAAATGAAACTGAAATTTATAGGGGCTCTGGCCGGCTTTGGTGCTGCGCACGATATCCTGCCCGATCTGCTCGACGCGGGCGCTGGCCTGGCGGTCGGGGTGCAGACCACCGTACTGCTGGGCCATTTCGGGGGCCGCCTGGAGGCCGAGTGCAATTTCCTGCTCGGCTGTCATGTCCACGTGCTGCACTTCGCCGGTCACCTCATTCACAGAGCGTTTGCAGTAGTACGTCAGCAGGGTCACGCCAGCCATCAGCAGGGCGATAATGTAGCGGAGATTTCCTCTCATGGTTGGAGTTGGTTGAAAAGGGAGCGAAAGGGGGAATAGGCCGTTCTAACGGCTATTTGGGCTTGTAACGGGCCGGGCCCGGCAGGGTTGCCTGCCCCCTATACCCAAAAGGCCCGCTTCGCCGTATGTGTTCCCATTATGCCTAACGGCCTCTCTCCCTACTCTCCTTCCACCTCACATTTTCTTCGGCCATGAATCAGAAACGCACTTTCGGCTCCATCCTCACTATCCTAGGCATCGTCGGCATCATTTATGGCGCTTTAGGCTTCCTGCATATGGCTGGCGTCTCGCTGAGCAAGGTGAATTCTATCGTGCCTTTCGCAGTGGGCCTGATTTTCTTCTTTGCCGGTATCAACCTGGTGAAAGCCACCGGTGACCGGGCATAACTCAGACGGCACATCTGCCACGCAAAGGGCCCGCCTGTAATCAGGCGGGCCCTTTTTTTTCTCAGGTAATTGCCGGTAGATCTAAGCCCCGGGCAGGCCGCGCCACTGCGCGAAGGCCGTCAGGGCCGGATCCAGCTGCAGCCACGCCGAGGCGTAGGAGGCTCTGCTGGGTCCGTGCGCGTACACCACTGAGCCATTCCGGATGGCCCGGATAATGGTGGGTGCCTGCGCAACCGGCAGCGCCGGACAGCCCTGGCTGCGGCCCAGACGCCCGTGCTGCCGCACAAACTGCTCACTCACGTAATCGGCACCGTGCACCACTACGGCGCGGCTGGCAGCGTTGGTATTATGGCCCGCATCCTGCCCGTGCAGCTTCAGCGAAAGGCCATGCTTGCCCTGGTATGTCTGGCCGGTGACGTAGAAACCCAGGCTGCTCATCTCCGAACCTTCCACGTTGGAAAACCGCTGGGCCATATTGTCGCCGGTGTTTTTGCCGTGGGCCACCAGCGTATGAAACAACACCCGCGGCTGCTTGAGGTCAATCACCCACAGCCGTTTCTGGGTGCTGGGCAGGGAAAAGTCGATGATGGTGACCACCGGCTGGCTGGCCACGCCGCTGCGGTGCAGGCTGTAGTAGCCGAGCAGCGCCTCCCGGTAAACATTCGGGGAAAGGCCGTAGTTGGTAAGCCGGGCTTCCGCATAGCTGCTCAACGTGTATTGCTCGAAAGCCGCCAGATACTGCACGCGTAAAGCCCGGTTGCTGATATTTCCTGTGGGCTCAGTATCGGTCCGGGAGCCGGCCACTGGGGAAGCAGTGAACAGGCTGGCGGCAAGAAGTAGCGTGGCTACGGCAGTCGGTGCAAAGGTCATCGGCTGAACAGGCGAAACAGGTCGAAAAAGCAGGCGGACGTTCTGGGCCCGGGCTCAGGTTTACAAAAATAGTATTTTAGCGCATTCATTCCTGCTGTTGTCAACCCTTTTTAACAGGCACTCAGTTCCGTACCTCTCGCTTATGTTCTTCCGCCGGTTCGCATACACTGTCATTATCGTGCCATTTCTGGCGGCCTGCAGCCCAGCAACACCGGAGCTTCCCGGCTTCGACGCTGCTGTTTGGCGGCGTGATACCTACGGCTGCCAGGACTTACGGCCGAGGCAACTGAAAAGCCTTTTGCAGGCCAAAGAGCAGCTTTACGGCCTCCGCACCCCTACCATCGAAAAGCTACTGGGCCGCCCCGATGAAGAAGAACTGGCGGAGCAGACTGAGAAAATCTACAACTATTATCTAGAGTCTGGTCCGCATTGCTTGCCCACCCATCAACGCTCGGACGCCAACAAGCTGAGCATCCGCTTCGGACCACTGGGCACCGTAACCGAAGTACTGACAGCTCGTCCCAGTAGTCTTTAAATATAATTTATTTAATATTCACTTTACCTGACACTTGACCCGGCGGACACCAACTGACGTTTAACGCCGGCCCCCAACAATGAAAAGCGGCATCCCCTGTGTGGGAATGCCGCTTTTCATTGTAATAGAATGGTGGTCTCGGGCAGGCTGTTAGCCCAAGCCTCCCTCCTGCGGGTCGGGTGTGGCCGGAACGGTGTCCTGGCGCTGTTCGGAGCGGTAGATGCTCAGCTGCGAAGGCGTCAGAATGCGGCTGCATTCGTCTTCGTACTGTGCTTCCAGTTCCCCCAGCTTGGCCCTTTGCTGGGCAATATCATCTTTGTATTGCCAGCTGATTTCATCCATGCGGGCCAGTTTGATCTGGTTGACGGCGCGCAGGCGAATATATTGGGCTTCATTAAGATGCAGTGAGTTGGACATCTGACGGGTCATTTCCTCCACTCGAGCTGCGGGCGGTTCGCCGATGCCCGGCAGTTCAGCATGGCGGTCCTGTTTCTGCGCGGCAGCAGAGCTGGCCAGGCCAACAGTCAGCAACAGAGTAAAGACAGCGGATTTCATAAAAAAGGCAAAAAAACTGTAGAAGGCAGAAAGAAAGGGCACTCGAAAAGGCAGTAATAATATCGGCAGGTGATATCAGCTTTCACTATATTTAATACAAATATATGTTAGCATAATTACAACAACAATTTTTCCGGGTATTTTTTCATTTTTGTTTTTGGGACAACCAGTATCGTTTCTGGAAAGTGCCGACTTGATCAAAAAAATGTCGTGTGTGACCAAACAAAAAAGGCCGGCCCCTTCCGGAGCCGGCCTTTCTGTTGGTTTGCTGTCGCCTACTCAATACCTTCAATAGGCTTGTGATCAGGGCTTTTGAAATATTGCATAGCTACCAGCGAGATAATAACGCCTACCATAGCGCCTTGCAGCAGAATGGCCAAAAACGCAATCAGGGCCGACAACTCCAGACCAAACAAGTCGCGGGCATGAATCTGGTCCATGATATCGGGCCGCAACGCCGTAACGCCGATAAAGAAGAACCCAAACGCCAGCGAGGAAACAGCGGCCGTAATAATACCAGTGCCAAACCCCTGCAGGTACGGCATCCGGTCGTGCTTGTAGCGCTTGAAGTTGGCAATGGCCAGGCAGACTCCCACCGCCATAATGGCGAAGTTGAGGAAGCTGAATTCAATCCGGCTGGTCAGTCCGAGCAGGGAGGCTACCACAAAGTAGACCATCATGCCAACCGAAGTAAAAAGACCGTAGCGGACACCGTTGGTTTCGGGGGTTATACGTGCGTCGTTCATGTAGCAAAATGGTTAAGGTTGGAAGAGAGAACCCGGACATCTGGCGGAACCGGAACCAGAAGAGCTACTGTTTGTCAGTAGCTTGCCTCGGGCCCCGCTTCTACTTCTATACCATTTTGCGGCGGTGATGTTGCGTGGAGAACCTAAATTTGTAGTTCCTGCTGTTAGTTTCGGTTACCTCAGCTCGTTGCCGTGGCCTCCGGTGCGGAGGCGCGGGGCATTTTCTGTATTTTTGCGGGCCCGCGGACCGGTTGTCCCTGTTTTTGCCTGATTTTTCGCCCTTTCTTTTTCTATGATTAGCACCTCCAATGTCAGCCTGCGCTATGGTAAGCGCGTGCTGTTTGAAGACGTTACCATCAAATTCATGCCTGGCAACGTGTACGGCCTCATTGGCGCCAACGGCGCAGGCAAATCCACGTTTCTGAAAATCCTGGCTGGTGACATTGAGGCCAACACGGGCTCGGTGATGATGCCGGCTGGCTCGCGCCTGTCGGTGCTGCGCCAGGACCAATTTGCCTACGATACCCAGCCCGTACTCCAGACGGTGATTATGGGCCACCACCGCCTGTGGAAGGTGATGGAAGAAAAGGACGCCCTCTACGCCAAAGCCGACTTCTCGGACGCTGACGGCGAGCGGGCTGCGGCGCTGGAAGGCGAGTTTGCCGACCTCGAAGGCTGGAACGCCGAGTACGAGGCGGCCGAGCTTCTCTCCGGCCTGGGCATTGGCGAAGACAAGCACTACACCCTGATGGGCGACCTGGGCGGCTCCGACAAAGTGAGGGTGCTGCTGGCCCAGGCCCTGTTCGGCAACCCCGACGTGCTGCTGCTGGACGAACCCACCAACGGCCTCGACGCCGAAACCGTGCTGTGGCTGGAGAACTTCCTCGACTCGTTCCAGAACACGGTAATCGTGGTGAGCCACGACCGTCACTTCCTCGACGCGGTGTGTAACTACATGGCCGACCTCGACTTCTCGAAAATCACCATGTACCCCGGCAACTACTCGTTCTGGTACGAGAGCAGCCAGCTGGCTTTGCGCCAGCGCCAGGACATCAACAAGAAGACCGAGGACAAGCGCAAGGAGCTGGAAGAGTTTGTGCGCCGCTTCTCGGCCAACGCCTCCAAGAGCAAGCAGGCCACCTCGCGCCAGAAGCTGCTGCAAAAGCTGACGCTGGAAGAAATCAAGCCCAGCTCGCGCAAGTACCCCTACATTGCCTTCAAGCCCGAGCGCGAAGCCGGCAACCAGCTGCTGACCGTGGAGAACCTGAGCAAGTCGGTGGACGGGCAGGTGGTGTTCCGCAACGCCAGCTTCTCGCTGGACAAGAAGGACAAGGTGGCCATCATCAGCCGCGACGACCGTGCCCCTTCCCTGCTGTTCGACATCCTGTTCGAGCAGATCCGGCCCGATACCGGCGACTTCAAGTGGGGTACCACCATCACGCCGAGCTACTTCCCCAAGGAAAACTCCGAGTTCTTCGATACCGACCTGAACCTGGTGGACTGGCTGCGTCAGTACAGCACCGAGAAGGACGAATCGTTTATCCGGGGATTCCTGGGCCGCATGCTGTTCTCGGGCGAGGAGTCGCAGAAGAAGAGCAACGTGCTGAGCGGGGGCGAGAAAGTGCGCTGCATGCTCTCCAAGATGATGATGGAATCGGGCAACGTGCTGGTTCTCGACGACCCGACGAACCATCTGGACCTGGAAAGCATTACGGCTCTGAACAACAGCCTGCGCGACTTCCAGGGCACGCTGCTGTTCGTGTCGCACGACTTGCAGTTCATCGAAACCATTGCCAACCGTATTATCGAGCTCACGCCCGACGGCATCATCGACCGGCGCATGAACTACGAGGAATACTTGGCCGATGAGCAGATCAAGGCCCTGCGCCAGCGCAAATATCAACTCGTATCCTAACTGCGTTACCTTCCGGTATGAACGTCTCTTTCCGTTTTCTGCTTGCCGCAGCCCTCACCACGGGGGCCGGGCTGGCGCTGGCCCCCAACGCCTCCGCCCAGCGCACCGACAGCACTTCTACCGTGAAGCCGCAACTGAACACGGCCCCGCCCGGTACGGCGCCCCGCCCCGCTTCGCCGGCTCCGCGCCCGCAAGACCAGGCAGTGCCCGTACCGGCCCCGGCGCCTACCAGCGCCCCCCTGCCCGCCCAGCAGCCCTCATCGGATAGCCCGTCGGGGCTGGACTTTCCGGCGGGCAGCCGCGCCAGCGAGCAGCCTAAGCCGTTGCGTCGGTACTTTCTGTACTCCAACTTCGGCCTGGGCTACAGCAGCAACCCCTACAGCGGCGGGCAGTTCAGCGCCAGCCTAAGCCCTTCTATCGGTTACCGGGTCAATGAAAAGCTGTCGGTAGGCCCCGGTATCAGCTATGCCTACAACAACATTTCTTTTCCGCAGGACTACCAGGCGCTCGGGCTGCCCAGAAGCCTGAGCCTGCATAGCCTTGGAGTGAAGGCGTTCGTGCAATATGCGCTGTTCGACCAGTTCTTCTTCCATGCTGAGTACGAGGTAACCAAAGCCCAGAGCTACGACATCTACCAGACCGGCGCGCAGCGGTTTGAAGTCGTGAAGACCAACCGGACTATGAAAACGCCGCTGGCCGGGGCCGGCTACCGCAACCAGATCAGTGACCGGATAGCCGCTGACATCGTGCTGCTGTACAATTTCAACAACGGCTACGATACCCAGGGCTACCCTCTTTCGCCGTATGGGCAACCGGTTATCCGGTTCAGCTTTCTCTACGATCTGAAATAGTCACTGGCTTTTCAGAACCAGAGGCACCAACAAAAAAGGGCTTCCCAACTTACTGGGAAGCCCTTTTCAGGTTTTCAGACTATTTCCGCCTGCCAGCGGCAGGCGAAGCGTAGCTAGACTACGCGGCCACCGCGAATAACCCGCA
This sequence comes from Hymenobacter sp. APR13, assembly GCF_000737515.1. NCBI lineage: Bacteria > Pseudomonadati > Bacteroidota > Cytophagia > Cytophagales > Hymenobacteraceae > Hymenobacter > Hymenobacter sp. APR13. The sequence continues at coordinate 4,341,667 of NZ_CP006587.1, forward strand.
GCAGGATGGCGATGATGGCGATAACCAGCAGGATGTGAATCAGGTTGTTGCCAGCCATGCCAGCACCCAGCACGCCAAAGAAGCCCAGTGCCCAGATGAGAATGAGGATTACGGCGATGATGTACAGCAAATTGCCCATGATGTTTGGATTGAGTTGGTGGAGAGAGTTTGGAAGTTTTTTCGGCTTGTAATGCAGTAGGGCCACATTAGCAAGCTGATTTGCGGATTTGTACGCGGGGGTTATCAAAAGGATATAATCTTGTTGGAAAAATCTGAACCTGCAGTTACTGAGATTATCAAAAACCTGCCTGCAATTCCGGAAAAGGCATTTTACTGGCGCAAACTTTTTATTGTTCCGGCTGTTAATGCAAGTTCCTAACTGTTCCGTCCCTTTGTTTTGATTGGAGCAGGCGCGTTTTTCAGAGTAGCTTTGTGGCCGGCCGGCCCCACGGCATGCCGCCGCTCCTTTTCCCACCTTTTCCTTCTCGTTTAGTATGATCAACGTCGCCGTTATTGGCTCGGGCACCATGGGCAATGGCATTGCCCACGTATTTGCTCAGCACGGTTTCCCGGTTGCCCTCATCGACATCAGCCAGCCCGCCCTCGACAAGGCCCTGGGCACCATCGCCAAAAACCTGGACCGCCAGGTGGCCAAGGGCAGCCTCAGCGAGGACGACAAAACCGCCACCGTGGGCCGGATCTGCACATTCACGAGCATTGCCGAAGGCGTGCGCGACGTGCAGCTGGTGGTGGAAGCCGCCACCGAAAACGTGGACCTCAAGCTCAACATCTTCCGCGAGCTGGACCAGCACGCGCCCCAGGACGCCATTCTGGCCTCCAATACCTCGTCTATCTCCATCACCAAGATTGCGGCCGTTACGCAGCGGCCCGACAAGGTGATTGGCATGCACTTCATGAACCCGGTGCCGGTGATGAAGCTGGTGGAGGTTATCCGCGGCTATGCCACGTCGGATGAGGTGACGGCCCGCATCATGGACCTGTCGCGGCAGCTCAGCAAAACGCCGACGGAAGTCAACGACTACCCCGGCTTTGTGGCCAACCGCATCCTGATGCCGATGATCAATGAGGCCATCATCAGCCTGCACGAAGGCGTGGCGGGCGTAGAGGAAATCGACACGGTGATGAAGCTGGGCATGGCCCACCCCATGGGCCCGCTGCAGCTGGCCGACTTTATTGGGCTGGACGTGTGCCTGGCTATCATGCGCGTGCTGCACGACGGCCTGGGCAACCCCAAGTACGCCCCGTGCCCGCTGCTGGTGAACATGGTAATGGCCGGCCGCCTCGGCGTGAAATCGGGCGAAGGCTTCTACAGCTGGGGCCACGGCACCAAGGACCTGGTGGTGGCCGAGCGCTTCCGCAAGTAGGCAGCCCGCTCTGCCTCAGTCTATCTGCCGGAACGGCCTCCCAACCATTGGGAGGCCGTTTTTTTGAGCAGCACCTGAGTTGCCGGCCGTCGGGCAACAAGGCAGCTGCGTACACGGTAGAAAAACAAACTTTTTCGGCCCGAATTACCTTTTAAGCGTATGCCACTTTCAGCCGCGCCGTGCTTTGTGCCGCCGGCTTACGTGCAGAATTTTCTCTCTTAACTACGACATCCCAACGAATGGAAAAGGCAACTTTCGGAGCTGGCTGCTTCTGGTGCGTCGAGGCCGTGTTTCAGGACCTCGAAGGCGTGGAAAAAGCAGTGTCCGGTTATTCCAACGGGCGCATCGCCAGCCCTACGTACCGCGAAGTATGCAGCGGCCTGACCGGCCACGCCGAAGTGATTCAGATTACCTACGACCCAGCTATCATCAGCTTCGAGCAGCTGCTGGAGATATTCTGGAAAACTCACGACCCGACCACCCTCAACCGCCAGGGCGCCGATGCTGGCACGCAGTACCGCTCGGGCGTGTACTACCACAACGAGGAGCAAAAGCGCCTGGCCGAAGAGTACAAGCAGAAGCTCAACGAGGCCAAAGCCTTCGACCAGCCTATCGTGACGGAGATTGAGCCGCTCAAGAGCTTCTACCCGGCCGAGGACTATCACCAGAACTACTACAAGCAGAACGGCCGCGAGCCTTACTGCCAGTTTGTGGTGCGGCCCAAAGTAGATAAAGTGCGGGCCGTATTCGGCGACAAGCTCAAAAAGGGCGCCCTGCTGTAGACGCCCGAAGCTTCCACTAAAAAGCCCCGACCTGCACGTGCAGGTCGGGGCTTTTGCGTGGAAGCGCCGGGCAGGGCCCACAAGTACCAGACGCTACCGCTTGATAGCAAACGGGCCGTTTTCCTGGCCCAGCAGATAGTACATGGCCACTTTGTCGAGCACGGCGCGGGTGGCCGGGGCCGCCATGTACTCCACGATGCGGCCGTTTTTCATCATGATGAAGCCGGATTGCTCGCCCGGGAACGCGCCGTCGGCACCCACCTCGGGCACCGGGGTCAGGAACTTGTGGGGCGCAATCCGGATGGTGCTTTCGTCTTCGGGCAGCACCAGAACGGTATTCTCCTGCCGCGGCTTGAAGCCGAACGTGGCCGAGTACGAGTAGTGCGGATTGTGGATCCAGTCGCCGTTGAGCACATAGTACTCGTCGGTACCGACGCGCAGGAACTCCCGCACCGAGCAGTTGATGACAAAGCGCGGGGCCCGACGGTCCTGCAGGTTTTCCAGGATCAGGCGGGTGCGCGTGGGGTCCGAGAAGTCGGTGAGGGGCTGGGTGAGGCGGGCGGCGGTGGCCATCTCGCAGCCGGCGTACAGGTTGAGCAGCTGCTGGCGCCACTCGTTGAGGCCGCCCAGCTGGCGCGTGTCGCCCACGTTCAGCTCGGGCAGGTTGTAGGTGTAGGGGCCCGTTACGGCTACGCCGTTGGCCAGGCCCGCAAACCACTCTACTAAGTAGCAGGGCTGCACCGCACCGTCCACCCAGGGCAGGTCCATATTGAAAACCACCTTGGTTTGCACCTCAGCGGCAGGCTTTTCGTATTCGGCAGCAATGTAGTTCCGGATTTCATCGCGGGCTTCCGCCGCCGATACCGGCCCAGATTTCGTGTTCATGGGGGTGGTGAAGTGATGAGGTAAACAGGGATAAAGGAACGAGGGGAAAGCCAATGATAGCGACTTGCCGGTTAACCGCAACACTTTGCGGGGCCCGATTATCCGGCATTTTCAGCCTTCCCCTCGTCCCTTCAGCACCTTACACCGCTACGTTGTGCTCGCGCAGGGCGTCGTTAAGGCTGGTTTTGAGGTCGGTGCTGGGCTTGCGCTGCCCGATGATGAGGGCGCAGGGCACCTGGTAGTCGCCGGCGGCGAAGTGCTTGGTGTAGGAGCCGGGGATAACTACCGAGCGGGCCGGCACCGTGCCTTTGTACTCAACCGGCTCCGGGCCCGTCACGTCGATGATTTTGGTGCTGCCCGTGATAGTCACGCCGGCCCCGATAACGGCCTCGCGGCCCACAAAGCAGCCTTCCACCAGAATGCTGCGCGAGCCCACGAAGGCGCCGTCCTCGATGATAACCGGCGCCGCCTGCACCGGCTCCAGCACCCCACCAATGCCCACACCCCCGCTCAGGTGCACGCCGGCCCCAATCTGGGCGCAGGAGCCCACCGTGGCCCAGGTATCCACCATGGTGCCCTCGCCTACCCAGGCGCCAATGTTCACGTAGCTCGGCATCATGATAACGCCGGGGGCCAGGTAGGCGCCGTAGCGGGCTACGGCCGGCGGCACTACGCGCACGCCCTGCTGCTCGTAGTTGGTTTTGAGGCGCATCTTGTCGCGGAACTCAAACGGGCCCACCTCGATGGTTTCCATCTGGCGGATGGGGAAGTACAGGATGACGGCTTTCTTCACCCAGTCGTTTACCAGCCAGCCGCCTTCCTGGTCGGCGGCGGGCTGCGCTACGCGCAGGCGGCCCTTGTCGAGCTCCTCGATTACGTGCTGGATGGCCTCGGTGGTAGTGGCATTCGTGAGCAGGCTGCGGTCGTTCCAGGCTGCTTCGATGGTTTGCTGCAGGTCGGTCATTCTTACTGAATGGTTGAATGGGTTAATGGTCGAATGGCTGTTTGTTCAGGAAGTGTGTAGCGCGCCCAACAGAACGACCAGCCAGTTACCCATCAAACAATTCAACCACTCAGCCGCAAACTTACCATCTTCGCTGCCACAATGCCGCATCTGCCGCCCCCAACCGTCATATTACTGGCCTCGGTGCTCAAGCCCCTGGACGATACCCGCATGTTCGGGAAGTTCGGACGCACCCTGGCTAGGCGGCCGGACACGGTGGTGCACGTAGCCGGGCGGGCGGCGCCCCACCCGGCCGATGCTCCGGCCAACCTGCACACGCACACGCTGCTACGCGGCACCCGCCTGAGCCTGGACCGGCTGCGGGCCCAGCTCCGCTACGGGCAGCTGCTGCGGCAGCTGCAGCCCGGGCTGGTGGTGGTGCACGCCCCAGAGCTGCTGCCGCTCACGCTGCTGTGGAAGGCGCTGGGCCGCGGCCGCCACTTCCTCTACGATGTGCGCGAAAACTACGCCCTCAACATCCGGACGCAGCGTGTGTACCCGGAGTGGCTGCGCGGGCTGCTGGCCGGCGCGGTGCGGGCCCTGGAAACCCTGGCCGCCCGCCGCGCCGCCCGCGTGCTGCTGGCCGAACGCAGCTATGCGGCCGAGCTGCCCTTTGCCCAGCCCGAAAACACCGTAGTGCTGGAAAACAAGTACCAACCCCAACCCGGCGAGACACTGCCAGCCCAGACTGGCCCGATGCCGGCACCAGGCCAGCCCTTGCGGCTGCTGTATTCGGGCACCATTTCCGAGCTGAACGGCGTGTTTGAAGCCGTGGCGTTTGCGCAGAACCTGCGGCAGTATTGGCCTGAGGCGCAGCTTACCATTATCGGGTTCTGCCAGCAGCCGGCGGTCCTGGCCCGGTTGCGGCAGCTGGTAGCCGCAGAGCCGGGCGTTGTGCTCATCGGCGGCGACGTGCCGGTGCCGCACGCCCGCATCGTGGCCGAAATCCAACGTAGCCACCTGGGCCTGCTGCCCTATCGGCCGCATCCCAGCTCGGCGCAGTGCGTGCCCACCAAGCTCTATGAGTACCTAGCCCATGCCTTGCCCCTGCTGCTGCCGCCCAATCCGCTGTGGCAGCAGGTGGCCGCGCCCTACGCAGCGGCCGTAACCGTCAATTTCCCTCACGTTTCCAGCGAGTTTGTGGCGGAACTGATCAGCCACCGGTTTTACCCGGAAGGCCCGCCGGCCGCGGCCCTGTGGGCTGCCGAAGCCATAAAATTAGGCGCCGTGGTGGATTCTATCCGGTAACTGCCGACCTTTGCCGGCCGTTAGAGAGCGGATAGCCTGTTTTTTCTTACTTTCGGCACCTCCTGCCCCGTTTCTCTGCCTAATTCCCTTCCTCATGTCTACTCTCCGACATTCTGAAATTGCCGGCGTTGGCCACTACGTTCCCGAGCGGGTCGTAACCAACGCCGACCTCACCGAACTCATGGAAACCACCGACGAGTGGATTCAGGAACGCACCGGCATTCGGGAGCGACGCTGGTTTGAGGAGGGCAAAGACACCACGGCCAACATGGGCGCCAACGCGGCCCGCAAGGCCCTGGAAATGGCGGGCCTCACGCCCGACGACGTGCAGATGATTGTGTTTGCCACCCTGTCGCCCGACTATTTCTTCCCGGGCTCGGGCGTGCTGCTACAGCGCGAGCTGGGCATCGTGGCCCCCATTCCGGCCTTCGACGTGCGCAACCAGTGCTCCGGCTTCGTGTACGCGCTGAGCATGGCCGACCAGTTCATCAAAACCGGCATGTACGATACGGTGCTGGTAGTCGGCTCTGAGATTCATTCGTCAGGCCTCGACATCAGCACCCGCGGCCGGGGCGTGTCGGTTATCTTCGGGGACGGCGCCGGCGCGGTGGTCCTGCGGCCCAGCACCCGCGAAGGCCACGGCATCCTCAGCACCCACCTGCACTCCCAGGGCGAGCACGCCGAGGAGCTGATTGTGAAAGAGCCCGGCTCCAATCGCAACAACCGGGTGGACTACGTCATGGCCAACGAGCTCGACATGTACCCCTACATGAACGGCCAGAACGTGTTCAAGCACGCCGTGGTGCGCTTCCCGCAGGTCATCAAGGAAGCCCTCGACCAGAACGGCTACGAGTCCAAGGACATCGACATGCTGATTCCGCACCAGGCCAACCTGCGCATCACGCAGTTCGTGCAGCAGAAGATGGGCCTCACCGACGACAAGATTTTCAGCAACATCCAGCGCTACGGCAACACCACCGCCGCCAGCGTGCCCATCGCACTGAGCGAAGCCGTGCAGGAAGGCCGCATCAAGCGCGGCGACCTGGTGTGCCTGGCCGCCTTTGGCTCCGGTTTCACCTGGGCCTCGGCGCTCATCAAATGGTAAAGAAGACGATTGAAAATTGAGAGTTAAGAATTGAAAAATGGCCGCTTCCTGACGCTACCACAGCTCAGAAGCGGCCGTTCTTACTTCCTGATTCTCAATTTTTAATTTTTAATTCAGACAGATGCCCAGCTTCACCGAGGAGAACTACCTGAAAGCCGTGTACAAGCTGGCCGAAGCGGCGCCGGGCTCGGACGTGAGCACCAACAGCATTGCCGAGGTGCTGCAGACCCGCCCGGCCTCCGTCACGGACATGCTGCGCCGCCTCGGCGAAAAAGGCCTGCTGCACTACCAGCGCTACCGCGGCGTGTCGCTCACGGCCGAGGGCCGGCAGCTGGCGCTGCTCACCATCCGAAAGCACCGCCTATGGGAAGTGTTTCTGGTGCAGAAGCTGGGCTTCAACTGGGATGAGGTGCACGAAGTGGCCGAGCAGATGGAGCACATCGACTCGCCGCTGCTCGTGCGCCGCCTCGACGAGTTCCTGGGCTTCCCGCGCCTCGACCCGCACGGCGACCCTATCCCGAACGAGGACGGCGCCATGCTGCGCCCCAGCCACCGCCTCGTAGCCGACCTGCTGCCCGGCGAGCAGGGCCCGGTGGTAGCCGTCAAGAACACGTCGGTGGCCTTCCTGCAGTACCTCGATAAAGCCGGCCTCAAGCTGGGTTCCTATATTGAAGTGTTGGACAAAGTGGAGTTTGATAACTCTCTGGAAGTCAGAATAAACAACTCCGTCACCACCATGCTTTCGGCGGAAGTAAGCCGCAACCTGTTCGTGGCCGGCTAGGAGTCCGGGCTGCTGGTAGCGGGCTGGTTTGCCGGAGGATTTATGCCCGGCCAGGGTTGCGTACCTTTGCGCCCGAACCAGCTGTTTTGCCTGTGGCCCTAGCCCATCCTCCCGCGCTTTCCGACACCATCATTGCCCTGTCTACCCCGCCCGGCGCGGGGGCTATTGCGGTGCTGCGCCTTTCCGGCCCCGAGGCCATTGCCCTCACCGACGGCGCCTTTGCCGGCAAGCGCCTGCGCGACCAGCCGGGCCACACCCTGCACTACGGCACCATCCGCGACGCCGACCGGATTCTGGACGAGGTAGTAGTGTCGCTGTTCCGGGCCCCGCACTCCTACACCCGCGAGGACGTGGTGGAAATCAGCTGCCACGGCTCCGACTACATCGTGCAGGAGGTGCTGCGCCTCTTCACGCGGCGCGGCGCCCGGCTGGCCGAGGCCGGCGAGTTCACCAAGCGCGCCTTCCTGCACGGCGCCTTCGACCTGGCCCAGGCCGAGGCCGTAGCCGACCTGATTGCCGCCGACTCGCAGCTTTCGCACCAGGTAGCCATGCAGCAGATGCGCGGCGGCTTCTCGCGCGAGCTGAAAGACCTGCGGGGCCGCCTCGTGCAGTTCGCCGCTTTGCTGGAGCTGGAGTTGGACTTCGGCGAGGAAGACGTAGAGTTTGCCGACCGCACCGGGCTGGTGACGCTGCTGCAGGAAGTGCAGGCGCTGGTTCGCCGGCTGCTCCGCTCCTTTGAGCTCGGCAACGTCATCAAGAACGGCGTCACCACCGTCATTGCCGGGCGGCCCAACGCCGGCAAAAGCACCCTGCTCAACGCCCTGCTCCACGAAGAGCGCGCCATCGTCTCGGCCATTGCCGGCACCACCCGCGACCTGATCGAAGACGAGGTCAGCATCGACGGCATCCGGTTCCGGTTTGTGGACACGGCCGGCCTGCGCGATACCACCGACGTGGTGGAGTCTATGGGCGTGGAGCGTACCATGAAGCGGGTATTGCAAGCTGCTTTGGTGGTATATCTGTTTGATATTACGACCACTACCCCCACCGAGCTTCAAGCGGAGATTCAGGCCCTGGGACTGGCCCCCGGCGTACCGGTGCTGGCCGTCGGCAACAAGCTCGACACCGCCTCCGACCCCGAGCTGGACGCCTTCCGCAGCCGCCCCGGCACCGTGCTCATTGCCGCCAGCCGCGGCGACGGCCTCGACGAGCTGCAGCAGGCGCTGCTGCAGCTGGTGCGCGGCGAAGGCCTCGACCGGCTGGGCAGCAGCACCATCGTCACGAACCTGCGCCACGCCCGCAGCCTGGAAGCCGCCGCGCTGGCGCTTAACGCCGTGCTGACGGGCCTGGCGACGGGTGCCGGCACCGAGTTGCTGGCCGCCGACCTGCGCCACGCCCTGGCGGCGCTGGGCGAAATCACCGGCGAAATTTCTTCCGACGATTTGCTGACCAGTATTTTCACCCAGTTCTGCATCGGTAAATAAGGCGGAGCCAGTATCTTGCAGGCGAATTTTCGCTGGTAGCCACATTTAATCTGCATTAAATTGCCGCTTAGCGTACTACCCGTACGGCCGGACTGCTTTTCTTTGCGGATACATTCATTCTCAAACAACCCAGGGGCACGGTTTGTAGTAGCAGTACTCAAACAAGCTCAGGCTTTCCGGCTACCCGGTAATTCTTTAGCTTCGCCCCCGAACCACCCTCTAATCCTCCTTTATGGCAGAGTCTGCTGAATTGATCCTCGACGGGAAATCCTATTCCCTTCCCGTCATCGAAGGCACCGAACACGAAAAGGCATTCGACATTGGTAAGCTGCGCGACCAGACCGGCTACGTAACCCTCGACTCGGGCTACAAGAACACCGGAGCCACCAAAAGCGCCATCACGTTTCTGGATGGTGAGGAAGGCATTCTGCGCTACCGGGGCTATCCGATTGAGCAGCTCGCCGAGAAGTCCAGCTTTCTGGAAGTAGCCTACCTGCTGATCTACGGCGCGCTGCCCACCCAGGCCCAGCTCGACGACTTCCAGCACCAGATTACCAAGCACACGCTCGTGCACGAAGACGTGCGCAAGATTTTCGACGGCTTCCCGTCGGCGGCCCACCCGATGGCCATTCTGAGCAGCCTGATCTGCTCGCTCACAGCGTTCTACCCCGAGAGCGTGTCGCCGGACCTGAGCAAAGAAGAAATCGACCTCAACGTCATCCGTTTGATGGCCAAGATTTCGACCATTGCGGCCTGGACGTACAAAAACAACATGGGTCACCCGCTGAACTATCCGCGCAACGACCTCGACTACTGCTCGAACTTCCTGTACATGATGTTCAGCTTCCCTACGGAGAAGTATGAAATCAACCCTGTGGTAGTTAGCGCCCTCAACAAGCTGCTCATCCTGCACGCCGACCACGAGCAGAACTGCTCTACTTCGACGGTACGCCTAGTAGGCTCGGCCAACGCTAGCCTGTACGGCTCGGTTTCGGCCGGTATCAACGCACTGTGGGGCCCGCTGCACGGCGGTGCCAACCAGGAAGTGCTGGAGATGCTGCAGGCCATCCAGAAGGACGGCGGCGACACCAGCAAGTTCATTGCTAAGGCCAAAGACAAGAACGACTCGTTCCGCCTGATGGGCTTCGGCCACCGCGTGTACAAGAACTTCGACCCGCGCGCCAAGATTATCAAGAAGGCCGCCGACGAAGTGCTGACCGCCCTGGGCATCGACGACCCACTGCTGAAGATTGCGCAGGAACTGGAGCAAGCCGCCCTCACCGATCCATATTTCGTTGAGCGTAAGCTGTATCCGAACGTTGACTTCTACTCCGGCATTATCTACCGCGCTATCGGTATTCCTACCGAGATGTTCACGGTGATGTTTGCCCTGGGCCGCCTGCCCGGCTGGATTGCCCAGTGGAAAGAGATGCGCGAAAACAAGGAGCCTATCGGCCGCCCACGCCAGATCTATACCGGCGAGCTGGAGCGCGACTATCAGCCCATCGCGCAGCGTAGCTAGCAGCAAACTGCACTAGAACAAGAAGAAGGCCCACTCTCGGTTGAGAGTGGGCCTTCTTCTTGTTCTACTAGACTGTGTCTGAAAAGGGGTGTTATGTATCTTAGGGTATGGCAGCACGGTATGAGTTAACAGATGCCCAATGGGCCGCGGTGGAAAGCGAATTGCCCCCACAACGTCTGGGGCGCCCCCGGCGCGATGACCGCCAGCAATGGAATGCCTTACTCTGGATCCTATGCACCGGAGCGCCCTGGCGGGATTTACCAGCACGCTACGGCCCCTGGCAAACGGCGTACGAACGATTTCGCCGGTGGGCCGCTGATGGCACCTTCGAGCGGGTGTTGCACCGCTTACGCCTGCGCCTGGATGCGGCCGGCTTGTTAGACCTGGACACGTGGCTGGTGGATTCGACCACGGTGCGGGCCACCAAAAGTGCGGCGGGCGGCACGAAAAAAAAGCCCAGTGCCTCGGGCGCAGCCGCGGCGGGCTGACCAGCAAGCTGCATGTAGTCTGTGATGGCGCGGGTACGCCGCTGGCCCTGCATCTGTCGGCCGGCCAGCGGCATGATGGGCCCCAGTTTGAACCGCTTTGTGAACAGGTGCGGGTGCGTCGACGCCCACGTCAACTCCTGGCCGACCGCGGCTACGACGCGGTCCACATTCGCCACTGGCTCCGTCGTCGTCGCATCCGGGCCGTCATTCCACGTCGGCAACCAGCCGCAGGCCGTCGCTGTCGGCGGCGAGGACGGCCACCCCGAATCGAGCCAACTCGCTATGCGCGGCGCAATGTGGTGGAACGCTTCTTTGGCTCGCTCAAAGAACATCGCCGCGTGGCCACGCGCTATGAGAAACACGACGCCCATTTCCTCAGCATGGCCTCGCTGGCCTGTATCCGCCGTATTTTGCAGCATCACTTTTCAGACACAGCCTAATCCGGAAAGCAGTTTAGCGGCTACCAAAGGCCATGAGGTCGGCTTTGGCCTGGGTGTAGGCCACCATCTGGCGGGGCCACAGAATCGTGGCGAGGTCCCACTCGTAGCGGGCCTGCACTTCGGCCATCTGCTGGTCGAGGGTGGCGGCGTCGTTGGCAAAGCGGGTCTGCAGGGCCTGCACTTCGCCAAGTAGGCGCAGGTTCAACTGCCGGACTTTCACGTACTGGCCTTCGTTGAGGGGCGTTACGCGGGCCATTTGCCGGGTAAGCGCGGTAGCCCGCGAAGTGAGCTTCTGCTGATCACCAGGGCCAGCTTTTGCTAAGCCAACAGTCATCAGGAGCACAAGCAGGAGAAATGCGGAGAGGTTTTTCATGATGGTTGGGATTTTGGTGGAGGTTGAACGGTAACAATCAGGGATGCTGCCACCCCACGCACCCAAGGCGGCTGGCTGCGGTAAGGCACTATTGAATATACAACTTATTAAATGAATATCCACATATTTTAACGATTTATTTACAAAAACGCCTTTATAGCACTATCCCGGCTTGCCCGCTGTGCCTAAACAACAAGGCTACCCGCCAAACGATCCAACTAACAGGCTCTATGGCCGACAGCCTCTTTCCAATAGAAAAGCCCGCATATACGGGCTTTTCTATGTGGGGAAAACTACCAGCGGGCTAGCGCGGGGCCGGCGTGCTTAGCGCCGTCATGGTGGTGCGTGACTGCTGGAATACGGCCAGCTGCGCCGGGCGCATCAGGGCGGTCAGCGCCATTTCGTAGCGGGCCTGGGCTACGGCCAGCCGCTCGTCCATAATGGCCGGGTCGGCAGCGAAGCGGGTTTTCAGGTCCTCCATTTCCGAGAACATACGGATGTTGAGCTGCTTCACCCGCAGGTACTGTCCTTCATCGAGATGGGCCTTTTCAGCCTGGATGCGGGTCAGCGCCGTGGCGCGGGCCACCAGGGCGGCGTCGCCATTCGATTTGGCCTGTGCTACGAAGAACAGGGCCACTGCCACACCAGTGAGAAAAACGTGTTTCATACTACTAGGGGTTTGGAAGGTGAAAGATGTGAATGCTGATTTTGATACCCGGGGCCCGGCAGTAGGGGGGAGGAGCTAGGCCCTCAGGATAACCAAATGTACAATCAAAATTTAATAATACAAATTATTTTTATAACTATTCTAATTTTTAGCTTTTTCAGGCCCCTCTCCTGCTTCTGATTATCAGCCACTTAAAGTCCTAGCAGAAAGAGATAATACAAACAAAAAAGTCCGACAGCCTAGGCTGTCGGACTTTTACCGGGCCGTTTTAGGGCCGGCCCCTCTCCTGTTTTTGGCCTGCTGCTACAGGATTTTAAGCTCGATACGACGGTTTTGCTGGCGGTGGCTTTCTGTGTCGTTCGCTACCAACGGCTTGCTCTCGCCATAGCCTTTAAAGCGCAGGCGGTTCACCTTCACTCCCTGGCTGATGAGGTAGCTGTACACCGACTTGGCGCGGTTCTGCGAAAGCACCAGATTGTCGTCGTCGGAGCCCACGTCGTCGGTGTGGCCGATGATTTCCACCTGCACTTCCGGGTATTGCTTCATGAAGCCCACCAGCCGGTTCAGCTCGGTGCGCGACTTCGGCTTGAGGGCGTACTCGCGGGTGTCGAAGAATAGGTTGTTGAGCACGATGCTGCGGCCGGAGCGCACCGGCTCCAGGTAGATGTCCAGCACCAGCGGATCGAAGCTGCGCTTGTCGCTGTAGTCGAAGCTGAGGCTGCTCATCAGGTATTTGTCGGCGGCCGCGTACATGGCGTACTGGCGGCCTTCGTTTAGCACCACCGTGTAGTCGCCGTTTTCGGAGTCGGACGTGACGTACTGGGTCAGCTCGTCGGTGTTCAGGTCGTAGAGCTGCACGTCGGCCTTAATGGGCTTTTTGGTGACGGCATCGAAGACGCGGCCCTGAGTGTAGGTGCTGGTTTCGCGGGCCCGCACCTGCTGGGGCACCTCAAAGCTGAACAGCTCTACCGGGCGGTCCTGCTCTTTGCGCACGCCCGGCTCAGCAGCGCGGGAGCGGGAACAGAAGCCCCGACGGTTATCGGAGGAGATGAACAGAGAGGCCTCATTCTCGTGTGTATTAAGCGGATATCCCAGATTCATGGGCTCACTCCAGGTGGTGGAGCTCTGCTGCTCGCAGCGGTACACGTCCAGCCCGCCCATGCCTACCAGCCCGTCCGTCACGTAGTAGAGCGTGCTGCTGCTGGCGTGGATGAAGGGGGCCATGTCTTTGCCGGGCGTATTCACGGGGCGGCCCAGGTTGCGGGCCGGCGTCCAGTTGCCGTTGGCGTCGAGGGTAGTCACGTAGATATCCTCCTGCCCCTGGCCGCCCCGCCGCGTGGAGGTGAAGTACAGCGTGCGCCCATCGGCCGACAGCGTGGGCTGCGAGTCCCACTCCACCGAGTTGACGGTGCGACCTAGGTTCTGCGGCTTGCTCCAGTTGTTGCCGGTGCGGCGCGAGATATACAGGTCGCAGTTGCCAACTGAGTTGGGCCGGTCGCAGGAGGCAAACACCAGCGTCTTGCCGTCGCCGGAAATCGTGCCGGCGCCTTCGTTGTAGGGTGTGTTGATGAAGGGCGAGATGGAAGCCGGGTCGCCGATGCTGCCATCCTTGTTCATCTTCGATACGAACAGGTCCTCGCCGCTTTCGGAAGTAGGCCGGCCCGTATAGAGCAGAAACCGGCTGTCGGCGGTGAGGGCCGGGAAGTACTGAAACCGGAACGTGTTGAGCGGGGCCCCGAGGCGCTCGGGCTGCACGCCAACGGGGCTGGCCATGGCCTTAACTGCGAATTCGCAGTTGAGCAGCTGGCGCTGGGCCCGCGGGGCGAAGCGCTGGGCCTTGGGCCCCGACTTCAGCAGGCGGCGGTAGCTTTCGGCGGCCGTCTGGTACTCACCGAAGCTCATGGCCAGCTCGCCCAGCGTGTAGTAGTCGTTGGCGCGGTTGGCGTCGGCGGGCAGCTTGGCCAGCCCGTCGCGGTAGGCCTCGAAGGCTGGACGATTTTCGCCCATGGCCTTCAGCAGCGAGCCCCGCAGCACGTAGGGCTCGCCCAGCGACGGAAACTTCTGGTTGAGCACCGTCAGGGTTTCGATGGCCTTGGCGAAGTTGCGCTCCTTGGCCTGGGTCTGCGCCTTGTCCCAGAGGCTGCGGGCTTTGGTATTGGCGGTAGCCAGGGTGGCTTGCGCCGCCGCCCCCAGCGGGAGCAGCATACAGGCCAGCAGCGGCACAGCAGACAGGGATAGGCGCATAGAGCGGGATACTACGGGATATCGAGGAATTTATGGGTCTGCAACGACACCTGCCACCGCGGATTGTCTTTCACATAGTCCACAATCAGCGGCATCATCTGCGAGGCCTTGCTCCACTCCGGCTGCAGGTACAGCCGGCAGTCGGGGCCTACCTGCGCGGCGTGCTCTTCGGCCCAGGCAAAGTCCGACTTATTGAAAATGATAATCTTAAGCTCGTGCGCTTCCCGCAGAGTTTCGGGTAGCGGGGCCTTGAATTTCTTGGGCGACACGCAGATCCAGTCCCACTCGCCGCTGAGCGGGTAGGCGCCGGAGGTTTCAATCCAGTTCTGGCAGCCGGCGGCGTGCAGGGCCTGCGTCAGCGGCCCCAGTTCGTACATGAGCGGCTCGCCACCGGTAATCACGACGTTGCGGCCAGCGTGGGCGGTGGCAGCAGCCACCATATCCGCAATGGCAACGCGCGGGTGCTTGTCGGCATCCCACGACTCTTTCACGTCGCACCAGACGCAGCCCACGTCGCAGCCGCCCAGACGCAGGAAATAGGCGGCGCGGCCCGTGTTGTAGCCCTCGCCCTGAATGGTATAAAACTGCTCCATGAGGGGCAGCGCAGCGGCCGGAACCTCAGAGTTGCTTGAGGCCGCCGACACAAGAGGAAGTTCGTGCAGCAAAATGGGTAGAAAACAGGTAAAGCCGGGCCACCGGCAGGCACGCCGAATCTCAACCGATTCGGCCCCTTCTCCGTCGGCCCGACTTTAAAAGTAGTACAACGCCCCGAAATTCAAAAGCCCGGGGCAGGTTTTATTGGATTTTACAGTTGAGTGCTGGGAGTGAGTTGTCGGTTGGTAGTTGTCCGTTGTCAGTATCTGATGAGGTGCTCTTGCAACCAAACCAGCAACGGACAACTATCAACTATTTCGGGTACACCTCCCCTTTGGCGGCTTTCAGCGTGTTGAGCAGTAGCATGGCAATGGTCATCGGCCCCACGCCACCCGGTACGGGTGTGATGTAGGACGTGAGCGGCGCCACCTCGGCGAAGTTCACGTCGCCCTTCAGCGCCCAGCCCGACTTCTTGTCGGCGTCCTCCACGCGGGTGGTGCCCACGTCGATGACCACCGCGCCGGGCTTCACCATATCGGCCGTCACGAACTCCGGGCGGCCCAAAGCGGCTACCAGGATGTCGGCAGTGCGGGTGATGTCGGCCAGGTTCTGGGTGCGTGAGTGGCATAAAGTCACGGTGCAGTTACCGGGCTCTAAGTTCTTGGCCAGCAGTATGCTAACCGGTGTGCCCACAATGTTACTGCGCCCGATTACCACGCAGTGCTTGCCGTCCGTCGGCAGCTCGTAGCGGCGCAGCAGCTCCACGATGCCCGAGGGCGTGGCGGGCAGCAGCGCCTGCAGGCCGGCCACCATCCGCCCGATGTTCATCGGGTGAAAACCATCCACGTCCTTCTCCGGCCGCACCGCCTCAATCACCTTGTTGGTGTCGATGTGGCGCGGCAGCGGCAACTGCACAATGAATCCGTCGATGCTGTCGTCCTCGTTCAGCTCCTGCACCTTGGCCAGCAGCTCAGCCTCCGTGATGGTGTCTTCGTAGCGCAGCAGCGTGCTCTCGAAGCCGACCCGCTCGCAGGCCAGCACTTTGTTGCGCACGTAAGTTTCCGAGCCGCCGTCGTGGCCCACCAGAATGGCGGCCAGGTGCGGCGTCTTCTGGCCGGCGGCTTTGCGCTGGGCTACTTCGGCAGCAATTTCTTCCTTGATGGCCTCGGCGGTTTGCTTGCCGTCGATGAGGCGGTAGGTGGTGGCGTCGGGGGCAGTGGTCATGAGGTAGTTGGTATTAAGCAGGGTCCTGGGGTTGGTCGGAGGTTTTCTTGCTTTCGTGGGCGGCAATGGCGGCGGTGCCGGCGGCTTGCAGGGCGGCTTCCATCGTGGGCCAGTCATCTCTCCACCGGAACTTGCGCTCCTGGCCTTTGATGATCTTTTCCAGCTGTTCCTGGCTCGTACAGTTCTTGAGAAGGGTTGAGGACATGTCTTAGAATGAGTAAATCATAGCACGCCGTGTCAAGAAGTGTATGAGGTGGAAAATGCGTTTTCGGTGTGAGCACAAAAAAACGCGCCCCGATGGGGCGCGTTCCACTTCGTTAGTCGATTTTGAGGACGGCCAGGAAGGCCTCCTGCGGAATTTCTACGGAACCGACCTGACGCATCCGCTTCTTGCCTTCTTTCTGCTTTTCGAGCAGCTTGCGCTTGCGGCTGATGTCGCCGCCGTAGCACTTGGCAATTACGTTTTTGCGCAGGGCCTTCACAGTTTCCCGCGAAATGATTTTCTGCCCGATGCTGGCCTGGATGGCAATTTCGAACTGCTGGCGAGGGAGCAGCTCACGGAGCTTTTCGCAGAGGCGGCGGCCCCACTCGTAGCTCTTGGAGCGGTGCACGATGGCCGACAGCGCATCGACCTTCTCCCCGTTCAGCATAATATCGAGCTTCACCATGTCCGACTCGCGGAAGCCGATCAGCTCGTAGTCGAGCGAGGCATAGCCGCGCGAAATGGTTTTGAGCTTGTCGAAGAAGTCGAACACGATTTCCGACAGCGGCAGCTCGAAGCTCAGTTCCACCCGCTCGGAAGTCAGGTAGCTCTGGCCTTTGATGATGCCGCGCTTCTCCATGCACAGCGTGATGATGGGCCCCACGTAATCGGAAGCCGTGATGATCTGGGCCTTGATGTAAGGTTCCTCAATCAGCTTGATCATGTTCGGCTCGGGCATTTCGCTCGGCGCGTTGATGGTCAGGCGCTGGTCTTTGGTGCCGGTGGCGTGAAACTGCACCGAAGGCACGGTGGTAATCACCGTCATATTGAACTCACGCTCCAGACGCTCCTGCACGATTTCCATATGCAGCATGCCCAGGAAGCCGCAGCGGAAGCCGAAGCCCAGGGCCACCGAGGTTTCGGGCTCCCACACCAACGAGGCGTCGTTGAGCTGAAGCTTCTCCATGCACGAGCGCAGCTCCTCATACTCGGTAGTATCCACGGGGTAGATACCGGCGAATACCATCGGCTTCACGTCGGCAAAGCCCTGGATGGCTTCGGAAGTGGGCCGGGCCACGTGCGTGATGGTGTCGCCGACTTTCACTTCGCGGGCTTCCTTGATGCCCGAAATGAGGTAGCCCACGTTACCGGCCCCGATTTCAAGGCGTGGCTCCTGGTTGAGGCCCAGGATACCGATTTCGTCGGCACCGTATTCCTTGCCGGTAGCCATGAAGCGGAGCTTGTCGCCCTTTTTCATGGTGCCGTTCTTGATGCGGAACAGAACCTCGATGCCGCGGTAAGAGTTGAAAACGGAGTCGAAAATCAGGGCCTGCAGCGGCGCGTCCGGGTCGCCTTTGGGGGCGGGCACCCGCTCGCAGATGGCGTTCAGGATGGCTTCAATGCCAATGCCCGACTTGCCCGAGGCGGGGATAATTTCGTCCCGGTCGCAGCCGATGAGGTCCACGATTTCGTCGGACACCTCCTCCGGCATGGAGTGGGGCAGGTCGATTTTATTGAGGACCGGGATGATGGTCAGGTCGGAGCCGATGGCCAGGTATAGGTTGGAAATCGTCTGAGCCTCGATGCCCTGCGACGAGTCCACGATCAGCAAAGCGCCTTCGCAGGCGGCAATGGAGCGGGATACTTCGTAGCTGAAATCGACGTGACCGGGGGTGTCAATCAGGTTGAGCGTGTACATTTCCCCTTTGTAGGGGTACTGCATCTGGATGGCGTGGCTCTTGATGGTGATGCCCCGCTCCCGCTCCAGGTCCATGTTGTCGAGCAGCTGCGCTTGCATATCGCGCTTGGAGACGGTGCTGGTAAATTCCAGCAGGCGGTCGGCCAGGGTGCTCTTGCCGTGGTCGATGTGGGCGATGATGCAGAAATTGCGGATGTTCTTCACTAGAGGCGGTTTTTTGCAGTGGCGAAGATACGGGAAAGGCCCGGGAAAAGCTAAAATGGCCAACCCTCTATGCATGCCGGCCGCCCTCCCCGGCCCGGTTCCGGTTGGATTGCGCCCAGCCCGGCAGCTAACAGCAGTGGCAAACTTGGCGAAACGGTACAATATCGTCGCAAAAAGCACATGGATCGTCGCAACCGCGGGGATAGGGCCGAACAAGGCGGCCAAATCCACGTTGTAACGAGAACTGTTCTTTCACCTAACCCTCCCAACCAAGCATTATGGGTATCACCCTCGAACAAGCCCAGGCCGCCGTGAAGGCCGCTCACGAAAAGTCCCTGGAAATGGGCGTGAAGATGAACATTGCCGTGGTAGATGCCGGCGCCAACCTGACGGCCTTCGCCCGCATGGACGACGCCTGGCTCGGCTCGCTGGACATTTCCATCAAGAAAGCCAAAACGGCCCGCTACTTCGATATGCCCACCGGTACCATCGGGGGCCTCTCCCAGCCCGGCGGCTCGCTCTTCGGCATCGAGCACTCCAACCTGGGCCTCATCACCTTCCCCGGCGGCATTCCGATTAAGAACGCCGAGGGCAAAGTCATCGGCGCCATCGGCGTGTCAGGCGACTCGGTAGAGAACGACCACACCGTAGCCGAAGCCGGCGTACAGGCCGTGGAAGGCCGCTAACGCCTACCCGCCCGCTCCCAGCTCTGGGGGCGGGCTTTTTTTATCTCTCCACCTAAAATTCCTACTCAGATGGCTGATAACAGAGGTGTAGTTTATACCGGCCCCGGCAAAGTAGAAGTGCAGAACATTGCATTTCCGGAGCTGAAGAACCCAAAAGGCAAGAAAATCACGCACGGCGTGGTACTGAAGGTGGTTTCCACCAACATCTGCGGCTCCGACCAGCACATGGTGCGCGGCCGGACCACGGCCCCGTCGGGCCTGGTGCTGGGCCACGAAATCACGGGTGAGGTGATTGAAATGGGGGCCGACGTGGAGTTCCTTAAGAAGGGCGACCTAGTGTCGGTGCCGTTCAATGTGGCCTGTGGCCGCTGCCGCACCTGCCGCGAGATGAAAACCGGCATCTGCCTGACCGTGAACGAAGGCCGCGCCGGTGGTGCCTACGGCTACGTAGACATGGGCGGCTGGATTGGCGGCCAGGCCGAGTACGTGATGGTACCTTACGCTGACTTCAACCTGCTGCGCTTCCCCGATAAAGACCAGGCGATGGAGAAAATCCGGGACCTGACCATGCTCAGCGACATTTTCCCGACTGGTTTCCACGGGGCTGTGAAGGCCGGCGTGGGCCCGGGCGCGACGGTGTACGTGGCCGGCGCCGGCCCCGTAGGCCTGGCCGCTGCCGCTTCGGCGCAGCTGCTGGGTGCCGCCGTGGTGATTGTGGGCGACATGAACAAGGCCCGTCTGGCCCATGCCCGTTCCTTCGGCTGCGAAACCGTGGACCTGACGCTAGACGCGACCCTCACCGAGCAGATCACCCAGATTCTGGGCGTACCGGAAATCGACTGCGCCATCGACTGTGTGGGCTTTGAGGCCAGCGGCCACGGCACCGATTCCAAGACGGAAGTGCCGGCCGCCGTGCTCAACTCGCTCATGGAAATCACTCGCGCAGGCGGTTCCATCGGCATCCCCGGCCTGTACGTGACAGAGGACCCGGGCTCCAAGGATGAAGCCGCGCAGAAAGGCAGCCTGTCCATCCGCTTCGGTCTGGGCTGGGCCAAAAGCCACTCGCTGCACACCGGCCAGACACCGGTGCTCAGCTACAACCGCCAGTTGATGCAGGCCATTCTCTACGACAAGGTACAGATTGCCAAAGCCGTAAACGTGGAAGTCATCAGCCTCGACGACGCTCCGAAAGGCTACGCCGAGTTCGACAGCGGGGTGGCCAAGAAGTTCGTCATCAACCCCCACAACCTTATTCCGGACGTGAAGCCCAAGGCCAAGAAGAAAGAGAAGGAAAAGGCATAACGCCGGGTTCCTTCTAACTACCAGAAACAGCCGAGCAGCCTGATGGCAGTTCGGCTGTTTCTGTTTTAGGGGCTTTCCAACGCACTGCATCTGGCGGCAAGTTTCTACTTTTAGTGCTTGCTGCTGCCATATGGATATCCAGTCTTCTACCCATCAACCCCTCGCCCAGTCGGATACCGGCAAGGCTACGCTGGCGGCGGCCAACGCCACTATTCTTTACCTGCTGGCCTATCTGCTGATGCAGGGCCTGTACCAGCTGGCCACCATTGGCATGGCGGCGCGGCTGGGTATCCGGGGCGTGTGGCAGCTGGGCCGGGTGCAGTTTCAGCTGTCCGATGCGGAATGGTGGCAGTCGGCCGTGCTGGCGGTGTACGGCATCGGGCCGGTGGTGTGCGGCGGGGTGGTGCTGGCGGCACTGGCGTGGTTCTGGAAACGGGCGCGGCTGCGGCGGGGCCTGCTCAAGCAGTTTCTGCTGTGGGTGATGCTGCACGGCTGCAACCTCTCGCTGGGTGTGCTGGCCGCTGATACGCTTACGCAGTCGGGGGCGTGGTACGTGCCGAGCTGGCTGTTCCGGGCCGGCAACGGCCTGAACGTAGTGGTAGCCATCCTGGCCGCCGCGGCGCAGATTGGCCTGGGGTTTCTGGCGGCGCGGGTGTTTCTGCAAAGCCACGACTCCATCACGCTGATGCAGCACCACAACCGCCGACGCCTGCTGCTGGCTACCGTGGTGGCGCCGTGGGTGGTGGGCTCCCTCCTGCTGGCCGCCTTCTACTTCCCCGCCCAAACCCTCACCGAGCAGCTCCACGCCGTGCTGCTGCTCCTGCTGCTGGGCCCGATGGGTATGGCCAGCAGCACCGAATTTTTCGAGGGCACCATTGCGCAGCCCAGCCGGCCTCGGCTGGCGCTGGGGCTGCTGCTGCTGCTGGCCGGGGCGCTGGTAGTGGGCCGGCTGGTGCTGACCCGCGGCGTACCTTTCGGCTGAAACGCGGCAGGCCGTTACCAGCGGCACTTTCTTTTACTTCATTGCTTACCGGAGCCTGCCAGCGGCGGGCCCATTTCGTATGATTAGGTTATTACTAGCTATAGTGTGCTCGGCAGTGCTGGGCATGGCCCCTTATTTCGCGATGGCACAGACTACTCCGGTGCAGGTGGTGGAAGGCCAGGTGCTGAACGCCCGCACCAATGAGCCGGTACCCTTCGCCACGCTGGGCTTTCCGGGCCGCGGCCTCGGCACCGTGGCCGATGAGCAGGGCCGCTACCTGCTCCGCCTCCCTCCCAACCTCTCCGATACGCTGGTGGTAACCAGCGTGGGCTTTGCACGCACCGCCGTGGCGCCGGCCGCTTTGGCCCGTGGGCAGCGGGTGTTTCAGGTGGCCCCGCTGGCGGTGGCGCTGGCCGGCGCCGTGGCCGAGCACGCCCGGATGCACCCGGCGCAGCTGGGCCGCAGCACCGCCACCGGCGACCTGCCCTGGACCGGCGGCTCCAGCGGCAAGGAAACCGTAGACGATGAGTGGGGCTGGGAGCTGGGCGCCATCCTGCGGCCCGCGCACCGCACCTACCTGGAGGAATTCCACGTGTTCCTGTCGGCCAACACCTACGAGCAGCTGCGCTTTCGCCTGAACCTGTATGCCCTGGAAAACGGCCGGCCGGGCCGGCCGCTGCTCACCAAAGACATCCAGCTTACCTGCGCGAACAAGGCCCGCGGCTGGCACACCATCGACCTGCGCCCTTATGCCCTGGAACTGGCCGCCCAGCCGGTAGTGGCCACCATCCAGTGGCTGCAAAGCGAAAAGACCGCTCCGGAGGACAAGTACTTTTCCATCCCGGTCACGCGCCAGCGCCAGCCAGTAATGGTGGAGCGCGAGAACAGCGAGGCTGCCTGGACGCTACACCCGCTGCAGCCCAGCCTGTATTTTACGGTGCTGGAGGAGTAGGCTACCGGCAGGTCATTTTACGTATCTTCGGAAAGACAACTGCTCTATGAATATGCGCCCCACCATCACCGAAGACGTTATTACGCTCCGTAGCCCGGTGCTGGCGAATATGTCGGATGACGAGTTCTTCGACTTCTGCCAGCTGAATGCCGACCTGCGCATTGAGCGGACAGCGCACCATGAAATCCTGCTTATGTCGCCCACCGGCAGCCGCTCCGGTAAACGCAACGCCCGCCTGACCGGGCAGCTTTACGCCTGGTTTTCCACTCATGGAGAGTTGGGCGAAGTAATCAATTCCAACACGGGCTTCACTCTCCTCGACGGCTCCGTACTGTCGCCGGATGCGTCCTGGGTTTCGGCCGCCAAGTGGAACGCCCTGACGCCCGCGCAGCAGGACAAGTTTGCGCCCGTCTGCCCCGAATTTGTGGTGGAGCTGAAATCAGATACCGACTCGCTGCGCACCCTGCAGGCCAAAATGCTGGAATACCTGCGCAACGGCGTGCAACTGGCTTGGCTACTCAACCCCGAAACCGAAACCGCCTACCTCTACCGCCCCAACCAGCCCGAGCCCGAAACCGTGCAGGGCTTCGACAACGAGTTGTCTGGCGAAGCAGTGCTGCCGGGTCTTCGGCTGCGGCTGTCGGAACTGCGGTAATTGACGCCGTACAGGAACGCCACTTGTCAACTGGTCAGCGGCTGTTGCGCGCAAGTCACTATGCCTTGTCGCTCCTTTAGTGGCTCTTGCCACAAGGCCAGCACGCATTGCCACGCGGGCAGCGGCCATTGTCACCCCCTCACTGCTCAACGTCGCCAGGTCAGGGGCTCTTGCCACCCCGTCAATCCCCCTTGTCACCAGGTCAGCACGCATTGTCACCCCGTCAAGGCGCAATGTCACGCGCTCATACCGCATTGCCACCCGGTCACCAGCCCTTGCCACCCCGGTAGCAGCTGATGACACTTGTGCAGCCAGTCCCAGCGGGACGACACTACCGTAGCAAGGATTCGTTTTGCTCTGCTGAGGTATTACACATTCCCCTCATTATTAGCTGCCCTTCTTAGGCTGACCCATACACACAAGCATTCGTGAGACAGCAACAGCAACAATACTGGGCACTATTATCCGCCGCTATGGCCTTGGGTTTACCGCCACGAGATGGTGCAAATGCAAAGGATATGTTCGACCATGCCGAGTGGGAAGTCGGATTTGACATCATCGTAGTGCAGCTTTACGAGTTTGATATCAAGATTACCGAAAGCTTTTTTCAGCAGGCAGAAGCAGTAGCCAGTGGAATCAATCTCCCCCCTGAGAGCTACAATTTTCTGAAGGTCCTTATTCAGCCGTTCTGATATGTGTAACCAACAAGAAGCCCCCGACGCTACCGCGCCGGGGCTTTTTGCGTACCTTCGCTACCCCAAATTCCACCCAACATCTCCGCGCTATGCAAGCTGCTCCTGCTGCTCCTTATAAGCCCCAGAACCACATCCGCATCGTCACGGCCGCCGCGCTGTTCGACGGGCACGACGCTGCTATCAACATCATGCGCCGCATCATCCAGAGCAGCGGCGCCGAAGTGATTCACTTGGGCCACAACCGCTCGGTGCAGGAAATCGTGGACTGCGCCATTCAGGAAGATGCCCAGGCCATTGCCATTACCAGCTACCAGGGCGGCCACAACGAGTACTTCAAGTACATGCACGACCTGCTCAAGGAGCGGGGTGCGGGCCACATCCGCCTGTTTGGCGGCGGTGGCGGCGTGATTCTGCCCACCGAAATCGAGGACCTGCACGCCTACGGCATCGAACAGATCTACTCCCCCGACGCCGGCCGCGCCATGGGCCTGCAGGGCATGATCAACGACTTGCTCCAGCGCTGCGACTTCCCCACCGGCCAGAACCTGAACGGCGAAGTAAAGCACCTCAAGGAGAAAGACGCCCGCAGCATCGGCCGCCTGATCTCCGCCGCCGAAAACTTCCCCGAGGAGTTCGAGAAGGTGCGTCAGCAGCTTGTTGCTGACTTCCAGAAGACGGACAGCAGCCAGAACGACATAAGCACGAAGCCCCAGGCCCCAGGCACTAAACCAACCCCCATTCTCGGCATCACCGGCACCGGCGGCGCTGGTAAATCTTCCCTTGTGGATGAGCTGGTGCGGCGCTTCCTGATGGACTTCCCCGAGAAGACCATTGCCATCATCTCCGTCGACCCCAGCAAGCGCAAGACTGGCGGGGCCCTCCTGGGTGACCGGATCCGGATGAACTCCATCAACTCGCCGCGCGTGTACATGCGCAGCCTGGCCACGCGCCAGAGCAACCTGGCCCTGAGCAAGTACGTGCAGGACGCCGTGGACGTGGTGCGCGCCGCCGAGTTCGACCTCATCATCCTCGAAACCTCCGGCATCGGGCAGTCTGACACCGAAATCATCGAGCACTCCGACGCCAGCCTCTATGTGATGACGCCCGAGTACGGCGCTGCCACCCAGCTGGAGAAGATCGACATGCTCGACTTCGCCGACGTCATTGCCCTCAACAAGTTCGACAAGCGCGGCGCCCTCGACGCCCTGCGCGACGTGCGCAAGCAGTACCAGCGCAACCACGGCCACTGGGACAAACCGCTCGACGATATGCCGGTGTTCGGCACCATCGCCTCGCAGTTCAACGACCCGGGCATGAACCGCCTGTACCGCGCCATCCTGAGCACCGTAGAAGCCAAGACAGGCGTGCCCTTCGCCTCGCAGCTGGCCACCAGCAAGGAGGACTCCGAGAAGATTTACATCATCCCGCCGCACCGCACGCGTTACCTTTCTGAAATCGCCGAAACCAACCGCCAATATGACCAGTGGGTTCAAAAACAAGCTGACGTTGCTCAACAGCTCTATGGCATCCGACAAGCCGTCGGAGCCGTCCAAAGTCTCGCAGGAAACCCCGCTGGCGGACCTGGCAGCGGGAACGGCAGCCACCAACCCGAGCCCGGAACACTCGTGGCCGGCCTGGAGAGCACCTTCGAGGAGGTCAAACTCCGGCTGGACGGGCAGAACTGGAAACTCCTGGAAACCTGGCCGGCAAAAGTAGCCGCCTACAAGGCCCCGGAGTTCGTGTTCAAGGTGCGCGATAAGGAAATCCGCATCCAGACCCACACCACCAGCCTCTCCAACCAGCAGATTCCCAAAGTCAGCCTGCCGCGCTACACCGCCTGGGGCGACTTGCTGCGCTGGCAGCTGCAGGAAAACGTGCCCGGCGAGTTCCCGTACACCGCCGGCGTGTTTCCGTTTAAGCGCGAGGGCGAAGACCCGACGCGTATGTTTGCCGGCGAAGGCGGCCCCGAGCGCACCAACCGCCGCTTCCACTACGTGAGCATGGGCCTGCCTGCCAAGCGCCTGAGCACGGCCTTCGACTCGGTGACGCTCTACGGCGAAGACCCCGACGTGCGGCCCGACATCTACGGCAAAATCGGCAACGCCGGCGTGAGCATCGCCTGCCTCGACGACGCCAAGAAGCTCTACTCGGGCTTCAACCTGGCCAACCCCAGCACCTCGGTGTCGATGACCATCAACGGCCCCGCCGCCACGCTGGCCGCCTTCTTCATGAACGCCGCCATCGACCAGCAGTGCGAGCTGTACATCAAGGAGCAGGGCCTGGAAGACGAGGTAAACCAGAAAATCGACGCTCTCTACCAGGGCCAGACCCGCCCCCGCTACCAGGGCGAGCTGCCCGCCGGCAACGACGGCCTGGGCCTCATGCTGCTCGGCGTCACCGGCGACCAGGTGCTGCCCGCCGACGTGTACGAAACCATCAAGAAGCGCACCCTGAGCCAGGTGCGCGGCACCGTGCAGGCCGACATCCTCAAGGAAGACCAGGCCCAGAACACCTGCATCTTCAGCACCGAGTTTGCCCTGCGCCTGATGGGCGACGTGCAGGAATACTTCATCAAGGAGAAGGTTCGCAACTTCTACTCGGTGTCGATTTCCGGCTACCACATTGCTGAGGCCGGCGCCAACCCGCTCACCCAGCTGGCCCTCACCCTCAGTAACGGCTTCACCTTCGTGGAATACTATGTGAGCCGGGGCATGAGCGTGAACGACTTCGCTCCCAACCTCTCGTTCTTCTTCTCCAACGGCATCGACCCCGAGTACGCCGTGATTGGCCGCGTGGCGCGCCGCATCTGGGCCAAGGCCATGAAGCTGAAGTACGGTGCCGACGCCCGGAGCCAGATGCTCAAGTATCACATCCAGACCAGCGGCCGCAGCCTGCACGCCCAGGAAATCGACTTCAACGATATCCGCACCACCCTGCAGGCCCTCTACGCCATCTACGACAACTGCAACTCCCTGCACACCAACGCCTACGACGAGGCCATCACGACGCCCACCGAGGAATCGGTGCGCCGGGCCATGGCCATCCAGCTCATCATCAACCGGGAGCTGGGCTTAGCCAAAAACGAAAACCCGCTGCAAGGCTCCTTCATCATCGAGGAGCTCACCGACCTGGTGGAAGAGGCCGTATTGCTGGAGTTTGACCGCATCACGGAGCGCGGCGGCGTGCTGGGCGCCATGGAAACCATGTACCAGCGCGGCAAGATTCAGGAGGAAAGCATGCACTACGAGATGCTCAAGCACACGGGCGAGTACCCCATCATCGGCGTGAACACCTTCCTCTCCTCCAAAGGCTCGCCCACGGTGGTGCCCGCGGAGGTCATCCGCGCCACCGACGAGGAAAAGCAGTACCAGATTGAGATGCTCAACCTCCTGCACACCCGCAACGCCGACCAGACCGAAGCGCGCCTCAAGCAGCTTCAGCAAGTTGCCATTGCCAACGGTAACCTCTTCGCCGAACTGATGGAAACGGTGAAGTTCTGCTCACTCGGGCAGATTACGAATGCCCTGTTCGAGGTTGGCGGGCAGTATCGTCGAAATATGTAAATACTATCCACTTTCTACTCGATTACTTTTCAATGAAAATTAGCCTCAAATCATTGTCAACATTAAGTTTCGTAATTGGGTTTTTCATTCACATAGCTTATTTCTTTTTCATTGAACAAACAATTAATAGAACTCTATATAATTTTTATACTTTTATTGGTGGATATATATCAGTAGTCGGTATAATTTTCGCACTTGTACAAATAAAATCCGTTAGAGAAGAGGCTGAGTCTATTAGAAATTCAGTTTCTAAATACAATAATATTTTGACACTAGTAGAGATTACAAATTTGTCAAATTACTTATTAGAAGCGCGTAATTATATTCTAATGAAAGATTTTAAGACAGTACATCAAAAGCTTACATATGTAAAACCAGGTGTAAACACTTTATTAAACAGGGTTAATAAACAGAAAATCATTATTGAACAGGAGGAAGACGCACCTGAATTAAAAGATTTGATTTTTAATTTTAAACAGGATCTACAGAACATAGAAGTAAGTATCTTAAACAATGACAACTTTGAAAGTATAGATTTTGGCATTGTCTTACGTCATACAGACGAAATGGCAACTTACTTTTCCAACTTAACAGAACATCTAAAGTCTTTTGAGCATGAATCTTGACAATGTGATTACGATTCTGGATCAACTCGTCCGGAAAACTAGGGAAGAGAAAATAACTTGGGAGAAAACTAGTAAGGCAAAATCGTATAAAGCTTCATTATTAAAGGGGATTTTTATAGTTGAACGAAATCCTCTGCCTCTGCCCACAATGTCTAGTGTAGGAATGCCGGTTAAAGTTTCATACACTTTTCAGATTTTTGACACCAATGGCGAGAAAATATATAGCAAATCCACAGGCAATAATGGACTAGCTCCTTCACCATCTTCGTTAAATATAAATAAAATGGTATTAAGTTTATTCGATGCTATCGAAGATGCGAATGGCAACAGTTTAAAAGACATCATGAATGAATTAATTAATTTATAACCCTTATCTGGCGCGGGTTTAGGCGTAGCCGTAACTCGTGACCAACCTTGAGGTAGAGGTTATGCCTCCACTGCCGCAATGCGGCAAATACGAACCGCGCCGCTTGGAGAAATTCGGGCGGCGCGGTGCATTTGTATCGAATCATATCAGCACCCACAAAAAAACCGGCCCGCTCTTACGAGTGGGCCGGTTTTCATTTCAATCAACCTCTACGCCTCCGTGGCTTTGTCTTTTCCGCCCGTCGTTACCAGCTTGCGGGCCTGGGTGTAGCCTTTATACAGCTCCCGGTCCAGCAGTTTAAAGGCTTTCATGTCGGCGTCCAGCTGGCGCACCTCGTCCATCAGGGCATCCACCAGCTCTTCCAGCGCGGCCCCGGCCACCACCCGCTCGTTGATGGTTTTGCGCGTGGCAGGCTGGGCCGTTTTGAAGGTGGCCAGCGCGTCGCGCAGCGGCTGCAGGGCTTTGGCCGTAAGGCCCTGTTTGGCTAGCTCCGGCACCACGTCGGGGCGGGCGGCACTGGCCAGCACTGCCTCTGCCACCGCCGCGAAGGCCAGGGGCCGCAACTTCCGCAGCTGCTTGCTGCTAAGCGTGGCCGAGGCCAACAGGTCATTGTCCTGGAGGCGGGTGGCAATGCGGCTGAGCGGGCCCAGCAGAGCCGGCAGCAGTTCCAGCAGCGTCTTTTTGGCTGTTTTGGCGTCCTCCGTCAGATTTTTTGTGCGCTTGGTGGTACCGGCCCGGGCGCCATCCACCTGCGCGTAGTGCTCGGCTACCTCGTCGGCCTGCTCGGCTGCCACCTCGCTGGCCGCCAGCGCTTCCTTGTTTTCCGTTACAAAATCCACCACCTGCCCACACATCACTAACTGGTCTTCTCTTGCCTTATCCATAGAACTATATACATAGCAGAACCGCTCTGCCTGGCGTGATAAGCCCTTGCTTACCGAAACCAATGTATCCGAATTACCCAACAATACCAACCACCCAAAACCACTCCTATCCTTCCGAAAACACCTTCTAAGCAAAGCAAAACACCCTCTGACTAAGACGAAACACCTCCCGACCAAAGCGAAACACTCTCTGCCTAATCGAAAACACCTCCCGAGCGATACAAAACACCTCCTGACTAGAGCGCAACACCCTCTGAGTGAAGCAAAACACGTCCTGACTACCCGTAAACACCTCCCATCAAACGCGTAACACGTCCCAACTAAAGCAAAACACCTCCTGCCTAAGGCGCAACACCCTGTCTTCCTCTTGAACCTGCCCATAGGCAAGCAATGGCTTCCTACCATCTGATTACACGGTGTAGTAAGAAACTGAGGCCCGCCCGCCCGAACTTTCACCCCGGCCCCGGGTTAGCAGCCTGAAACTTCTCCTTGCTGCTTCATGGCCCGGCGCAACTCTCCCAACGATATCCGGCAGTTCGCCGACCTGAACCAACTCAGCGAAATTGTGGTGGATAAGCGGCTGGGCAAGCGGGCCGAGGCCAAAAAGAGCCGACGCAACCGGCACTACGAAAAGCAGTTCATCAAAAATGCGCTTACGGCCCGCCTCAGCAGCGACGAAAGCTGAGCCGTCGACGTACTGACCAGCAATGAGTCTGGCTCGAATCCGCTGGTCTTCCCCACTTACGTACCCTCTCCTGTTCCCTTTCACCCAACAACAAACCCGATGAAATCCACCCTTATCCTTGCGGCTGCTCTGGCGGCGGTTACTACGCTGGCGCAGGCCCAAACCGCCCCCGCGCCGCGGGCGGCCGCCGACCAGATTGCCACCAAGAAAGGCCCGCTCACGGTGCAGCCTATCACCCACGGCAGCGTGGTATTTACCTGGAACGGCAAGACCATTTACGTGGACCCCTACGGCGGAGCCGCCGCCTACGCCGGCCTGGCCGCCCCCGATGTTATCCTCATCACCGACATTCACGGCGACCACCTCGACCCCAAGACGCTGGCGGGTCTCTCCGTGGGCAAGGCCCTGATGATCGTGCCCCAGGCCGTGGCCGATAAGCTGCCCGCCGAGTACAAAGCCCAGGTCCGCGTGCTGGGCAATGGGCAGCGGCTCGATACGCTGGGCATGAGTGTTTCGGCCATTCCGATGTACAACCTGCCCGAAGCAGCCGACGCGCCGCACACCAAAGGCCGGGGCAACGGCTACGTGCTGAACCTGGGCGGCAAGAACGTGTACCTGTCCGGCGACACCGAAGACATTGCCGAAATGCGCGCCCTCAAGAGCATCGACGTGGCTTTTGTGTGCATGAACCTGCCCTATACGATGGATGTACAGCAGGCTGCGCAGGGGGTATTAGCCTTCAAGCCCGGCATTGTGTATCCGTATCACTACCGGGGCCAAAACGGCCTGAGCGACGTGGCCGGGTTCAAGAAAACCGTAAATACGGCCAACAAAAAAATTGACGTCCGGCTGCGCAACTGGTATCCGGCGGCCCAGTAAATCAACTCCGAACTGGCGCGCGCTTAAGTGCAGCCATAACTCGTGCCGACCATAACGTGTAGGCTGCGCCTCCACTGCCGCGCCAGCGGCAAACCCGGAACCGCGCCATCTGGAGAAGTCCGGGTGGCGCGGTTCTGGTTTTCAGCGGATTCGAATAGCGGTTGGGAGCAGTTGTTCGAGCGGAGCAGGCGCAGTCTTCCGGCAGGGCTGGTCAGGAGGTACTGCTGCGCCTAAATGCGCGCCAGTACGCAACCGGTTGGACACAACAAGTAAGCAGTAGCGGCGTTGCTGGCGGAAAAAGCGCAACCAATACTTTAGTAGTACCCTGCATCCTGCGTTTTTCCAGCCTGCTCATGCTCACTATCCGCAACTACCACAAAGCCTATAATGGCCACACTATTCTGGATATTCCTGCTTTCACCATCGACTCCGATATTCACTGGCTACGCGGCCACAACGGTTCCGGCAAAAGCACCTTCCTGAAAACGATAGCCGGCATTATTTCCTTCGAGGGAGATATCAGCCTACACAACACGCTATCCATCAAAAAGCACCCAACGGACTACCGCAGCGCGGTGAATTTCGCCGAGGCCGAACCCGTATTTCCCGATTTCCTGACCGGCACCGAGCTGATCCAGCTGTTCAAGTCGGCCAAGAAGGGGCCGCTGCGGCAGGAGGAACAGTACGTGGAAAGCATGGGCATGAGCGCCTACCTCTCCGACCGGATCAGCACCTATTCCAGCGGGATGCTCAAGAAACTGTCGCTGGTGCTGGCCTTCCTGGGGCGGCCGGCCTGCATCCTGCTCGACGAGCCCCTCACCACCCTGGACGTGGAGTCGCTGCCGGTGCTCTACGCCTGGATTGCCAACCAGCACCGGCAGGCAGGCACCACGTTTGTGCTGTCGTCGCACCAGGCGTTTGAGGGGGAGCTGCTGCCCGATGTGCGGGAAATTGTGGTGGACCGCCAGACGCTGCGGCACGCCCTATGAACAGTGCCCACACCCGCGTGCTGACCAGGCTTCTGGCCAAAGGATTTTACCAGGCGCACACCGGCCTGCTGCTCTCGCTGTTCATCCTTGTCTTTAGCAACTTCTTCTACACCAACGTCCTCAACCAAAGCCATCTGACGCCCGCGCAACTCCTCGAAACGGCGCTGAAACTGGTCCTATCTACTGTCAGTGAGCCGCTGGGCGTTTTGCTGTTTGCTGCTGTGCTGTTCCTCTACAGCGTCAAAACCTGGCAGTATGTTGGCGCGCGCCTCCAGGCCCCGGACACTACGTTTCTGTACTACAGCCTCAATGCCCTGAGCCGGGCCCGGCAGTTGCGGGCGTGGGCGGTGGTGCAGCTTGCTATGTCGCTGCCGCTAGTGGTGCTGGGCGGATATGCCATGGTGGTGGGTTTGGCCTACGGGTATTGGCTGGTGCCGCTGCTCATTCCGGGGTATCTGCTGGCCCTCACCGCGTACAGCGCCTCGCGCTACGTAGGCCTGACCAACGACCTGACCACCACTCCCGCCGGGGCGGCCAGGTTTACGTGGCTGAGTACCTGGCCTAAGCCGCTATTCAGCGTTTTTCTGTATGAAGTGCTTCTGCGCAAACGGATTCCCTACGCCGTTACCAAAGCCGCTTCGTTCATCAGTATTGCACTTATTCTCACCGTATTTCCCGCTTCCCACGCCGACCAGCGGCTCATCGGGCTGCTGGGCTTGTGCGTGGCGCTAAGTCACGCGGTGCTGGTGTATCAGGCCAGCGAGTTCGAGCTGACGTACCTGCGCTTTGCCCGCAACTTTCCCTACGGCAAAATGCGGCAATATGGCCAGCAGGTCGCTTTGTACGGCATCCTGCTGCTGCCTGAGGCGCTGTGCTTTTTCTGCGTTACCACCGCGTCCAAGGCGCTTATCGGCACCCTGCTGATGCTCGGCGTTACGCTGCTGTTCCGGGCCGTGCTATATGGGCTGGGGCTGCGCATGAAGCCGTATTTACGGATGGTATTCGGCGTGTTTATCGGGTTTCTGCTGCTTGATTTGTTTGGCCTGACCGGGCTGCTGGCCGCCGGCAGCTTCCTGGCCGCCTGGGGTATGCTGTACTTACACCGCTACGCCGAGTAGGCTCTGCTGAGGCGGTCACGGCTTTCGCGTGGGCTGTTCCGGCCCATGGCCCTGTTCGGGTGGCCCCAGCCCCCGTTCACCGAAAGCCACGCCGCCAAAGCCCGACAATTGGCTAGCTTTACCGCATGCGCACTGCCCTTATCAGCTGGCGGATAAGCCTGCTGGCACTGCTGGCCAGCCTGGCCGCCTGCTCCTCTCCCGACCAGCCAAACCACCCTCCCACCGCCCCCGACGTGCGCGTGCGCTACACAGCCCGCCGCGTGGTGCTGCCCCAGGTGCCGGAGCGCGGCCGCATCCTCGACCGCCACGACTCGGTGCTGGTGGCTACCCGCCCGCAGTTTCTGCTGCAACTGCCGCGCCGCTACCCGCTCGATACCCTGGCCCTGGGTGAGCTGCTGGGCTGGGACTCCACCACCGTACGGCGGCGCATCCAAGACGCCCTGCCCTACCCGGGCGCCGGCCCCGCCAGCTACCCCGGCCTGCTGCGCCTGACCGCCGCCGAAGTGGCGCGCGTGCGCCAGGACAGCGCTGCCTGGCCCCAGCTGAAGCTGGTGGAGCAGCGCCGCCGGGTGTACACCTCCCCGGCCGCCGCCCATGCCTTGGGCTACCTCAGCGCCGAGGCCCAGAGCTTTTACCGCCAGGCCCGCCGCACCGGGCGGGGCCGCTTCTACCGCCTGCGCAACGGCGGGGTGGAAAGCTACTACAACGGCCTGCTGCGCGGGCACCGCGGCTACCAGCACCCGCTGCTCGATAAGCAGGGCCGGCAGCACGGCAGTTGGGCCCCCGACACGGCCTTCCAGCAGGGCCAGGATCTGCACCTCACCCTGGATGTGAAGCTTCAGACCTACGCCGAGAAGCTGCTGGGCGGCCGCAAGGGCTACCTCGTGGCCCTCGACCCGCGCACCGGCGAAATCCTGGCCTATGTTTCGGGGCCGGTGTACCCAGCCAGCGCCCTCACGGCCCCCGACCAGGCTGGGGTGCGGGCCGAGTTGCTGACCCACGAGGACATGCCCCTGCTGAACCGACCCGCCATGCTGGCCAACCCGCCCGGCTCGGTGTTCAAGCTGGTGAATGCAGCCGTGGCTCTGCAGCTGGGCGCCATCAGCCCCGGCACCGCCTTTCGCTGCGACCAGAGCCTGGTGAGCTGCGTGCACCACCACCGACCGGCCACCAGCCTCACGCTGGGCCTCAAGTACAGCTGCAACCCCTACTTCTACCAGGTGATGCAGGGCGTCATCAACCATGTGCCCGACTCGCTGGTGCAGGACACCGTAGCGGCCCGCCACGTCAACCTGACGCAGTGGCGGCGCTACGTGCGCTCCTTCGGTCTCGATTCGGTGCTGGGCGTGGATTTGCCCCGCGAGGCCCCCGGCTTCCTGCCCACGGCCGCCTACTACGACAAAACCCGGGGCAGCCGCCGCTGGACCTACCGCTCCATCTACTCGCTCAGCATCGGCCAGGGCGAAATCAACCTGACAGGCCTTCAGATGGCCAACATGGCGGCCATTGTGGCCAACCGGGGCTGGTACTACCCGCCCCACCTGGTGCGCGGCGTGGGCGCGGGCGGCCCGCTGCCCCGCTTCCGCCAGAAGCGCCACACCCTCATCGACAGCGCCCACTTTGCGGCCCTGGTGCCCGGCATGGTGGCCGTAATGGAGCGCGGCGGCACCGCCGACGCCTCCAGCCTCGCCGACGTGGGCATCACAGTAGCGGGCAAGACCGGAACCGTCGAGAACGACGAGGGCGACGACCACGCCGCCTTCGTCGGCTTCGCCCCGGCCGATAACCCCAAAATTGCGGTGGCCGTGTACCTGGAAAACGGCGGTTTCGGGGCCACCGCCGCCGCGCCCTGTGCCGTGATGGTGATGGAAAAATACCTACGCGGCTCCATTGCGGCCAAGCGCAAGAACTGGGAACGGCGCATCATGAGCCGGGCGAGGCGGGAGTAGTGGATGTGATATGCTCTCAGATCTGATATGGCCTTATTTCAACCTCGCCTGAATTCAAAACCAGCTTTATGGCAATCTGGCAATATCGTTTGACAGCCGTTCCGGAAGACGCCGTGCGCCGCCGCTACGACCACCTCCCCACCCAGCTTTTCATCGACCACGAAGGCCGACGCAAGGCGTGGCAGCACCGGAGCTTCACGGATGAGGACGATGAGCCCACGTTCAACGATGCGTACTCGACAGCCTGGTGGGACGGGCTGCATATTCCTGCCACTCCGGTGGCTACCCAACTCGATGCGCTGTTACCCCGCACGACCTGGGGTAAGCCCAGCCCAGATTATTACAGCTGGAAAAGTGACAACGAGAACGGGCCCGACCACGACTGCTATCTGCACCGCAACGAAACGACCGACGCGCTGGAGTGGCTGGAATTTCGAACCGACCTGCGCCCGCATCCGCAAAATACCGGCTTTCTGGCGGCCATGCTCACCCTCTGCCGGGAGCAGCACCTGCTGGTATTTGATGACAAAGGCTGGTTGATGAAGCCCGAAGTGCCGGCCGTTTGGGCGGCCATTGAGCAATCCAGCGCCGTGCGCTTTCTAACCAAACCGCAGGAGTTTTTGGATGAAATACGCCGTAAGCTGGCGGAGGAATAGCCCGGGCTACTGATCAACAGCTTCGGAACAACAGCTAGTAGTGGACCGCTGCTGTCTGTGCGTTACAGGCCGGGGCGAGTAAGCTCAGCCGTTACCCGCTCGTGGTCGGCTGACTACCTTTACCGCCCCAGTCTATTGCCTATGTCTTCCTCCCTGGTTCGCCGGGCCGCGCCGCTGCTGCTGCTGGCCGTGGCCGCCTGCACCGCTGGCCGCCCTGGCCGCCCCACTGCCATGTCCCATCCCTCCGCCCCCGATTTGCTGGCGCAGATGCGCATGGTGGTGCCCCGCGCGGCCAACCGCCCGGTGTCGTTTACCAACAAAGCCGCCGCCTACTACTTCACCCAGACGCACCGCACCGACCACCCCGAGTGGAGCTGGTTTGAGGGTCTGAACGTGGCCAAAAACCGCGTATTCGGCGGCTACAAGCTGTGGGTGAACGGCCAGCCCCTCGACAACGCCGCCGCCACCGAAGTGGCCGTGTACCCGCACCAGCTGCAGCGCCGGCACGCCGGCGGCGCGGTGGAAACGCTGTGGCTGCTGGATGAGCGCAACGTGCTGGCCGTGGACCTCGACCAGACCCACAACACACCCCTGGCCCTGCACCTGAAGGGCGAAAAAGTAAATTTCCTGCGCCAGCAGGCCGACGTGGCGTTCTTCTCGGCGCGTGAGGGCAACTTCCTGATAGCCGTGGCCCCGCGCCAGGCCGAGCAGGCGCTGACGGTTGAAAACCAACGCGCCCAGACTACCGGCGGCACCGGCTTTCTGGTGGCGGTGGGCAAGGATGAGGCGGAGGCCACGGCCCTGATTCGGGAGGCGCAGCAGCGGGGCGAGGAGCTGAAGCAGGCCCGCCGCACGCGCATGGGCGAGTACCTGCGCGGCCCCGTGTACCTGCACAGCCCTCACGACTCGCTGACCCAGGCCCTGCGCTGGCTGCACGCCACCACCGACCAGCTTATCACCCACCAGCAGGGCGAGGGCATTTACGCCGGGCTGCCGTGGTTCAACGAGTACTGGGGCCGCGACGAGTTTATCTCCCTGCCCGGCACGGCCCTGGTGACGGGGCAGTTTGGCCCCGCCCGGCGCATTCTGCTGTCGTTTGCCCAGTACCAGCAGCTCGACCCCACCTCGCGCTACTATGGGCGGGTGCCCAACATCGTCAACCCCAGCAACATCGACTACCACACCACCGACGGTACCCCGCGCTTCGTGCTGGGGCTGCAGGACTACGTGCGCTACTCCGGCGACACGTCGCTGGTGCGGCAGCTCTATCCCAACGTGCGGGCCAGCATTGAGGGGGCACTGAAGTACTGGACCGACGACAAAGGCTACCTACTGCACGAGGACAACGAAACCTGGATGGACGCCCGCGACCAGAACCTGGTGGCCTACACGCCCCGCGGCACCCGCGCCAACGACATTCAGGCCCTGTGGGTGGAGCAGCTGCGGGCCGGCGCGGCCTTCGCCGCGTTGCTGCACGACGCCGGCCGCCAGCAGCAGTGGCAGCAGCTGGCCGACCGGGTGCAGGCCCACTTTGCCCGCGACTTCGCCCCCGACGCCCGACACCCCTATCTGGCCGACCGCCTCGACGCCCAGAACCGCCCCGACTTCACCCTGCGCCCCAACCAGCTCTACGCCCTCGACATGGTACCCGATGCTGCCCTGCGCCGCCAGGTGGTGCGCCAGTGCTGGCAGGAGCTGGTGTACCCCTGGGGCGTAGCCTCGCTCAACCGCCAGGACCCGGCCTTTCACCCCTACCACCTCGCCCCCGGCGTGTACCATAAGGATGCGGCCTACCACCGCGGGGCCGTGTGGCTCTGGAACAACGGCATTGCCATGCAGCGCATGCTGGAGGCCGGGCAGTCGGCCACGGCCTGGCAGCTGTTCGAGAACATGAACCGCCAAGCCCTGACCCGCGGCGTGGTGGGCGGCCTGAGCGAGAATATGGACGCTTACCCGCACCCCGGCCAAGCCTGGCCCCGCCTCACCGGCACTTATCTGCAGGCCTGGTCCAACGCCGAGCAGCTGCGCGTGTGGTACCAGTACTTTCTCGGCATCCGCCCCGACCTGGGCACCGGCCGCCTCACGCTGGCCCCGCGCCTGCCCCAGGCCTGCCCGGCCCTCAGCTACACCGTGCGCCTCGGCGCGGGCCAGCTCGATGCCCAGTACCAACCCGGCCCCACCGCCACCCACAGTTACACCCTGCACGGCCTCAGCACCACCGCCGTGGTGGACGTTGCGCCCTTCCCCACCCAGCAAGTGCAATTACCCGACGGGGCCACGCTGCACCTGCGCCAGTCGGCCCAGGAGCTACGGGTGCAGGTGCTGGATGCCCGGGGTCTCACCCTCGCCACCCACACCCTGCTGCCCGATGCGGCCCGCCAGGCTCAGCAGCAGCAGGACGATGCGGCCCTGGCCGGCGTACCCTTCGCCCAGCCCCTCGACCTCAGCCGCCACCCGGTGATGCAAGCCGGGAAGAAGTAATTAGAAACGGACTTCGTATGTACTACGTTTCCGTGCTGATAGATACCTCCCCGCGTCTCTCTGGTGGATAGTAGTGCGTTGTGGATGAAGTGGTCAGATGCCGGGGATTGAAGCGTCATGCCTAGATGCGTTGACGAGGGCGACGCCACGCGGGCAGCTGCCAGCTACTGAGAATAGCGTTGCTTGTAGCTTACGGCTCGTAGCTTGAGGCTTGCAGCTTTCTTCACAGCCTCCTATTGCGCCACGCCCAGCCGCGCCCGATACGTCACCGTGTCGCCGGGGCCGAACTCGATGCGGCGGTTATTGGCCCCAACCTGCTCAAACTCGCCGTTGAGGGTGAACTTGACTTCCGTGGCGCGGTAGCCGGTGTGGGTGGTTACGATGGCGCGGTAGAGACTGTCGGGTACCACGGGCGTGAGGGTCAGGTCCTGCTCCCAGCTCAGAGGTTTGTCGCGGCCGCGCAGGCCTACCTGCTGCACCGGGCCGTGGCCGCTCACGTCGAGCAGGTACACCACGGTTTTATCGTGGGCGGGCTGCACGCAGCCGGGGAGCAGCAGCGCCAGCATGGGCAGCAGCACCAGGGCCGCGGCGGGGCGCCCCGGGGCCGCAGCCTGGGCGGCCGGCTGGCGGCGGAGCCAGCGGGCCAGCAGGTAATCGAGCCCGAAGCGGCCCGAGCCGAGCACCAGCGCCATCAGGCTCACCCACAAAAAGCCGGCGGCGGGCAGCATGTTCCACATGCCCTGCGGCAGCTGCTGCATAAAAATAGCCACCAGCATGGTGCAGGCAATCAGGAAGGCCGACACCCGGGTGCCCAGGCCCAGTAGCAGCAGCAGTCCGCCCACGGCCTCGCTGGCGGCGCCCATCCAGGCGAAGAAAGCCGGAAACAGCGCGAAGATGCCGCCGTACTCGGCCACGTCGCCGGGGAACCAGAAGGCCACTTCGAACAGCCCCAGGTTGTTGTCGGCCGGCGACCAGGGCAACCCGAATTTGTCAGACCCGAACTCGGCGGTCAGCAGGTAGCCGCACACCACGCGGGGCAGCAGCAGCAGGGCATCCTGCCACCAATGCGGCAGCACAAGGGGTTCGAGAAGGGGGCGTAGAATGCGGAGCATGTCAGTGGGGGTTGGGAGTGAATGGAAAAACGCGTCGGAGTTTCCCGGACCAAATCAGCCGGGAAGTGAGACAAAGCACGGCAACTCCCCGGTGCCCGGTGCCCCAATTCATATATTGACACCCCAACCGGGCCGATATAGGACCTTTTTCGTGGATTTGCGCCAGTTGGGGCCAATTCTACCCCGGCATTGGGCATCGTCAGCCACCCGAAATTCGGGCTATACTTATCGTATCTACTCCTGATTATGACTGTTGTATTCTGGTATCGGGTGCTGATGGTGAGGTTGCTGCTGCTGCCTGTCGGGGGCTACGCCCAACGCTCCATCACGCGGCTGCTGCGGGCCGAATACGAGGCCGGCCACTTCAGCGGGACGGTATTGGTGGCCCACGAAGGCCGGCCCGTCACCCGCCTCAGCTACGGCCTAGCCAACCGACAGTTCGCCGTTCCCATCGGCCCCGACACCCGCTTTCCTATTGCGTCGCTGTCGAAGACGTTCACGGCCATTCTGGTGCTGCAGCTGGTCGAGCAGAACCGGCTCCGCCTCACCGATAAGGTGGCCGCGTACCTGCCGGAGCTGCCGGCCAGCTGCCGGGATATCACCCTGCTGGACCTGCTCACCCACCACTCGAGCCTGCAGAATGAACCCAAGAATGCCTACGCGGCCCCGTACTCACCGGCCCAGTACGTCAGCCGCTTTGTGCGCCGCGACGAAGCCCGCCGGCCCGGTACGTTCCATTACAACAACGTGGATTACGTGGTGCTGACGCGGGTGCTGGAGGTAGTGACGCAGCTGCCGTTTGCCCGCCTGCTGCAGGCCCGCATCCTCACGCCGCTTGGGATGCACGACTCGGGCGTAGTGCAGGAGGAGCGGGTGAACCCGCGCCTGGCCTACGGCTATCACAACTACACCTTCGGGGCCGGCACCGCCCGCGACACGCTCCGCAACGACGCGCCCCGCTACCTCTCCAACTACGCCGGAGCCGGGGCCCTCTACTCCACCGCCGCCGACCTGCTGCGCCTGACGGAAGCCCTGCGCCACCACACACTGCTGTCTGCCGCTACCACGGCCGCGCTGGTGCGGCAGCCGCAGCAGTCGGCCTTCATCGACTACGCCCGGGGCTACCCCACCATCGGCTTTTACTACAACGACAAAACCCTGCCCCAGCCCGTGCTGGAACGGCGCGGCAGCATCGAGGGCTTCAACTCCGTCCTGCTCGCCGACCCGGAATTCCGCCACGTCGTACTTGTACTGACCAACACCGATGCCGCCGACCTGGAAGTATTGGCCGACAAGATCTATAAGGCAGCTCAGTAGCACCAGACGCCAAGCTGAGTTTTAAGGGTACGGAGCACAAAAAAATGCCTGTCGATTTAGCGGTTGCGGGCCCTGCTAGCGGCAGCGTCCTTTGCTGAAAAAACAATGGATCGTTCCTTATACACCCGCTTCCACCAGCTGCATTACCACGACACACCCCTGCTGCTTGCCACCATCTGGGACGCCCGGAGCGCCGCTGCCAGCCAGGCGCTGGGCTTTGCGGCGGTGGGCACCTCCAGCGCGGCCATAGCCAGCATGCTGGGCTACCCCGACGGCGAGCAGCTGCCCTTCGCCGAGCTGCAGTACATCGTGGAGCGGATCTGCGCCAGCACGACGCTACCTGTTTCCGTGGATCTGGAAGGCGGCTACAGTCGGCAGCCAGTCCAGATTGCCCAGCACATGGCGCAACTGGCGGCGTTGGGCGTGGTGGGCTTCAACCTAGAAGACTCGGTGCCAACCGCCGACGGCACCCGGCGCCTGCTGCCGGCCGCCGAATTTGCCGCCACGCTGCAAGCCGTGCGCGCCGCTCTGGCCGGGCAGCAGGTACGCGCCTTTCTCAACATCCGCACCGATACCTACCTATTGAGCCACCCCACGCCGCTGGCTGAGACACTACACCGCACGCACCTCTACGCCGCCGCCGGAGCCGATGGTATCTTCGTGCCGGGCCTCACCAACTTGGCGGCCATCCGCGAACTTTGCCAGGCGACGCCGCTTCCGGTGAACGTTATGGCCCTGCCTGACCTGCCGGATTTTGCGGCGCTGGCTGCGGCCGGGGTGCGGCGTATCAGTATGGGCAACTTCCTGTTCGATGCCCTCACGGCGCGGCAGCAGCAGCTTAGCCGGCAGATTGTTCAGGAGCAGGCCTTCACTACTTTATTTGTCTGATGCCGAACCCAGAATCGTTGGTACCCACGGCGGCCGAGTGCTACCAGGCGCTGGTGGCTAAAGATGGCACCTATGAAGGACGCTTTATTGCTGCCGTGAAAACCACCGGCATCTTTTGCCGCCCTACGTGTTCGGCCCGCAAGCCCAAGCCGCAGAACGTCGAGTTTTTTGCCACCACTAAAGAAGCGCTGCTGCATGGCTACCGGGCCTGCAAGGTGTGCACGCCCCTGGCCGCCCCGGACGCTGCGCCAGACTTTATCCAAACGTTGCTGCACCAGTTGAGCCAGCAACCATCTGTGAAGATAACCGACGCCGACCTGCGCCAGTTGGGGCTGGAGCCGGCCACGGTGCGGCGTTGGTTTCAGCGGCAGCATGGCATCACGTTTCAGGCCTACCAGCGCCTCAACCGAATCAATATGGCTTTCCAGAAACTACAGCGCGGCGAAACCGTCACGGCCGCCGCCTTCGACAGCGGCTACGAGTCGCTGAGCGGCTTCCAGGACTCGTTTAAGGCGGTATTTGGCGTGGCTCCAACCCACACCCGGCAGCAGCAGCTCCTCAACCTCACCCGCCTCGAAACGCCCCTGGGCACCATGCTGGCCTGCGGCACAACCCAGGGCATCTGCCTACTCGAATTCACGGATCGCCGCATGCTGGAAACCGAGCTCAAGGACCTGGCCCGCCGCCTCAACGCCACCATTGTGCAGAGCGACAATCCACACTTTGCGCTGCTCCGCACGCAGCTGGCCGAATACTTTGCCGGCACCCGCCAGGGGTTTTCGGTGCCGCTGTTCATGCCGGGCACCGCGTTTCAGCAGGCCGTTTGGCAGGAGCTGGGTCGGATTCCGTATGGCACCACCCGCTCCTACGGGCAGCAGGCCGCCGCCCTGGACCGCCCGACCGCCGTGCGGGCCGTAGCCACGGCCAACGGCATGAACCGGATTGCCATTCTGGTTCCCTGCCACCGCGTCATCGGGGCCGATGGCCACCTGACGGGCTACGCCGGCGGGCTGTGGCGTAAAAAGCGGCTGCTGGAACTGGAGCAGCAGGGCATTGATACGGTTAGCGTGTAGCTACTGAGCATAAACTCCATCGAGCCACAGCCATCTATTGCGCGGGAAGCAGGGAAACAATAAATACAGCCGGCGCGGGGGCGGCGAAGAGCTTGCCGCCCCCGTATCAGCGGTGGGCACCGTTGCTCCTATTCTACATCCAGCTATGACCATCACCATTGCCCCGCATTCCGCCCACCCGCTTACCGTGGCGCGGCTGGGCTACGGCACCATGCGCCTCACCGGGCCCGACATCTGGGGCGAGCCGGCCAACCGCCCCGAGGCCCTGCAGATTCTGCGCGAAGCCGTGGACGCGGGCGTCACCTTCCTCGACACGGCCGACTACTACGGCGAGGACGTAACCAACCGCCTCATCCGCGAGGCCCTACACCCCTACCCGGCCGAGCTGCTTATCTGCACCAAAGTGGGCGCCACCCGCCGCCCCGATAAAAGCTGGGTGCCCTACAACCGCCCCGAGCAGCTGCGGGCCAGCATCGACAACAACCTGCGCACCCTGGGCCAGGAGCAGATTCAGCTGGTACACCTGCGGCTGATGGGCGCGGGCCCGGTGCCGCTTGACGAGCAGTTGGACGCCATGTTTGAGCTGCAGCGCGAGGGCAAGGTGCTGCACGTGGGTCTGAGCAACGTCACGCGGGCCGAACTGGAAGCGGGGCTGCAGCAGGGGCCCATTGCCACCGTCGAGAACATGTACGGCCACGCCCAGCGCACCACCCTGGTGCACGCCCACGGCGCCAACCCCGGCGGCGCGGAAGTATTGGACTTGTGCGAACAGCACGGCATCCCGCTCATTCCGTTTTT
Organism: Hymenobacter sp. APR13; assembly: GCF_000737515.1. Taxonomy (NCBI): domain Bacteria; kingdom Pseudomonadati; phylum Bacteroidota; class Cytophagia; order Cytophagales; family Hymenobacteraceae; genus Hymenobacter; species Hymenobacter sp. APR13. The sequence goes on from NZ_CP006587.1 coordinate 4,384,654, forward strand.
CTCGCTGCTGCACGCGTTGCCCCAGGCCGATACCCGCGTGGCCGAGGTTGCCCGCCGCCACGGCGTCACGGAGGCCCAGCTCAACATTGCCTGGCTGCTACACAAGTCGCACTGGCTGCTACCGATTCCGGGCACCTCCCGGCTGGCTCACCTGCGCGAAAACCTGGCCGCCGCCACTATCCGGTTGAGCGCCGAGGAAATGGCGTATCTGGAGTAGCGGTCCGGCGGGCCGATTGCAACCTCCCGCCGCTTGGCCCGACTCTTTTCGGCAAATCCGATTTTACTTCGTGGCATGAAACGCAGCTTTTGGTTGGTGGTGCTGGCTCTGCTGAGCCTGGCTCCCACGCAGGCCCAATCCCTGACGGGCGAATGGCAGGGCGTAGAAACTGACACCGGGGAGCCCGGGGCCGTGTGGCCGGCGGTGCTTCGGCTTCAGAAAAGCTCCGGCACCAATGTATTTGGGGTGCTGTATCAGGAAGTGGGCGGCGAGCCGGGCGTGTCGGCCACGTTTCAGATGGCCGGCACGCGCACGGCCGCCGGCCTGCGGCTGGAGCACGTGCGCAAGCTCACCGAAACCGGCCGCACACCATTCTCCTACTGGTGCGAAGGCTCTATCACCTTCACCTACGACCCGGCCCTGGAAAAGCTGACCGGCCGGGCCACCTACAACCCACTCAACGACTGCGACAAAGGCACCCTTACGTTTTATCGGGTCCGCTTGAAATCGGCGGCCACCGTGCCAGCCGGCGTCGAAACCACGTTGCGCGTATCGGGCCGCAACGTGCTATGGTACACCGACGCCAGTTTGAAACAGCCTGTAGCTACCGGCAACACATACCGCACCAAGCTTAGCAAAACCACCACTTTCTACCTGCGCCAAAGCTACTACCCCACCCGCCAGAGCACGGCCGTGCCCATCACCATCCGGGTGAGTGGCACGCCTCCCGCCGCCACCTCGGCCCCGACGCCGCCCACGCCAACCGCCCCTCCTGACACCACCCGCCTGGCCCCGCTGGTAGCCGATCGGCCAGTAGTGCTGCCCACGGTGCTGTTCCGGCTGGGCACAGCCGAGCTGCTGCCCGAAGCGCAGCCGGCCCTGCAGCAGCTGGCGGCCGAGCTCAAAGCCCGCCCCAGCTTGCGCCTGCGCGTAGCCGGCCACACCGACCGCATAGGGGAGCCTCAGAAAAACCAGATCCTGAGTGAGCAGCGGGCCGAGGCCGTGAAGCAGCGCCTAGTACAGCTGGGAGTAAACGAAGCCCGCATCAGTACCATCGGCTACGGCGACGCCCGCCCCCTGCACCCCTCACCCGACGCCCGCAACCGCCGCGTAGAAGTATCAGCCGAGACAGAGTGACGCTGCTGAGCGCAAGAACGGCAGCTGGGTATGGCCAGCTTAGAAAGGAAAAGTGGCCGCCTCTGAGCTCAGGGGCGGCCACTTATCATTCAGGAAGACTCCTGACGAAGGCGCTTTATTTAGCTGGCACTGGCTGAGCGGCCGGCTGACGGCGCTCCTCTTCCTTCTGGTAGAAAGCCAGCTCCTGCTGGTAGGGAGCGTAGTTCCAGTCGGGACGGGCGGTGGCGGCGGTGCGGGCGGCCGTGGTGAGGGCCGTCAGCTGCTCCGGGGTTAGCACCGAGGCAGTGGAGTCGGCCAGCAGGGCCTGATGGCGCTGCTCCAGCAGGGCTTCGAGGGCCTGAATTTCGGGGCCGCCTTTGCCTTTGAAGGTTTCGGGGGCCGTGCGTTTGCGCTGGACACTCTGCCCGCGGTAGCTGAACAGCGTAACGCCCCGGCCCAGTGCTGGCGTGGCGGCAACTCCTTCGGCTTTAGGGGCAGCGGCTTTCGCCTTTTTCTGGCGGGCGGCCAGCGTAGCCACCGAAACCGCAGCCCGGGTTCCGCCCATGATCAGTCCGATCTGGGCTTGCGCCTGCTGAATAGTGAGCACTGCCACAAGGGTAAAGATGTACTTCATAATAAAAGGTAAAAAGTAACAGAAGAAGGGCGCAAGCTACAGAAGAATTTGCCACCGCATGCCCCTACCCGCCCGCCTTAACACGGCGAATCCATCCGTGCCGAAACAGCAACTCATTAGCGGCCGCTGACCCATTTCAACTAAAATGTAGGTATAGCGTCGGCAACGGTTGTTTCCTGCATTTTCTGGTTGTTGGCTGCCTGATTATGCATTTGTACACGGACGTATCCCGTGTGGGGCTGCTCGGCGAGCGGCCAGTTGTCAACTCTTTCGTTCATATCTCTTCCAACGACCCACTTTAAAACGCCGGCTTCTGCTTCCGCAGCTACTCCAGAAGCGTGCAGGCCATTCTGGCCCTGCTGCACCCAGTCACAGGCGAGGGCGACAACTCCAGAAGCCTTTCACCCGCTACTCAGTGGTTTCGCAGCAAGAGACTTACCCGCCCCAAGCCGTAGCAGCAGCACTCTGCCCTATTCATCGGCGGTGGCGTAGCGCGCATGCATACAGGCCACGAGGGCAGAATTCGCCAAATCATGCGGATTAATGTCTACACAGAGCTTCATTATTTTTCGGAAGCGCCACATTCATTTCCGCTTTTTTCATCTCTGGTTCACACCTACGCCGGAGCAAATAGTCAGTTCCCGGAATAAGGTCTTTCCGTAGCCCTGAACGCCGGATCACTTTCAGCTGACATCCTGTTGGCAAGCGGGCTGTACAGGTAGCAGAAACCCAACAAAAATATGATGCTTGCATAACAAATTATCGGGCAGGCCGTAGTATCTTTGCAGCCATCAAGCTGATCTGCATCTACATACACTCTTTTGTTATGAACAAGCGCAACGCCGCCCTTTCTTCGCTGCTGGTACTCGGAAGCCTTAGCTCGCTGAGCTATCTGGCCGCGCAGGTTCTGGATCTGAACCTGTTTTTTGACCTCCGCGATGAGGAGGAGCTGCATTTCTAGGCAGCTGCCTTTTCCGCCTTTTTGCCCGAACCCTGCCCCCCAGCAGGGTTCGTTTGGTTTCGGCCCGCAAACAAAGCCCGATTCAGAATCAGGGTCTTAGCAGATTAGCGGCAAAAAACCACATCTATTCTCAGCTGTTTTCGGTACTTCACAGTCCGGAAGCCCGTGGTGGGCCCCGGGTATCTCTCATCGGCTACCTTCCGGCCGGGTGGCGCAGTGCCACAGCGGGCCGGAAACAGCCAAAACCACTGATTTATGAACCTGAGTAGCCTCAAAGAGCAGATCAGCTACATCATCGGGCGCGACATGGCCCGCAATTTCTCCCAGCAGGGCCTGGACCTAGATATCGACATTCTGGCTGGCAGCATGAAGGAGGCCCTGAGCGGCGAGCCCAGCCGCCTCAGCCAGGAGCAGGTACAGGAAGCCATGATGCAACTGCAGCAGCAGATGGGCGGCCCCGACGAAGACGACGACACCACCAACGACGCAGCCATGAACAACAACAAAGCAGAAGGCGAGGCATTCCTGGCCGAAAACAAAAGCAAGCCCGGCATCACGACGCTGCCCAGCGGCCTGCAGTACGAAGTCCTGACCGAAGGCAGCGGCCGCAAGCCCGGCCCTACCTCGCAGGTAACCACCCACTACCACGGCACGCTGCTCAACGGAAACGTATTCGACAGCTCCTACCAGCGCGGCCAGCCAGCTACGTTTGGTGTAAACCAGGTAATTGCGGGCTGGACAGAAGCTCTGCAGCTGATGCCCGAAGGCTCGAAGTGGCGCCTCTACATCCCGTCGGATATGGCCTACGGCAAGCGTGGCGCCGGCCGCGACATCGGCCCCGACTCGACGCTCATTTTCGACGTTGAGCTGCTGAAAGTCAACAACTAGTGTAACCAGTCCTTCGCCCGGCTACTGTGGAAGCGGTGCCGCCCTATTGGGGCGGTCGGCTCCGGGGTAGCCGGGCGAACCTGTTATAGCCCTGCCGTGTCTGCCTTCCCTGCCGAAGAACTTTCTCCTGACCCCGCCGCGCCGCAGCAGCCGGCCTACTCGCCGGCAATACCCCTGCCGCCGCCCCCGCCCCTGCCCACCCTCCGCAGCGACGATGGCCGCCTGATGCTCTCCGACGACTCGCTGCAGGTGAACGGGCAGCGCTATGCGCTGCTGGAGCTGGAAGCCGTGGAGGTGCACCACGTGCGGTGGCTGCTGTGGGTTCTGCTGGGCGGCTTCACGCTGGCCGGCTTCCTGCTGGGGCTGCTGCAGAACTGGCTGCGCACCATGCCGGCCGCTTTGGGCCTCACGGTGGGCGCCCTGCTGCTGGCCTGGGGGCAGCGCGGCACCAACCGCCTGCGCCTGCACCGCCTGGGCCGCGAAACGGCCAACTTTGCGCTACCCGGCGAGCTGCCCGGCTGGCAGAAGCTGGTATCAGAGGCAAACCGCCGCATCCAGCGGCGCCACGACGAGGCCGCCCGCGCGGCCGCCGAGGCACTGTGGGCAGCCCAGGCAACTTTGCCGCCACCCGAGCTACCAGCTCTGGAATAGACGCTGCTGATTTCCTGTTTCGGCCCGGCTTTCTTTTCGCGTATTGCGTAAGGGCACGTTTGCGCGCCTTCCCCTACCTTTGGGCGCTTTTTCCGGCACCATTTCCTCCTCTTATTCCACACATGGACGCCAAACACTCGCACACGGCCATTTCTACGGCGGGCCTGCTCATTGCCCTCGGCATTATTTACGGGGATATCGGCACGTCGCCGCTCTACGTGATGAAGGCCATTGTTCCGGAGCAGATTACGCCCATGCTGGTTTACGGCGGCATTTCCTGCGTATTCTGGACCCTCACGCTGCAAACCACCATCAAGTATGTGATGCTCACCCTTAACGCCGACAACAACGGTGAGGGCGGCATTTTCTCGCTGTATGCGCTGGTGCGGCGGCGCGGGGCCTGGCTGTCGGCAGTGGCCATTATCGGGGGGTCGGCTCTGCTGGCCGATGGCGTGATTACGCCGCCCATTTCGGTTTCTTCGGCTATTGAAGGCTTGGAAGCCGTGTACCCAAATATTCCAACGGTGCCCATTGTTATCGGCATCATTGCGGCGCTGTTTCTGCTGCAGAGCTTCGGGACTCAGATTGTAGGTAAGGCGTTCGGTCCGATTATGTTCGTCTGGTTCTCGATGCTGGCCACGCTGGGCGTAAGCGGCGTTATGCAGCACCCCGAGATTCTGAAAGCGCTTAACCCCTACTACGCGTATGATCTGTTGGTAAATTACCCCGGTGGCTTCTGGCTGCTGGGGGCCGTATTCTTGTGCACCACCGGAGCCGAAGCTCTTTACTCCGACCTGGGCCACTGTGGCAAGGGCAACATCCGCATCAGCTGGATATTTGTTAAGACCTGTCTGGTGCTCAACTATATGGGCCAGGGCGGCTGGCTGCTGGCGCACCAGGGCGAGATGCTCAACAAGCGCAACCCGTTCTATGAGTTGATGCCGGAGTGGTTCTTGCTCATCGGCATCGGCATTGCCACCATTGCGGCCATCATTGCCTCGCAGGCTCTGATTACGGGCTCGTTTACGCTTGTGGCCGAGGCCATCCGCCTCAACATGTGGCCCAAGGTGAAGCTCAATTACCCCACCGACGTGAAGGGCCAGCTCTACGTGCCCAGCATGAACCGGCTGCTGCTGCTGGGCTGCATTGCTGTGGTGCTCTACTTCCGCAAGTCCGAAAACATGGAAGCCGCCTACGGCTTGGCCATCACGCTGACCATGCTCATGACCACCATTCTGCTCACCATCTGGCTGCGCACCAAGCGGGTGCCGCTGCCGGCCATTGCGCTGTTTGTGCTGGTGTATGGCGCCATCGAGGGTTCTTTCCTGATTGCCAACCTCATCAAGTTCCCGCACGGGGGCTGGGTGTCGCTGGCCATTGGTGCCACGCTGATGGGCGTGATGTACGTGTGGCTGCGGGCCTTCTACATCAAGCGCCGCCTCACGGAGTTTGTGAAGATTGAGCCCTACGTGGACGCTCTCAAGGAGCTCAGCAACGACGAAACCGTATCGAAATACGCTACGCACCTCGTGTTCATGTCGTCGGCAGAGCGGCAGTCGGAAATCGAGAGCAAAATCATCTATTCCATTTTCCAGAAGCGTCCTAAGCGCGCCGACATCTATTGGTTTGTGCACGTAGACACCACCGACGAGCCGTATACCATGGAGTACAAGGTGACGGAGCTGGCCAAAGACGACGTGTTCCGCATCACGTTCCGCCTAGGCTTCCGGGTAGAGCAGCGCATCAACCTGTACTTCCGCAAGGTGGTAGAAGACCTGGTGCGCAATAAGGAAGTGGACATTACCTCGCGCTACGAATCTTTGAGCAAGCAGCACGTTACCGGCGACTTCCGCTTTGTGGTGCTGGAGAAGTTCCTGTCGGTGGAAAACGAGTTTCCGTGGGTGGAGAAGCTGGTGATGCAGGCGTATTTCTACATCAAGCAGTTCATTGCCTCCGAAGACAAATACTTCGGCCTCGACACCAGCTCGGTGAAGGTGGAAAAGGTACCGCTCGTCATCACGCCGGTGCGCGACGTGGCTCTGAAGCGGGTTCAATAACGCCTGCCAGATACATCAGCCATCCTTATCAAAAGCGCCTCACTGTCAGTCAGTGAGGCGCTTTTGCATTTCCACCACCTGGCACAGTCTCTCCCGAAAATTAGGCAAGCCGAATACTTGCATTTTGCGCAGATTTTCCTTCTCTTCAGGGCTCGCACTTTTTCCACAACCCAAACTCCCACAAGCGTATGCGTACTTATACCCTATCCGGCGCGGTGCTGGCGGCCTTGCTACTGGCGGCCTGCCAGCGCCAGCCCGACGAACAACCCACTCCCCAGCTGGAAGCCGAGCCCACCGAGGCCCTCACCACCCAGCAGCTCGACGACCAGATCATGGCGCGGCTGCGTGAAACAGGTAAGTTCGACTGGAACCAAGCCAGCGCCCACACCGTGTGGAGCGCCCTGCGCCGCTCCGACTATGTGCTGTCGGTGGGCTACCAGCCGGCGCGCTTCTCGGGGCAGCTGCCCGCTGATGCAGCCGGCAGCCCGGCCTGGTAGCAAGCCCGCGCACAGGTGCTGGCCCTGATTCTGGCTGAAGAGCAGAAAACCCACCCCGGCCTCACGGCCGCCGACTTGGTGGCCTACGATGAAAGCGTGCTGCCCGTGCTGGACGTGACCGTGCGCGAGCTGAGCACGATTAAGGCGCTACGGGCCTCCGGGCTGGTGCGCTACGCCGAGCCCATGGGCTACGAGCCCAACCGCCCCGAGGCCAGCCGCACCGAGTCGGTGCTGAGCAGCAGCGGCTGCGGCAGCAACACGGCCACCGCCGGCCTCGTAGCCGGCGCCGACTTCACAGTACTCAGCAATGGCAGCAAGTCGTCGTGGAACCAAGCCGACCAGTACCACGGCGTGCGCACGGCCTGGAACCAGAGCACCGGCCGGGGCGTGAAGGTGGTCATCATCGACTCGGGCTCGTCGGATGCGCAGGAAAACCTGGGCTCGGCCTTCAACCAGGGCCTGAGCTCGGGCCGCACCATTGAGCGCCTCGTGACTATGCCCCGCAACACCATTTTCGGCATCCCGTACGGCGACGCCGAAACGCCCAACGACGGCTGCGGCCACGGCACCAGCATGGCTGGCGCCTGCGCCGCCCCCCGCGGCACCGACGGCGCCGCCGTGGGTATGGCCTACAATGCCAGCCTGATTACGGTGCGCGCCGCCGAGGACGTGTTTCTGGACGCCAGCCGCGAAGTGAAGGGCGTTTCCGACGCCTTCATTCTGGCCGGCAACCGCGCCGACGTGCGCATCATCAGCATGAGCATGGGCCGCCTGACCAGCTCCTCGCAGATGACCGACGCCATCCGCTACGCCTATGGCCGCGGCAAGCTCATCTTCTGCGCCGCCGGCACGTCCTTCGACTGGAGCGCGGGGCTGGTAGGCGTCATCTACCCGGCCTCCCTGCCCGAAGCCGTGGCCGTAACGGGCGTGAAAGACAACCTCACCACCCGCTGCGACGAGTGCCACGTGGGCTCCGACGTGGAGTTTACGGTAGTGATGCAGCGCACCAGCGTCGACCGGCGGCCGCTCACGCTGGCCATGTCCGGCGACGCGCCCAGCACCGTAGGTGGCTCTAGCGTAGCCACGGCCAGCATGGCCGGCCTCACGGCCCTGGTGTGGGCCCGCTACCCCACAGAAACCCGCGCCCAGATCATGAGCCGGCTGGTGGCAGCCAGCTCCAACCGCAGCGCCCGCAGCAGCAGCTTCGGCTGGGGCCGCGTAAACGTGGCTACGGCCGTGGGCGGGTTAGTCAATTAGTAATTAAGAATTAGTAATTAAAAATGGGCCGTTCAACGACTTCACAACGAAGCGTTGAACGGCCTATTATCTTACTCAAAAATGGGCTGTTCAACGACTTCATGACGAAGCGTTGAACAGCCCATTTTTAATTACTAATTCTTAATTACTAATTAATTCTTCACTGTCAGCCACTTGGCCAGCACGGTTTTCTGCTCGGCGGTGGGGTTTTCCATCCGCTCGATGCGGTAGCGCTGCATGGTGCCGGCCAGCAGCGGGAAGCTCAATTCCTTCAGCTGCCCGTCGCGCGACACCAGCATCTTCACCTCCGAGCCGGCGGCGCGGCTGCTGAGCTGCTGGGTGGGGTCGGCGGTGAGGCGGGCGCCGTCTAGGGCCAGGATTTCGTCGTTCACGTTCAGGCCACCCTGCCAGGCGCTGCCGTCGCGGGCGGTGCTGCTGACGGTGTACTTGCCGTTGACGCTGCTGATGCTGGCGCCCAGGGCCGGCTCGCCGGTAGCTGGCGTTACGGTCAGCTTTAGGCCAGCGTAGCCGAGGGCGGTGGCGTAGGGCAGGGTTTCGGTGCCGTACACGTAGCGGCGGAAGAAGTCGTCGAAGCGGCGACCGGCTACTTTGGCCACGGCGGCCTGATATTCCTCGTCGGTGAAGCCACGCTTTTTCTGCACGTAGTATTCGTCGTAGAGGTAGCGCATCACGTCGTCGAGATGCTTCTGGCCCTTGGTCTCCTGGATAATCATCAAGTCCAGCACGGCCCCGATAAGCTCGCCCTTGTCGTAGTAGCTGATGCCGGTGTTGCTGGAGTTTTCGTTGGGCCGGTAGCCCTTAATCCAGGCGTCGAAGCTGCTCTCGGCGGCCGACTGCTGCTTGTTGCCGGGCGTGTTTTCCACGCGGGTGATGCCGTTGCTGGTGCTGGCAAGGTAGTCGTCCACGCTCACGAAGCCGGCGCGCTGCACAATCAGGTCGCCGAAGTAGCTGGTGCCGCCTTCGCTCACCCACAGCATATGCGTGTAGTTTTCGTTGTCGTAGTCGAACGGGCCGAGGGCCACGGGGCGAATGCGCTTCACGTTCCAGAGGTGGAAGTACTCGTGCGCCACCAAGCCCAGGAAGCCCTTGTAGCCGGCATCAGAAGCATACGCGTTGCGCGACACCGACAGCGTAGTGGAATACAGGTGCTCCAGGCCGCCCGTGCCCCGGTCGATGTTGTGCACGATGAACACGTAGCGGTCAAGCGGATTTTTGCCCACCACGCGGTGCGCTTCCTCGCACACCTTTTTCATGTCGGCCAGCAGTTTGGCTTCTTCCATTTTCGCGGCGCCGAACAGGGCCACCGTGTGCGGCGTGCCGTTGGCCTCGAAGCTCAGCACCTTCTGGTTACCGATTTCAATGGGCGAATCGGCCAGTTCGTCGTAGCTCTCCGAACGGAAGGTATTGGGCGCGCCGGCTGGCTTGAGGCTGGTCGAAACCTGGGTCCAGCCGGTGGCGGGCTTCACTTCCAGCGTGCTGGCCAGCTGCTTGGCCTCGGCGGGGTACATAAACACGCTGGTGCCGTTCACGTAGCCGTGGGCGGCATCCAGGAAGCTGGTGCGCACGCTCAGCTCGTAGGCGTACACCTTGTAGCGCACCGTGAAACTGCTGGCTTTGGGGTGAAATACGCGCCAGGTGTTTTTCGTGATTTTCTCGGTGCGCAGCGTTTCGCTGCCGGCCTGGGCCGTGAAGCCTTCTACGTGGCGGGCAAACTCGCGCACCAGGTACGAACCGGGTGCCCACACCGGCATTTTCAGGTCGGTATAGGGCTTGCCGAAGCCGCTGAGGCTGGTTTCGACCTCGAAATAATGGGTTTGGGGCGCCGGCATAGCCAGCGTGTAGCGCAGCACAGGAGCCGCCATAGCCGGGCCAAACTGGCTCAGCAGCAGCCCTAACACCAGCGCCAGCAGCACTCGGGTACGAGAATGGGTCATGAAAAAAGGAAGTGAGTGAGATGGTATCGTTGGGGCAAAGAACGGCGAAAAGTGCGCAGGGCTGCAAACCGGAGGTGCTGCCACGGAAACTACGGGCCTAGCTCCACCGTTAGGGAAGCCACCATTCCTACTATTAACTATGCGCTACGTCTGGATTTCCTTTGTTGCGCTGGCGGCCTTGCTGGTCGGCTACTTTGCCTGGCCTTCGCGCCCAGCCTCTGCTCCCGACTCTAACGGTCAATCGGCGCTGCCCACCCACCAAGTGGCGCTGGTTTCCAGCACCCGCCCCGTCCCCTCCGCCGACAGCGTCGTGACCTTTGCCATGCGTCAGCTGGGCACCAATTACTGCTACGCCGGCAACACTCCCGCTACCGGCTTCGACTGCTCGGGCTTTGTGCAGTATGTGTTTCAGGAATTTCGGGTGGCCATGCCGCATTCCACAGCCCTGCTCATCGCCGTAGGTCGGCCCGTGGCGCGGGAGCAGGCCCGCCGCGGCGACATTGTAGTGTTTACGGGTACTGCGTCCGGCTCTGCTACACCTGGGCACGCTGGCATCGTGATATCCGGGCCAGGCCAGCCGCTGCGGTTCATCCACTCTTCGTCGGCGCGGCGCGAGTCAGGCGTCAAAATCAGTCAGGTGGAAGGCACCGACTATGAACGGCGCTTCATGCAGGTGCGCCGGGTGCTGTAGAGTACGTGAGCAGGTGAGTACCTGGATAATCGTTCTGTTCCATCGAGCACAGCTACTCCGGTAATCACCTGCTTAGGCACTCTGTAAAAGAGCGATGCCCGGCCGCCTATGCAGTCCTCAGTTGAGAGGCTGCTGGGCGGACCGGGCATCTAATCCTTCAAATCTTACCAAGCGACGAGTCTGGGGTACAGCCCCGCCATCCGTTGTGTAAGACCTTGCCAGAATGCGGGAAAAAGCCAAATGGGGCGTTTTTCCGCGCGAAAGCTGTTGTTAAGCGCGTTCGGCGGTGAGGCGAACTACATTCGACAGGCTTGGCAGGATTTGTTTGGGACTACTAGACATTTTGTACCTCCTTTCTTTACGTTCGACATAACCCCGGCCGCGCCTCCCAGCACCTTAGGGCTGCTTGGGCGGGGCTGTAGCACTCACTACGGTAGGTAAAGTTATAAGCCTGCCGGATGGTTCAAAATAAAAACCCCTTTTTTTAGCCCCCCACTAGGGTTTCGGGGCCATTACCCTGATGATCAGCGGCTTTCTTTTGCGCAGCCAGTCGATTAAAAGCCTGGCCTCAAACTTGCCATTCACCAGACCAGCGTTTTCGCGTCGGCTGGATGCTGCTATGTAGGAGTTTTCTCCTATCTTTTCCCACCCATACCCCAATTTCTCACTTTTCACCATGAAAAAATTCCTGTTCCTCTCTCTCGCCTTCCTCTTCGGTGCTATCGGATTGGCCTCGGCGCAAACCCTTTCTCCATTGGGCACATGGACCAATGCAGAGAAAAAAGCCACGTTTGAAATCTACAAGTGTGGTGATAAGCTTTGCGGCAAAATCGTAACGCTGACCGTACCGAACGACCCCGCCACCGGCAAGCCCAAAACCGATTCGCAGAACCCCAACCCAAAGCTGCGCACGCGCCCGCGCCTGGGCATGGTGTTTATGCAGGGCTTTGAGTACGATGACGACAACAAGTGGGACGATGGCAAAATCTACGACCCTGAGAGCGGCAAAACGTACTCTTGCTACATGAAGATGCTCAACGCCAATTCCATGGAAGTGAAAGGCTACATTGGCTTCTCCATGATCGGCAAGTCGCAGACCTGGACCCGCGTGAAATAGGCCCATCTGCCATTGATTGCGTATACTTGGCGACGCTTCCGCACTGCGGAGGCGTCGCTTTTTTTGTAGCCCGCTCCTGCATCAGATGTTTGGCTGTGGGCCACAGACATCCTTTTCATCTAGCATTCCCGACGTTTGAAATATCTGCTGCTGAGTGCTCTACTGTTGTTGCTGGCAGTGCGGCCCGCCACGGCCCAAACGCCCCCGCTGGGCGTGTGGGCCGACGATTCCGGCGACTCGCATATAGAGCTGTACCGCTGCGGCGAGCAGCTCTGCGGGCGGCTGGTGTGGCTGCGCAACCCCGCCGATGCCAACGGCAAGCCCCGCCTCGATGTGAAGCACCCCAGCCCCGAACGGCACACCCAACCCCTACTCAGTCTGACAGTGCTGCAGAACCTGCGCTATAACGCCGAAACCGACCGTTGGGAAGACGGTGAAATCTATGACCCCGAAAACGGCCGCACCTACTCCTGCTACGTGGCCGCAGCCGGCAAAGACCGGCTGGAGGTGAAGGGATACATCGGGTTTTCGCTGATTGGCAAAGCGCATTACTGGCAGCGGGTGAAATAGCGGCGGCCCTGGTTGGCAGGCTGAAGGGTGAACTCCTGGCAGGGTTTGCCCTTTATTTTTTGGACTGAAATTCGCTTTTAGTTGGCCGCTAAAGCGCCACGCTCCTCAAAACCATTTGCGGCGGCGGGTGTTCTTCCCTCATACACCGCTACCATTTTGCTCGATTTTCTTAAACAGTTGTTTTCGCCGGAAGCCGCTTCCAAAACCACGGACTGGCAGCCGCTGCACCGCACCCCGGCGCAGGAGCGCAAACGTGCCCAGTGGTTAGCGCAACAGGTGTATCTGAACTGGGCAGGCCCTTACTTCAAAGCATACCACTATAGCAAAGCCGGCATCACGGGCCAGCAGTTTCGGGTGCAATTGCTGGAAGAAGCGGGCCGGCAGGGAGCAGTGCTTCTGTATGACCCCAGCATGGGGCCCGGCAATTTCCAGCACTTCTTTGATCTGCTGCGCGACCGGGTACAGGCGCTGGGCTATAACGTGTCGGCGGCCGACCAGCGCACCCTGCACCATGAGCGCTACTCAGAAACCGTAGAAAAGTACTTCCTGAAGCCCCTGCCCAACGACTGCACCGCCACAGGCCGCTGCAACCAGCGCTATGGCAACGTTACGGTGGACCTGGTGCGCGTAAACAATCAGCCGGGATTTATCCGCTTCGTCAGCAACCCCTACCAGGACACCATTTTCACCCCAGCTCATAGCTTCGATGAACTGATGGCCGCTGTATTGGACATGCCGCCCGCCCCAGCCGAAGTGCAGGCTCTTATCAAGGAATATTGGAAAGATTAGACGTTCCTTCCTGGCTTCATTGACACAAAAAAGCGGCTCACCTAATCAGGCGAGCCGCTTTTTTTGAGGAAGCAACTGTGGTTACTCGCGCACAAAGCGGGCTATGGATACGGTACCGGCACTTGAGGTGAGGCGCAGATGATAGAGCCCGGCCGCCAGGGTGCGGGTATCCAGCTGAGCGTGCTGGGGGTCGACGGTTTGGCGCAGGAGCACGCGGCCGGTGGCATCGGTTACTTCGGCCGTGGCGCGGGTCGTCAGGTCTGGCAGGCGCAGCGTTTCACGGCAGGGGTTCGGGAACACGCTTAGGCGGGCAGCGCGGGCAGCGGCCGTAGCCAGCACCAGCGTGTTGTCGCGGGTGGTGGTGCCGGGGCCTTTCAGCAGCCAGCCTTCCACGTCAACATCCACAGAGGACACAACCTTGCTGACCGGCACGGAAAACGACGATACAGGCTGCCCCTGGCGCAGGCGGGACACCTGCTCGGTGCCATCGGAGAAGCGGATGGTATAATTCACCTCGGTATCGAAAAACGGCGTTGCCGAGGCCATCGAAACGGTTTCGGTGGTGCTCAGGTAGAGGCTTTGGCCCACTTGGTTCCAGCGCACATTGAAGGTAGGATAGCCCTGACCGGCATACCACTGGTCGAAGAAATATTGCAGCGGCCGGCCGGCTTCGGCCTCAAAGATGCGCTGCAAATCGATGGTGCGGGCCGTACTGCCGCTGTAGGTGCTCTGATAGGTGCGCAGGGCCCGGAAAAACTTCACATCATCGTTGAGCAGATAGCGCAACATATGAATCACGGCGCCGCCCTTCTTGTAGCTCAGGCGCGAGCTGAAAATGCGGCCTACGTTGGTGGTATCGGCTACTTTGATGCTGCCGCCAGGCTGCTGCCGGGCCGTAGCCTGCGCGCTGTTCATCCAGCTGCGGGCATTGGCTTCGGTGGAAAACCGCTGCAACGACAGGTACTCGCCGTAGGAAGCAAAGCCCTCGTTCAGCCAGATATCTTCCCATGAGGCGCAGGTTACGTTGTCGCCGAACCACTGGTGAAACAGCTCGTGGGCCGTCAGGGTGAAGCTGAAACCGTCCTGGGTGGTCATGGTCTGGTGCTCCATCCCGCCGCCGATGGGTGCCATGCTGTGGCCGTACTTCTCGCTGGCAAACGGATAGAGGCCTACCAGACTGGAGAAGTTTTCGATGAAGCCCGGCGTACGGTCGATTTCAGCGCGGAAGACGTTCAGTGCCGCCTGGTTGTAGACGTAGTTGACGATGGGAATGCGCGGACCGCCTACGGGATTGGCATAGTTCACGTACTCGATGTAAGGCGCCACAGCCACCGACACGAGGTAGTAGTCGATGGGCTTGGCACGGTGCTTCCACTCGTAGCGACTCTTGCCGGTGGGCAGCGCCGTTACGCGCTCCAGCACGCCGTTGGAACCCACTTTGTTGATGTTGCTGGTGGTCACCCATACGTCCAGCGAGTCAGCCTTGTCGGTCAGTACCTGCTTGCAGGGCCACCATTCGTGGGCCGAAAACGGCTCCGACAGGCTCCACGTCACGTTCACACCGTAGGTACCCTGAAACTGCGTGTTCAGGGCGTTGCCGATGGCGGCGCTGTTGCCATTGGGGGCCGTGCCGCGGTAATATACCAAGGTGTTGAAAAGCGTATTGGCCGGCACGGCCTGGGGCAGGAGTACCGTCACGTCGGAGCCGGCCCGGCGGATTCCGTTGGCCCGGCGCCCGTTTACCACCACCGAGTCGATGGTGAAGGTCTGGTACAGCTCAAACGCCACCGAGTCGAGCGGCTGGGCGAGGGTACGGGCCAGCATGCGCACGTTGCCCCCGACGTTGCGTGAGTTGTTTTCCAGGGCAATATCGAGCTTGTAATACTTCACATCGTAGCGGTCCATCTTGCGGCGGTGCGTTACGGTGGTGGCGGGGCCGCGCAAGGCCGTGCGGGTGTGGGCCTGGCTGCACAGCAGGGCGGCATCGTCGGGGGCTAGCCGGGCGGCCTCCGGGGATTGGGCCTGCAGACTCGGAGCCAGCAAAAGCAGCCCCGTCAGGAAAGAGTAGAAACGCAGCATGAAAACCTAAGTGAGTGAAAAAAGAAGAGTGGAGAATATAGCTCCCAAGATACATAGCCTGACCCAGACAACTGTAGCCGTCCCGGTGGAGGTTCCGGCGCAAGGTCGTATCTTCGAAAAGGTATCTGTGTTATTCATCCGGCCTTCTTTATGCACCCTCGTCTACCCTCCTTTTTCGGGCCCGCCGGCCCAATCTACCGCCTGCTGCTGGCCCTGCTGCTGCTGCTAGGGCTGCCGGCCCGCGCCACGCACATAGTAGGCGGCGAGATGGACTTGCAATACCTGCAGAATGCCACCTACCAGCTCACGCTCAACCTGTATTTCGATGCCATAAATGGCAGCTCCGGCGCCCTCGACAACGATCTGACCGTCAGCATTTTTGAAAAGGGCACTGACCGACGCATGCAGAACCTGACGCTGCCGCTGGGCGCCAACACCCTAGTCAACTACACCAGCCCGGCTTGCGCGCTGCCAACCTCCCTGGTGACGCGCAAACTTGTGTATTCGGGACGACTGGAGCTGCCGGCCAACATCTACACCAACCCCGCCGGTTACTACGCGGCCGTGGAGCGCTGCTGCCGCAACAGCGGCATCCGCAACATCCAGGATCCGGCCGATGCCGGCCAGACCTTCTATCTGGAGTTTCCGCCGGTGGTGCGCAACGGCCAGCCCTTCCGCGACTCCACCCCCCGTATCTTCCCGCCACTGGGTGATTATGCCTGCCTCGGCGAGCTGTTCTACTACGACTTCGGGGGGCAGGATGCCGACAACGACTCGCTGGTATATGAGCTGGCCACGCCCCTGAACGGGCACTCCACCCCCGGCCTGCCCAAGCCGCCCGCAGCCGATCCGCAACCCTACCAGCCGGTGCGCTGGAGCCCCGGCCTGAGCGCGCTCAACCAGATTCCCGGCACTCCTACCCTCACCATCAACCGCCAGACCGGACGCCTGCAGGTGCGCCCCACCGATGAGGGCCTGTTTGTGTTCGGCATCCGGTGCTCGGAATACCGGCGGGGCGTGAAGATTGGCGAGGCCCGCCGCGACTTTCAGCTCAAAGTTATCCGGTGCTCCCAAAATGCCGCTCCCACCATGCGCGTGACGATGCCCAGCGGCACGGGCACCTTCCGGCCGGGCCGCGACACACTACGCCTGCGCCCGGGCTTCAGCCGCTGCCTAACCCTGAAGGTATCCGACCCCGATTCGCCGTCGCGCCTCACCATGTCGTTGCGGCCCGTGAACTTCACGGCCGGGCAGCTGCCCACCATCAGCACCACCCAGGGCACGGTACGCAGCCCCGGCGCGCCCGACACGCTGGTGTCGCAGCTGTGCTTTCCGGCCTGCTTCAACACGCGCGGCCAAGTGTATCTGTTGGATTTGGTGGTGGCCGACAACGGCTGCAGCCTGCCCAAACGAGACACTGTGCGGCTGGCCTTCACAGCCATTCCCGACCCCAACGCACCGCCCACAATCAGCAGCACGGCGGCCCTGCCGCTGCGCGCCCGCATCGGCGACCTGATAACCTTCGACGTGACAGGCCTGGACCCTGACAGCGACCCACTCACGCTCAGCATGGCTGGCCGCGGCTTTTCGCCTGCCGACCTGGGCATCACCTTTGTGCAGCAAGCCAGCGGCAACCGGCTGCAGGGCCGGTTTACGTGGCGCGTGGACTGCCGGGCCGCGGCCCGCACCTCTTATGAGTTTGACTTTACGGCCAGCGCTGGCCCCTGCTCCGAGCCTACGGCTGTCGGGCTGCGTATTCCTATCCAGATAGACTATATCAATACGCCGCCGGTGCTGGTGTCCAGCCTGCCCGTTCCCGGCGCAACCGGCCCCATTGATGCGCCGGTGCGGGTGCGGCGCCTGATTGGGAATGCCTATGAGGCCACTTTCACGGGCACCGACGCCGACACCGACCCGCTGGTGCTGTCGGCCACCGGCAACGGGTTCGACTTGGCAGCAGCGGGTATGAGCTTCCGGCCGCAGAACGGCAACGGCCGCGCCACCGCCACCTTCCGCTGGGACCCCAACTGCACCGGCCTCAAGCTGCCCGACGGGGCGCTGGAAGTCACGTTCCGGCTACAGGAATCCACCTGCCACCCCGAGCCCCGCTCCCGCGTGGTACGCTTCGAGCTGATCAACCCGGACACTGTGGCCTTCACGCCGCCCAACATCTTCACGCCTAACAACGACCCCAACCACCTCAACGAGTTCTTTCAGCTGGAAAATCTGCCGCCCGACTTCTGTGACTCCCGCTTCGCCGATATCAAGATTTTCTCGCGCTGGGGCAACCTGGTCTACCGCAGCACCAACCGCAACTTCCGCTGGGACGGCGGCCAGCTGGCGCCCGGCACCTACTTCTACCTCATCGAATTCACCGACGGCCGCAAGTTCAAAGGCCCCGTCACGCTGGCGCGGTAAGTGTTTTTTCAGGTGATGAGGGGAATGGTGAATCGTGATGAGGTGGCAGGTGACAGGTCACAAGCAAAGGAGGGTATGAAGTAAAAGATGTGCGTGTGCCATCCCAGTTACTTCATACCCTCTTTACTTTATTACCTGTCACCTGTCACCTCATCACCTAATCACCATTCACCTGAAAACACTTAATACATAAACACGAACACCACGAACAGCAGCACCCAGAGTGCGTCGATGAAGTGCCAGTAGATGCCCAGCATCCGGAGCTGCAGGCGGCGGTAGGGGTTGCGGATGAACACCAGGCTGCGTACGGCGTCGCGGGAGGCGTGCACGGTGCGCAGCAGCAGCGCCAGCAGAAACAGCATGCCGCCCAGCAGGTGCAGCACGTGCAGCGCCGAAATCAGGTAGACGTAGGTGCCGCTGGCTTTGCCCTCAAAAAACACGCCCTGCAGCATCAGCTCGCGCCAGCCCAGCACCTGCAGCCCCGCGAAGATGCTGCCCAGCAGCAGCGTGGCCCCGAGGCAGCGCGCCAGTCCGTTCACATCGTCGGCGCGGTAGAGGCGCGGGGCCTGTGCCACCACGTAGCTGCTCAGCAGCAGCACGATGGTGCTGATGGAAAAAAACTTGGGAAACTGCTGAATTCCGGCTGGCAGCTGGGTGGCCGAGCGGGTGCTGATGTAGGCGCCCGTCAGGAACAGGAACAGCACGCCTATGCCCACCAAACCCAGGTACAGCATCATCTGTAGCGGCGGCACCCGCTCCATGCGTTGGAAGGAGGTGGCCGGCTGGTTGGCGCCCACCTTGTCTTTACGTTCTTTGTCGGAGTTCATGCGCGGCAGCGGAAGTGGCAATGGTTGTAGGGCAAACCATTCCAACCGCCTTTAGTTCCGGTATAATGGCGCTGCCCAGGCTTTCAGCCTTCTTCCAAGATACGTAAAACCCCCACTCTCCGACAAGCAGGATTCGGGGTATTTTAGGGCTCAGGGCATAGGACTTACAACATGGGGCATAGGGCTTAGGCAGTTCATTTAGCTGGACGACCCAGGCCCCAGGCCCTAAGTCCTATGCCCTAAGCCCTAACTTTTAAAGAATGACCCGATTTTGCCCAGCACGGCGTTGAGCGTGATTTTGGGGCTGCGGCCTGTGCCGAACGTGACGTAGGTTTTGCCTGCTACCCGCAGATCCAGCACCAGGCCCAGGCGCAGGGCCAGGTCGTTGAGCTGCTGCAGCGGGTCGGGGGCGTTTTTGGGTTTGGGCGGCGCGTTGGGGTCTTTGGGCGGGCCGCTGGTGAGCTTGTCGAGCACCCGTTGGCTGGGCACGTTGATAATCAGGTAGGTACCCGAAGCCGCTACCTGCACGTCGTCGCCATCCAGCGAAATCACCAGCTGCGCCTCTATTTCGAGGCCGCTAGCCAACGGACGAGGGCGTAGCGGGTGGCAGGGCGGCCTCGGCCGGCTTTTCGCCGCGCGTGCGAATGCGCAACGAGCCATTGAGGCGCCAGGTGGCAGCCGGCGCGGCGGGGTTCTGGGGGTTGGGGACCTGCAGCTCCATCTGGTCGAAGGCCAGGGCCAGCTCTACGCCGCCCGAGAGTTTGGACAGCAGCGAAGCGGCCGTATCGGCCCAGGAAGCGGGTTGTTGCGAAGAATCGGGCATGAGAAAGGGTGGTTAGGGGAAGTAGCGGCGCACACGGGCCAGTTCTGCCGGAAAAACGGCGCGGCGGCCCGCAAGTTACATGCCCCTGCCGGATTCGGGGATATGGCGCAGCAGACAGGCAAACACTCTGGCCGCACTTTTGCGTAGGCAGCATGGGCCCTGGCAATCAAAATATGCCGGATTGCGTATGTTGGCCCATTCCATCCTTTGTTGTTCTGCTGGCTTATGCCCTTTTCCTCTTTCCGTTCGCTGCTGCTGCTGCCCGCGCTGGCCGCTGCCGCCTCTTCCGTTTCCGCCCAGACTCCCGACGCTCCCGCCTCTGGCCCCGGCCAGCCATTCGGCCTTGCCGATAACATGGAGCTTGTGTACCGCGTCCTCGATGCCGGCGGCAAGCCAGTGGGCGAAGTGCGCCAGCGGGTGGTGGATCTGAAAACCGGGGAGCGGGAGGAAGGCAAAAAAAGCAAGGTAGCCGAGAACACCATGCTGCTCAAAAGCGGCTACTACGCCCGCAAAAACACGCTGGACCGCATCCAGGACCTCACCTTCCGGGCCCGCCGCGACACCAGCTTCACCGACGGCATGGGCGAGCTAAACAACGACGCCCTGCGCTCCTTCCGCGACCGGAAGCTGGCCTATAGCATCGCGCCGCTGGCCTGGCCCAACCAGCCCACCGTGGGCACCGAGCTGCCCGCCGGCGGCGTCAGCATCCAGGTCAGCAGCTCGGTGGTGAGCATTGCCACCGTCAGCACCATGCTGCAGAAGCGGCGCGTGGTGAGCGGGCCCACGGCCCTCACCACGCCGGCCGGCACATTTCAGGTTTACAAGGTGGAGGCCGAGCGCGAGGAAGCCACCATTCCGCGCCCCGACATGGCCATGCGCAGCAGCACCAAGCAGATTGATTTCTACGCCCCCGGCGTGGGCATCGTGCGCACCGAGCGCTACACCAAAACCGGCAAGCTCAGCGAAGTGCGCGAGCTGACCTCGCGCACGGCCGCCACCACCCAGACCTACGACAAGGTGAAGGTCAAGACAAAAAAGTCGTAATTTCCGGGCCGAGACCTTATCCTCGCCCATCCCCATGACCATCAAGCAATTCAGCCTGGCCGCCTCCCTCCTGGCGCTGGCCGCCTGCCAGACCACTCCCGCCACCGAAACGGCCGCTACCACCGCTGCCCCGGCTACTGCGGTGGCCCTCACCGGCAAGACCTACGGCGCGGCCGTCACGGCCGAGGGCGCCAAACCGCTTTCGGAGCTGAAGCAGGTGCTGGGTACCCAGGACTCGGCCCAGGTGAAGCTGATTGGCAAAGCCGACGCCGTATGCCAGGCCAAGGGCTGCTGGCTGACCATGAAAACGCCCGAAGGCCAGGAAATGCGGGTGCGGTTCAAAGACTACGCCTTCTTCGTGCCCAAAGACATCAGCGGCAAAACGGTGGTGATAAACGGCTGGGCGCACCGCGAGGTAGTGCCCGTGTCGGACCTGCAGCACTACGCCAAGGATGCCGGCAAGTCGGAACAGGAAGTAGCCGCCATTACCACGCCCGAGGAGCAGCTCAACTTCGAGGCCGACGGCGTGCTGGTAGCCGACAACACGCTGTAGCATAGGTTTGCGGCTGGTCCGCGCAACCGTCTGTTTTCAGGTACTAGAAAGCCCGTCTGATTGATTTCAGGCGGGCTTTTTCTGTTCCAAATACCCATAAAGCCGTAGCTTGCACCATGGCCGGCAGCCCTCCTTTTTCGAGGGGGCGCTGGCCCAGGCGGAAGCCCTTGCTACCTACTTCTCTATGTCCACCACCGACCTCCAGGCCCGCATTACGGCCCTCACCGAGCGCCTGCACCACCTCAACTACCAATATTACCAGCGCGACATCAGCGAGATTCCCGACCAGGATTTCGACCAGCTGCTGGCCGAGCTGGCCGAGCTGGAAAAGCAGCACCCCGAGCTGGCCCACCCCAACTCGCCCACCCAGCGCGTGGGCGGCACCATCACCAAGCAGTTCCCGACGGCCGCGCACCGCTACCCCATGCTCAGCCTCGGCAACACCTACTCCGAAGCCGACCTGCGCGAGTTCGATGAGCGGGTGCAAAAGGGCCTGGAGGGCGCCGACTACGCCTACGTCTGCGAGCTGAAGTTCGACGGCGTGGCCATGAGCCTCACTTACGAAAACGGCCAGCTCACGCAGGGCGTCACGCGCGGCGACGGTACCCGCGGCGACGTGGTAACCAGCAACGTGCGCACCATCAAGAACCTGCCGCTGCACCTGCGCACGGCCGGCCCCACCCAGCCGCCGGAGTTTGAGGTGCGCGGCGAAATCTTCATGCCCCAGCCGGTATTTGCCGAGTTGAACGCCGAGCGCGAGGAAAACGGCGAGGCCCTGCTGGCCAACCCGCGCAACGCCGCCAGCGGCGCCCTCAAGCTCCAGGATTCGGCGCTGGTGGCGGCCCGGCGGCTGCGCTTCTACGCCTACTCGTTCCTGATGCCGGGCCGCAGCAGCTTCCCCACCCACAGCGCCTCGCTGGAAGCCTTGAGTGCCTGGGGCCTGCCCGTGTCGGACACGTGGCGGCGGTGCAACTCCCTAGCCGAGGTGCTGGATTTCGTGCACGAGTGGGACAAAAAGCGCTTCACGCTGCCCGTCGCCACCGACGGCATCGTTATCAAGATTGACGATTTCCGGCAGCAGGAGCTGCTGGGCTACACGGCCAAAAGCCCGCGCTGGGCCATTGCCTACAAGTACCCGGCGGAAGCGGGCCGCACCCGCCTGCGCTACGTGCAGTACCAGGTGGGCCGCACCGGCGCCGTCACGCCCGTGGCCCTGCTCGACCCCGTGCCGCTGGCTGGCACCGTGGTCAAGCGCGCTTCCATGCACAACGCCAACCAGATTGCCGCCCTCGATATCCGCCTCAACGACATGGTGTTCGTGGAGAAAGGCGGCGAAATCATCCCCAAAATCACCGGCGTGGACCTCACCGCCCGCCCCGCCGACAGCCAGCCCATCGTGTACCCCACGGCCTGCCCGGTCTGCAACACGCCCCTGATCCGGCCCGAGGGCGAGGCCCATTTCCGCTGCCCCAACGACCGGGGCTGCCCGCCCCAATTGAAGGCCAAGCTGGAGCATTATGTTTCGCGCAAGGCCCTGAACATCGATGGGCTGGGCGCCGAAACCGTGGGCCGCTTCTTCGATTTGGGCCTCGTGACGGACGCGGCCAGCCTCTACGACCTGCCCGCCAAAGCCGCCGAGCTGGCCCAGCTCGACCGGATGGGCGAGAAGTCGGTGCAGCGGCTGCTGGCGGGGCTGGAGCAAAGCAAGCTGGTGCCGTTTGACCAAGTCCTGTTTGGCCTGGGCATCCGGTACGTGGGCGAAACCGTGGCCGAGAAGCTGGCCACTCACTACCGCACCATCGACGCGCTGGCGCAGGCCACAGCCACCGAGCTGGCCGCCGTGCCGGAAGTGGGCGGCGTCATTGCCGAGTCGGCGGCGGCGTGGTTTCAGGAGCCGCAAAACCAGGAGCTGGTGGCGCGGTTGCGGGCGGCGGGCGTGCAGCTGGAGCTAACCGGCGAAGCGCCGCAATCCCTAAGCAACCGCCTCGAAGGCCTCACGTTTGTGCTGTCGGGCGTGTTTGAGCTGCACTCCCGCGACGAGCTGCTGGCCCTGATTGAGGCGCACGGCGGCAAAATCACGGGCAGCATCAGCAAGAAGCTTAGCTACTTGGTGGCCGGCGACAAAATGGGCCCGGCCAAGCGCGAAAAAGCCACCGGCTTCAAGGTGCCCATCATCAGCGAAGCCGAGCTGCTGGCCATGCTGCCCGCAGGTACAGAAACCACGCCTGCTCCCGCGGTAACAGCCGCCGCTGCAGAAGATTCTGCTCCGTCAGCAGCAAACCCAACGCCAGTACAGGGCACCGGAACGCAGACTTCGCTGTTCTAGTCCCGTCGCAATTACGTTTACAGGTGGGGAAGCTTGCCCGCCTGTCCTTTCACGAAATCTTTTTCCTGCTTATGCGTCGTTTCCTTTCCACCCTGGCCCTGGCCAGCCTGCTCACGGGCAGCATGGCGCTGGCCCAGGCGCCCACGCCGCCCCCACCCGATGTAGCGCCAGCCATAGCCACCAAGCTCATCCGGCGCCATAAAGTGGTGGTGCTGGACGTGCGCACGCCGGCCGAATTCGCTACCGGCCACGTGGCGGGAGCCCGCAACGTGGATTTCAAAGCCGCCGACTTCGCCCAGCAGGTCAGCCAGCTCGACAGCACCCAAACTTACCTAGTGTACTGCGCCAGCGGCAACCGCAGCAGTAAAGCCGCCACGCTCATGCGCCAAAATGGCCTGCGCAAAGTGGTGAACGGTGGCGCCTTTAAAGACCTGAACGCGGCCGGTGTGAAGAAGGAGTAGAACTGTCATTGCGAGGCTGCAGGCCGTGGCAATCCGTCCTCTTCGTGCGCTAAGCCTAAATTAAACACAAAGCCCTCCGGCAGTAGGTTAGTAACCTAGAGCCGGAGGGCTTATCTGTGAGGAACGATTGTCTCACAAAGAGGACGGATTGCTTCGCTCCGCTCGCAATGACAGCAGTTAGAAGCTCTGCACGATGCTGTTGTGCAGGGTGCGGGCGCTCCAATAGCCGCTGGCAATGATGCGGCGGATGGTGAACAGCGGGTCCTGCGGGTCGCGCTTTTCGGCCAGCACGAAGGCGGCCACCATGCCGCGCTTCTTCAGCTCCGGAATGGCTTCGGGGTTCCAGAGGCCGAAGGGATAGGCGAAGTATTTGATGTCTTTGCCGGTGATTTCCTCCAGCGTTTTGGTGGGCTTCTCGATCTGCGTCACCCAGTCCTCGCCCTGGTACTTCTTCACGTTGTGGTGGTCCCAGGTGTGCGAGCCAATGACGTTGCCCTCATCCGAGAGCTGCTTCACCTGCGCCTTGCTCATGTAGCGCGGCCGGCCCAGGCTCACGGTCATGATGAAGTACACGGCCTTGAAGTTGTGCTTGTCCAGCTCGGGCTTGGCCACCGTGAACTGGTCGAGGTCGGTGTCGTCGAAGGTGAGCATGATGGGCTTGCTCGGGAGCTTGGCGCCGGTGGTGAGGTAGGCGTAGAGCTGATCGGGCAGGATGGTGTGGTAGCCGGAGTCGGCCAGCATCTGGATCTGCTTTTTGAACGCATCCACCGGTACAATGTAGTCTTTGGCGCCTTTCGAGTCCTTGGCGCGCCAGTCGCGGATTTGGTGGTAGCACAGGATGGGCACCTGCGGCCGGGCCGTGATGGTGGCGGCATCGGCGATGCTGCCGGCCGGAATTGTGCTGGGGTCGGGGGCGGCGGTGGTACCGGCTTTAGCAGCAGAGTCTTCGGCGGCCGTGGTGGCGGCGGTGCCGCTCATGGCCGTGCTGGCGGGGGTACTGGTTTCGGCGGTGGCGGCCGTTTTGGCGTCGTTGCAGGAAGGCAGCGTGAGGGCCGAGGCCAGGGCGGCTGCGGTCAGCAGCGCGGAGGGGGTAAGCTTCATGGAAAGTGGAAAGCGGCCGGTGAGCCGGCAAATGCTGTATTTTTGCAAAAGAAGGTCCAGCAGAACATCGGCGTACCTTCGTCCCCGACCTCCTACCCTACAAAGCAACAGCTAATTCCTCGCATGGACAAGCTTCACGGCACCGGCGTCGCCCTCGTCACGCCCTTTACTTCAGATACGCACGCCGTGGACTACCCGGCCCTGCGCCGCCTGCTCGATTTCGTCATCGACGGCGGCGTGGAATACCTCGTCATCAACGGCACCACGGCCGAGTCGCCCACCATTTCCACCGACGAAAAGGCAGAAATCCTGCGCGTGGCGCGGGAGCACACCGCCGGCCGCGTGCCGCTGGTGTACGGCATCGGCGGCAACGACACGGCCGCTACGGAAGCCCTGCTGCGCTCCACCGACCTGACCGGCGTTTCGGCCATCCTGTCGGCCTCGCCCTACTACAACAAGCCCAGCCAGCGCGGCATCATCGCCCACTACGAGCGGCTGGCCGACGCCTCGCCCCTGCCCATCATCCTCTACAACGTGCCCGGCCGCACGGCCTCCAACCTCACGGCGGCCACCACGCTGCACCTGGCCCAGCACCCCAACATCATCGGTATCAAGGAAGCCAGCGGCAACCTGGAGCAGTGCATTGCCATTGCCGCCGCCAAGCCCGCCGACTTCCTGCTGATTTCCGGCGACGACATGATGACGACTTCGCTGATCAGCTTCGGGGCCGTGGGTATCATCTCGGTGCTGGCCAACGCCTTCCCGCGCCGCTTTTCCGACATGACCCGCGCCGCCCTGGCCGGCGACTTCCCCAAAGCCAGCCAGCTGCTGTTCGGCTTCACCGACCTGAACCCGCTGATGTATGAGGAAAGCAACCCCGTCGGCGTGAAGGCCGCCCTGGCCGCGCAGGACCTCTGCTCCGGCGCCGTGCGCCTGCCGCTATTGGAGGCATCGGAGAGCCTGTTGGAGCGGGTGAAGCAACTGATGTAGGTTTTATCCGACTAAAATAATTGCCTTATCAGGTACTCTGTGTCATTAAAGCGACATTAGGATCAGTTTCAGCAAAAAGCCTATTCCTGTTTAATAGGAATAGGCTTTTTGCTGAAACCAGAATTTCTATCTACCACCATTTACATAAGAGGCCCAACGCAAAGCAGCTGCTCGCAAACAAAAAAAGGGCTCTTATTAAAGGAGATTTCCACCACTCTGCATACAGTACATCTTCTGTTTCACAGTTTTGTGGACGTAACGAATCGTATCGCACGCCTATTTCATTGCCAATCAAATAATCAAACGAATCATCGGAATCGGGCGCAAAAACTTGGGCTTGCTGAATTTGGCCAGCCTTGTTCTTATACTCAATTTCCATCCGCATGAGCGGGTTATTTTTTTGACGAATCCGTTGGGTTGCGACAATTGTAGCGGTAGCTGGCAAACCGAATTTTCGTAGCTGCTGATGACTTATGAACTTGCGCAAATCTTTCAGGGCAAGTACGAAGGCAGCAATCATAACTACGCTAAAGATCAGCTCCTTCTGAATCATTATTAGGAAATCAACTGAGTACGATCAACAATATCTGACCTGTAAGCCGGCCCATAAACACCTGATTCATATGACCGAAAGCTACCAACCGCTGGCCAGCACATCAGCAATGTGCATCGTCTTAATCGGCTTCTTTTCGCGGCGGATATAGGCGTCGAGGTGCATGAGGCAGCTGGTGTCGGTGCTGACGATGTAGTTGGCGCCGGTGGCCAGGGCGTGCTCCACCTTCTGCTCGGCCATGGCTACGGATATGGCCTGGAACTTCACGGCGAAGGTGCCGCCGAAGCCGCAGCAGGTTTCGTTTTCCACCATTTCCAGCCGCTGCAAGCCCGGAACGGCGTCGAGCAAACGGCGCGGGCCTTCCTTGATGCCGCACTCCCGCAACGCCGAGCAGGAGTCGTGGTAGGTGTAGGTGCCGTTGAGGCGGGCCTGCGGCACCGACTGCACGCCCAGCACATCCACCAGAAACTCAGTCAGCTCGTAGATGCGGCGCTGGGTGCCGTGGTACTGGCTTTGCTCAGGGCTGCCGTCGAACAGCTCGGCGTAGGAGTTGCGCACCATGCCCACGCACGAGGCCGAGGGGCTCACGATGTAGCGGCCCGGCTCGTTGGGGAAATCATCGAGAAACTTGCACGCCACCTCGCGGCTTTCGGCTTTGTAGCCGGCGTTGTAGGCCGGCTGGCCGCAGCAGGTCTGGTTGCTGTTGTAGTGCACCTCGCAGCCCACGGCTTCCAGCACCTTCACCATGTTCATGGCAGTTTGCGGAAACAGCTGGTCTACAAAGCAGGGGATGAATATATCGACGGCAGTTGGCATGGCGTGTGGGTCCTCACCCCCTAACCCCCTCTCCTGCAGAGAGGGGGGACTAGTTTCTAGCTTTAAAGCTAGTTCCTGAGCCGGGTGATGAGTGGGGTTAGTTTTAAAATACTAGCAGCTAGTTCCCCCTCTCTGCAGGAGAAGGGGTTAGGGGGTGAGGCCCGGCAGCAA
Organism: Hymenobacter sp. APR13; assembly: GCF_000737515.1. Classification (NCBI taxonomy): domain Bacteria; kingdom Pseudomonadati; phylum Bacteroidota; class Cytophagia; order Cytophagales; family Hymenobacteraceae; genus Hymenobacter; species Hymenobacter sp. APR13. The sequence goes on from NZ_CP006587.1 coordinate 4,412,216, forward strand.
ATATCTCCTGATTCAGCTGCATGGCCTCGGCCAGCGCTTCTGTGTTCAGGTGCAGCTCCTCCCCTTTTTCGGTGGCAAACTCAATCAGACGCTCGGTGGGCATGTTGCCGGTCAGGGCGTCGGCTGCCATGGGGCAGCCGCCGTAGCCGCCCAGGGCACCGTCGAAGCGGCGGCAGCCGGCCTCGTAGGCCGCCTGCACCTTCTCGCGCCAGGTGGCGGGCGTGGTGTGCAGGTGCGCCCCGAACTCGATGTGCGGGAAAGCCGCCGTCAACTCGCGGAAGGGCGGCGCGATGGTGGCCGGCGTGGAGGCCCCGATGGTATCCGACAACGCCACGATGCCCACGCCGAGGGCGTCGAGCTTCTGGGTGAACTCGCCCAGGATTTCCGGGCTCCACGGGTCGCCGTAGGGGTTGCCGAAGCCCATGCTCAGGTACACCACCTGCTCCTGCCCGGTGCGGGCGCACAGCTCCTGCATGCGCGTTACGTCGTCGAAGGCCTCGGCAATGCTCTTGTTGGTGTTGCGCTGCTGGAAGGTTTCGGACACCGACAGCGGGAAGCCGATGTAGCGAATCTGGGGGTGCTGGGCGGCGGTTTCGGCCCCGCGCAGATTGGCCACAATGGCCAGCAGCCGCGTGCCCGACTGCGCCAGATCCAGCCCATCCAGCACCTCGGCAGTGTCGGCCAGCTGCGGAATGGCTTTCGGCGACACAAACGAGCCGAAGTCCAGCGTGTCGAAGCCCACGCGCAGCAGCGCGTTCAGGTAAGCGGTTTTCTGGGTGGTCGGGATGAAGGTGGGCCAGCCCTGCATGGCGTCGCGGGGGCAGTCGATGAGTTTCATGGGCAGCAAGCTTAGGGGGGAACCGCAAAGGTAGAAGCCTGCCCGACAACTGCCCGGTGCGGCCCGCCCGGCTCTGGCGGGCTACTGCCGCACCACTCCGTAGCGGCCGCCTTTCACGTCCAGAATGAGCGTGGTACCCAGAAAAGGCTCGTTGCCCAGCATCCCGGCCATACCCGAAAAGCGCATCAGCGTTTGCTGCATCAAGTTCATGCCTTCGATGTACGTGACGGTGCGTAGCGGGGCCTCGATGGCACCGAAGCGGATTTGGGCATCCGTGGGGGCCGTGTGCACGAGCAGCTTTTTGCCCCAGGAACTGGAGGCCGTGGTGCGGGTGGGCGCGCCCGGTGTAGCCAGCTCCTGCCAGATAGTTTGGCTGGTGATTAGGGCATTGGCGCTGGAGCCCGAGTCGAACAGAAGCTGCTGTTGCTTTTGCTGCAGGCCGGCATCGAGCAGCACGCGGCGGTTGGTAAACGCCAGCGGGCCGAACTCGGCGCGGCGCGCCAGGCTGTCGGGCACCTGCTGGTCTAGCGTGAACTGGTTGCGGGCGTAGTCGAGCAGCAGCACGCGGCCTTCCAGCACATCCGTGCCCAGCGTTCCGATGATGTAGGGCGCCAGGGTGTCGGCGGGCAGCTCCGGGCGGCCCAGCAGCAGCACTTTGCTCCGGCGCATCGTCACGGGCGCGCCGCCCAAACTGAACCGAAAGTTGCGCACGGTATCCTGCGGGGCCTGTAGCGCGTCACGCAACGCCGGGTAGTGCTGGCGCAGCACCTGCAGCTGGTGGGCGTAGAGCAGCGTGTAGGGCGCGCCGGTATCCAGCTGCAGGTAGAGCGTGCGCGGGCAGTTCGGGAGCCGGATGGGCACCAGCAGCGCATCGTGCAGCACAGCGGGCTTGGCCGTGGTGTCGGTAGTCCAGCGCAGCGGGCCGGTGGCAGGCAGGTTGGTGATGGAAAGCTGATTGGCCGGCGGCGCAAACTTCTGCTTCATGTAGAAGTACCCGCCCACGCCGCTCACAACGAGCAACAGCACTACCGAAAGCAGGATTCTGAAGAGGGTTTTCATGACGGAGAAATGGGGGTTGGAAGACTACAGCAAACCTACCCGCTGCCCTCGCCCGGCCGTGCGTCATTTTCCCGCCATTTGCCCGCCATTCACAATAACACCCTTTCTATAAGCGCTTTGCCAACATCTCAAACCTGGCATTATCAGCATAATGACGCCTATAGTCACTGCCTTTCCGCATGTACCTGTCCTGAAAACCGCCAGCCAACGCGCCGCTACAGCCGCACCGGGTAGATGTCCAGCCGGCCCTGCCGCAGGCGGCGGGCGTAGTAGGCCACCGTCAGCACGTTGAGCAGATAAGTTGCCACCATCACCAGCAGAAACCCACCTTTGATGGGCGCATACTGAAACTGCACCGCCACCACCTGCCCCACGGCCAGCAGCACATAAGCGAAGAAGCAGCCCACCTGCCACAGCACCTGAAAGCCCAGCACCCGCCGCCCCACCTCGGCGGCGTGCGCAATGGTATGCCGGTTTTTCCGCCATAGAACAAAGGGCACCACCAAGTTGAGCAGCGGCAACACCAGGAAGCTTAGTGCGCTTAGGTTGAGCAGCTGCAGAAACTCGGGATCGGCGCGCAGGATGGGCATGCGGGCTGCTGCGGCCGGCGGCACTACAGTGGCTGTGGCGGGTGCCGGAGTAGCAGGCAGCCCAGCCGGAATAGTGGCCAGATTTGCCGGAGCAGCCTCAGTCCGCTCTTCGGGCAAGGATTGCCGCGGCGCGGAAGCTACGGGCAGTGACGCAGCAGGAGCATCGGCCGGGGCTGTGGCCGGAATGGGAGCAGCGTGCAGCTCCTCCAGCGGGACCTGCAGGGCCGCCGCTAGCGCCAGCAGCGTGTGGCCGCGCGGCACGGTGTCGCCCTGCTCCACCCGCTGAATGGTGCGCAAGCTTACGCCCGATTGCTCGGCCAACACCTCTTGGGAGAAGCCTTTGCTTTTTCGAATGGTAACGATACGGGCAGCAGAAAACATGGAGATAAACGTAGTCAGCCTGAAAACGCCTCAAGTATACCGGTTTCTGCAACCTTCGCCCCCTAGCTGGCCGCGGCTGCCGCATCGGCGCCGCAGGCCACCTAGCCGAACTACGGTGCGGTTTTTGGGGTTGAGCAGGAAACCAACCGCGCTTCATGCCACTCCCCGTTCGCTACGTCCTGTTTCTTATATCCGTGCTCGTGCTGGCCGCCTGCGGCAAGCAGCAAACGCTGCAAGGCATCTTCCAGAAAACCACTCCCCACGAAGCCTACGCCCGCCAGCTGCGCCAGGCTGGCCTAGCCGAAACCGCCCTGGGCCGCGACTGGCTGGCCGCCGCCGACCGTGCCCTGCGCGACTCGCTGGTGGTGACGCTCCCCTTCCAGGAAACCGGCTATTTCTCTGCCGACCGCGCCACCGCGGCCGCCTACCGCTATCAGGTGCGCGAAGGCGAAACCGTCCGCATCAGCCTCACCCTCGACAAAAACACCGACGCCCACGTCTTCCTCGATGCCTTTGAACTGGACCCGGAGCGCCGTGCCACTCGCCCCCTGGCTTCCGCCGATACCACGGCGCTGGCGTTCAGCTACGTGGCCGAGGACGACCGCCAGCACCTGCTGCGCGTGCAGCCTGAATTGCTGCGCACCGGCCGCTTTACGCTGCGGATTCAGCGGGCACCCAGCCTGAGCTTTCCGGTGCACGGCAAAAACGACGTGGCCGTGGGCAGCTTTTGGGGCGTTGATCGGGACGGCGGCGCCCGCCGCCACGAGGGCATCGACATCTTCGCCAAGCGCGGCACCCCGGTCGTGGCGGCGGCCAACGGCTACATCACCCGCGTGAATGAAACGCCGCGCGGCGGCCGCGTGGTGTGGCTCATGGACACCGAGCACAGCCAGCATATCTACTACGCCCACCTTGATAAGCAGCTGGTGCAGCCCGGCCAGCAGGTGCGCATCGGCGATACGCTGGGGCTGGTGGGCAACACCGGCAACGCACGCACCACCCCGCCACACCTGCACTTTGGCGTGTACCGCGGCGGCCGCGGCGCCGTCGACCCGTTTCCGTTTGTGCGCCGCGCCGATACCGACCCCGCTGCCCCGCGCACCGCCCCCGGCCGCCTCGGCGAGTGGGTGCGCGTGCAGGACAAACGCACTGAGCTCCGCCGCGGCCCAGTGGCCAAACAGGTGGCAATGGCTGCGCTGTCTCGCAACACGCCTCTGCTGGTAGTCGGCAGCCAAGCTGACTGGTACCGGGTGCAACATCCGAACGGCCAGATTGGCTACGTGGCGGCCCGCGCCGTAGTGCCGGCCGCCGCCCTGCGTCGCCTGGCTCTCTCCACCTCCACCGACCTCTACGCCGCTCCCGCCATCGGAGCCGCGGCCCTCGATTCGTTGCCGGCCCGGAGTTCGGTGGCGGTACTGGGCGAGTTTGGCGGTTACCGGCTGGTGCGCAGCGCCGCCGGCCAGCTGGGCTGGCTAGCCAATGCCAGCCTGGGGTCCTGATTGCGCCATCAGCGGGGCAGCGAGCCTGATTAGGTGTCGAAACCAGACAACCACAACTACCAGGATAGCCACATTCGCTTCACGCGTTGCTCATGAGCAGCGCGGCAGTTTGCATCGGTGATTGGACAAGTGGCAGTACCTCCGCTAATCGGAGGCCTGCTTACGGAGCCTCCCAATGGAGGCCATCCATAGACAAAAAGCCCCGTTCGGTTTCGAACGGGGCTTTTTTATTATTTACTGAAATCAACTCTACTGAGCTACAATGACGGCTTTCTGCAGCTTTTTGGCATACGCCAGGCGGCGCTCCTTGCCATTGGCAATGTAGTCGAAGCCATAGGCCTTGTTGTCGGCTTTCACAGCTTGCCAGCCTTCTGCATCTACCTCAGCCGGCTGGGTGGCCGTGCGGGCTACAGCAGGCTGCATAAACCGGTCGTCGCGGAAGAAGGCGTTCATGCCCTGCAGAATGGCAATTTCCTTGTCGCGTACGGTGGCCGACTGCGGATCGTCCATCTCGCGCTGATCGAGCAGGGCCGTAGCCGGCATTGATTCCTTGCGGAGGGTGTCGCCAGCGCTGCTGATAATGATAAGACGGGCCTGCGAGTTCAGGATTTTGGTACCCTGCAGCTGCAGCACGAAGTTATCTTTGGTTTTGGTGTTGGAGAAATAGTGGGTGGCATTCACCGTGCGCAGCACAGTGCGCTCGTTCACGCGGCCACGGGCCCCTTCGGGCGTGGGCGTGAAAGGCCGGTCAGGGTTGCGGGAAGTGCCCATTTCCTTCTCCGTGTTGAGGCAGGAGGTCGTCTGGAGCAGAATTCCGGTGCAGGCAGCGGCCAGTAAGATTTTTTTCATTTGGTGGTGCGAAACCATTAGCAAGTCTAGTCAGCTATGGGTAAAACCTCCTGATATATGGGAAGTAACTAACTGCCATAACGAGGAAATTCTATATCAAAGTTACGGCTCTGCCCCTATCTACCCAAAAAATAGAACAGGGTTGGGCTGGTTTACCTTTTTCTTTTTCATTGCCGCCCCCAAACCGGTGTACCGGCCCCCCTGCAGTGCTTTGCATGCGCGTCTTTGGTAGGGCGGCCGCAGGGCCTCTACTCTACAACCACCCAATTTCCACCCCTACTGTCAAGCGCGGAAGCTCCGGATAGGCAGCGGGCGCACTGGCCGTGAAGGTGTCGGAGAGGCGGTAGCGGGCCACGGCGGCGTAGCGGCCCGTGCCCAGCCGAGCCCCTACCCCGTAGGGCCAGCGGCGCAGGTAGGGCAGACCGGTTTCAGTGGTGCGTACTTTTTTAGGGCCGCTGCCGGGCCGGTCTTCGGTGCGGTGGGAGGTGCTCAGGGCCCAGCCGCCCCAACCCGTCAGGTCCAGATAGCGCCCAATGGCGTTGCCCCGCGCCCCCACATTGAGGCGCACAAACGCCTCGATATGCGCCTCCGATGTTGCCAGCGACTCGCGGTAGTGCAGCGCCGGCGTGGGCAGCAGCTTGCCGGCCTCCTGGGCCAGGGCATAGGTGCGGCGCACAAAGCGTAGGTCGAAGCCTGTGCTCAGGGGCTCACTGAGCCGAAACTTGTTGCGTACGCCTACCGCCAGCTCGGCTGAACTGCCGTAGCGTAGCGGCGCTCCGCTCCCAGCCGCCTTGCCTACTACTGGCAGGTAGCTGAAGTATAGGTGATTGTAAAACGCCCGGTTGGGACCATACTGCTCATACACCGTGTCTTTGGCGACGGTGCTCTTCAGAAGCACGCGCTGGGCGTATCCGGAGCCAGGGCCCAAACCAGCGGCGGCCAGCACCAGACTAAAACAGAGTTGCTTCATAAAACCGGAAAGCTGTGCGTGGCACCCAGATAATACACCCGCACGACGTCGCCGGGCTGCAGCGTGCGGCGCGGAATGCGCAGAATGGCCCGCTGGCTGACTTCCAGCACCTCGTAGCGCCGCAGCACGCCGCGGGCATCAGCCACGTGCCAGTAGAGGTAGTTGGCGGCGGGCAGAGCCACCACTCCTGCCTCTCTGGGCGCCGCTGCCTGCGTAGATCCAGCCGGGCGGGGCTCCTCGCGCCCTACGGCCGGCACGCGCCGAGTATCCTCAGGCTGCGGGCTGAGCGAGTCAGCGTACAGGGGCAGCGGCTGCAGCGCCTCTGGCCGGATATTTACGGCCAGCAGGCTGTCCAGCACCACGAAATCGAGGGTAGGCGGCGGGGTGGCGACGGGCCGGGGTAACCGGCCGGCCTGCGGCAGGCCGTAGCCGTGGGCGTAGTCATAATACGGGTAGAGCGTGGCCGACTGCTGCAACTGGGAAAACAGCTGCATGGCGGTGAGGCCGCGCTGCTGCTGCCAGGCGCAGGCCGCCAGCCCCGCCACCAGCGGGCTGGAAAACGACGTGCCATCGACGCGCGCGTAGCTGCCGCCGGGCGTAGCCGTCAGGACGGTGCCGAAGGCGGCCACGTTGGGCTTGAGGCGGCGGTCGGCGGTGGGGCCGTAGGCACTGAAGTCGAGGTGCAGGCCGGTTTCGGGGTCGACGCCGCCCACGGCCAGCACGGAGTCGGCATCGGCGGGAGTGCCCACGGTGCGCCAGTCGTCGTTGTCGCCGTCGTTGCCGGCGGCGCTTACCACCAGCATGCCTTTGCGGGCGGCCAGGCTGGCAGCCCGTGCCACCAGGCTGCTGCTGCCGTTCATCTGCTCCGGAAAGTAGCGGCGCGCCGTGTAGCCCAGAGAGGAGTTGATGATGTCGGCGCCGTTGCGGTCGGCCCACTCGGCGGCAGCCAGCCAGTCCAGTTCCTCAGCGTAAATCTCGCGCTGCATCCGCTCGGTGCGGGCCAGCAGGTAGGTGGCGCCGGTGGCCAGGCCCAAAGGCGTGCCGTCGGGCAGGCGGCCGGCCAGGCAGGCCAGCACCTCGGTGCCGTGGCCGCCGCCGTGAAACACGTCGGGCGTGCGCCGGGCAAAATCATAGGTCGCCACCACCCGCTTCTGCTGAAACAGCTCCTGAAAGGCGGCGTGCCGGTTGGCTCCGCTGAAGCCCACATCGAACACCGCAATACGCAGGCCCTTGCCATCGAGGCCGGCTTGGCGAAGGGCATCGGCCCCGAGGCTGCGCGTCTGGCGGCGGGCCAGTTGGCGGTCGGCAGCACTGATAGGCCGGTTGGACACTGACGGAGCGGCTGCCGGGCAGGCGGCCGGCAGCATTTCGGCCCCGGCCAACGGCAGCACGCGCCGCACGCCCGGCAGCTGGGCCAGCGCGGCGGCCTGCGCCGGTGTAGCGCGGCACGCCACGGCATTAAACCAGCGGCTGACCAGCAGCACTGAATCGGCGTGCTGGCGCACGCTACGCAGGTAGTCGGGCCGCACCGGGAAGTCGGAGCTGTCGGCGGCGGGCAGGTGCTGGCGCTGGCGGCGCAGCTGGGCGGCGGCCGTGAAGTAGGTGCCGGGATTGAAGGATACGCCGGCCTTGTCGCGCAGCTCCACCCAGTAGCCGGCCGTGGTCGGGTCGGTGGCCGTTTGAGCGAGGGCCGCTGGAGAAGCCCAAGGCAGGCTTAGCATCGCGCAGAATACCGCGGCGCGCCACGGCAAAAACGTCAACTCAATCATGTAGCAATTGCTGTCAGGTACAGGCCCTTTCCACCCTGGCAAGCCGCAAACGCCGAGCGCATCGGCCGGCGACACCCCTACGGGAGGCCGCAGAAACTGGTGGATTTTGCAACTGGCTTGGGGCCAGGTATACCTATGGACAAAGTAACGCAGAATCCAGACGGCACCAGCGCCCAGGGCAACTCCCCGGGAGTCTGGTCCGTTTGAAGCCCCAATGGCACAGTTGTGCTGTCCATATCCTTCGCCTTTTTATCCCACTCTTGCCATGCGTATTTCCCTGATGATGCTGTGCAGTGCCGGTACTTTGCTGCTCGGCGGCTGCAACGCCAAAGAAATTGCGGCCCTGCAGCAGCAGAACGCCACCCTCACATCGTCGCGCGACCAGCTACAGGCCCAGAAAACGGCTTTGGAACAGGAGAAAGCCCGTAACGAAGAAGCTCTGCGCTCCAGCCTGCTCAATAAAAACCAGCAGGTAAACCAGCTCAACCAGAACCTGAGCGGCGCCGAACAGGCCAACACTGCCCTTTCTGCCGACCTGCGTTCCAAAGAGCAGCGCATTGCCGAAATGCAGCGCATCCTCGACCAGAAAGATGCCGCCGTGAAGGCCCTGCGCCAGAAAGTGGGCGACGCCCTGCTGGGCTTCAACGCCCAGGATCTGCAGGTGAACGTGAAAAACGGCAAGGTCTACGTGTCGCTGTCGGAGCAGCTGCTCTTTAAGTCGGGCTCGACGAAAGTAGACCCCAAAGGCCAGGAGGCCCTGAAAAAGCTGGCCACCGCCCTGCAGGGCAACCAGGACGTGAACGTGCTGGTGGAAGGCCACACGGACAACGTGCCGCTGAAAGGCGTGGTGAACGGGGCCAAGGATAACTGGGACCTGAGCGTGCTGCGCGCCACCGAAATCACGCGCATCCTGACCAGCTCCGGCCTGCCCGCCGCCCAAGTGACGCCCTCGGGCCGCAGCGAGTACATGCCCGTGGCCAGCAACGACACGCCCGCCAACAAGGCCATCAACCGCCGCACCGAAATCATCCTCACACCCAAGCTCGACGAGCTGTTCCAGATTCTGGAGGCCAACTAGGATCACGGATTAGCACGGATTTTTCGCGGATTTCGCGGATTTTGTGGACGATTCGGTGTAGCGCGATGCTTTTGCTTCGCGTGAACTTGCAGCCAGTTACACGGCTGGGGTATGTCTCAATTTCTGGCTGTTGCGAATAACGGCTTTGCGGATTCCGCTTACAACTGAAAAGGCCGGGTGCTTCCGACGGAAGCGCCCGGCCTTATTTATGCTGGTGGTAGTGGGAAGGTGGCGAGGCTGTGCCACTGGCGGCCGTCGTGGCGGAAGAGCTCGAAGGACTTGACCGGGAAAGTGGCCTGGTAGTGGCGGCCCGCGAAATCCTGTTGCAGCTCCGGTACCAGGGCAGGCGGCAGGTCGCGGGTAGCCAGGGTCATGTGGGGCGTGTAGGGGCGCGCCTCCGGGCGGATGGTGGGCAGATGCTGCCTGCACCAACTCAGCAGCGCCGCCTGCAGTTGCCGCAGGGCCGGGTTTTCCGTGACATGCACGAACAGCGTGCGGTTCGTGAACCAGCCGAAGTCCTGCAAGTGCACCTCAAACGCAGTTTGCGTGGCCGCAAACCGGTGCAGGCTTGCCGTGGCTTCCGCCGCAAACGGTTCCGGCTGGCGGGTAGGCGGCACCAGCGTAATGTGCGGCGGCAGGCCGATGGCGTTGCGGCTGCCGGTGCGCTGGTGCAGCTCCTGCTTCAGAGCCCACACCTGCCCGCGCACCGGTTCCGGCGGCACCAGCGCAATCAGGTAGAGGTGCTTTTCCATATCGATGAATTGGTGGAGGGGTAGCCCCAGCGGGGCGGCATATCGGTAGAATATAGCTTGGATTTTATGAATAGAGACCCAGCGGGGCGACACCTTTAACGTGCCGTTAAGGTGTCGCCCCGCTGGGGCTTTACTTATTTCAGGAGGCTGTTTTTCTACCAATATGTCGCCCCTCCGGGGCTATGGGCTATTGCCCATCACATAGTTCTTCTCTGCCTCACACCCTGCTGCCTACAGCCCATACTTACTCATCAGGTACACCAGCGCGGCCATGCTGGCGCCGCCCAGCTCCATCTCGCGGCGGTTCACCTTGTCGAAGGTGTCGGTGGCGGCGTGGTGCAGGTCGAAGTAGCGCTGGGAGTCGCAGTCGAAGCCAATGAGGGCTTTGGTTTGGGCTTTCAGCGGGCCGATGTCGGTGCCGGCGTGGCCGGCGTTGAACTCGGCGCTGCCGTAGGGGCGCAGCAGCGGCTGCCACTGCTGCACCTTGCGCACCGTGGCGGCATCGGCCTCGATGTTGAAGCCGCGCGGCGTGAACCCGCCCCCATCCGACTCCATGGCGGCCAGATGCTTTTCGTTGGCGGCCTTGGCCAGCTCGGCGTATTTCTCGCCGCCGCGCACGCCGTTTTCCTCGTTCATAAACAGCACAGCCCGCACGGTGCGCTCGGGTTTCAGGCCCGAGGCCTTCAGCAGGCGCAGCACTTCCATGCTTTGCACGCAGCCCGTGCCGTCGTCGTGGGCGCCCTGTGCCAAATCCCAGGAGTCGAGGTGGCCACCGACGGTGATGATTTCGTCGGGGTACTTCGAGCCCTTCAGCTCGCCGACTACGTTGTAGCTCTTCACGTCGGGCAGGGTCTGGCAGCTCATGTCCAGCTCAAACTGCAGGTTGGGGTCGGCTTTGAGCAACTGGCTGAGCTGGTCGGCGCCGTTGGTGCTGAGGGCGGCGGCGGGCACCTTGGCCACGGCCTCGTCGTAGCGCATGGTGCCGGTGTGGGGGTAGTCGTCGTGGGTGAGCGTGAGGCTGCGCACCAGCGCCCCGATGGCGCCGCGCTTGGCAGCCTCGGAGGCGCCGCTGCGGCGCTGGTCGCCGGCTTCGCCGTAGGCCCGGCCGGTTTCCACGTGCACGGGGTTCATCGGGCGGTTGAAGAACACGAACTTACCTTTCACTTTCTCAGCGGGTAACGCGGCCAGCTCGGCCATGCTGTGCACCTCCACTATCTGCGCCTTCAGCTTGCCGCCCGTCCCGACTGAGCCACCCAGCGCGCACACGTTGAAGTCGACGCCCTTGCCTTTGGCGCCGATGGCGCGGCCCTTTTCCTTGGCGCCCCGCACCCAGTGCGGCACCATCACCTCCTGCAGATACACCCGGTCGAGGCCCATCTTTTCCATCTCGCGCTTGCCCCACTGCACGGCCTGCTCGGCCTGCGGCGAGCCGCTGAGGCGCCCGCCGATTTTGGTGCACAGCTCGCGCAGGTTGTCGTAGCTCTGCCCGCGCAGCAGGGCTTCGTCGTAGAGGCGGCGGATGGCCAAGGAGTCGGTGGCGGGGGCAGTCTGGGCGGCGGCCGGGGCGGCGGCCAGCAGCAGGCCGGCCAGGGTGAGGCGGCGGAAAGATGAAATCATAAAGAGCAGAGAAACGAGAGAAACCGGCAGCGCCTGGGGTGGCACAGCGCGGCTAAAGTAGCAGGAAAAGCGGGGCGGGTTGCAGCGGCGCGCCCGTTACTTGCCGGCGCTGCGCACTCCGTAGCGCCGGGCGGTGGCCGTAGCAGCGCGAGTGGAATCCGCCGGGATGCGCACTTCCAGCAGGTAGTCGTACTCGTTGTCGCCCACAGTGGGCACCGGGCGGGGCGCGCCCAGGGCTTCCACGGTTTCCAGGATGGTGTTGGAATGACCGACCACCAGCACCGTGCGCCCCTGGTAGTCGCGCCGGATGCGGGCGGCCAGGGCGGGCAGCTGCTTGGCGTCGTAGGGCACAACCTGCTGGTTTTTCAAGACCGCCAGCGGGGCGGCCGTGGCGCGGGTGCGGGTGGTAGCCGTAGAGAACACCACGTCCAGCGGCATCTTATTCAGCGTTTCGCGCAAAGCCAGGGCCCGCTGCTCTCCGGCGGGTGTCAGGGGCGGGTCGGCGAGGCCGGGCGTGAGGTCTTTCTCGGCGTGGCGCACGACGTAGACGGTGGTGGAGGGTTGCTTGGCAAAGTCCTTATCCACGCGTTGAGGTGAAGGAGTGCAGCGTGTGTTCACGCTTAGCAACGGCAGTGCTAACAGCAGCCAGCGGAAAGCAAGAGTCAGCATCTGTTGAGGGTAAGGGCGAGTGTGCCTTGTTTTCGTGCTTTAGCGCAGGGCCAGAATCTGTCTTAATTCCGCGGCACTCACCGTCAGCAACCCCACCTTAGGCAGCCGCTCGGTAAGCTCGCGCCAGTTGGGCTCCTGCCGGAAAATGGGGGCCAGCAGCTTCAGCGCGGCCGGCACCTGCTCCTTGTTGGCCAGGCTGATGGCGTGCCAGTAGCGCATTTCCAGGTTGTTGGGAAATAGCTTTTCGGCGGCCTCATACTCGCGGATGGCGCCGGGCACGTCGTTCTTCTCCACGGCCAGGTCGCCGGCGTTCATGTGCTCGTAGGCGCGGTGCAAACTCAGCAAACGGCGCAGCTCCTTGAGCGGCTCGGCGGCATCGTCCACGCGCAAATCCACGAGGCGGTCTTCCCAGACGCCCGCGCCCGGCTTGGCCCGCACCACCAGCAGCGCCGCCGACTGCCGCCCGCGCACGTCGCCGCCGGCACCTTGGGCCGCGTCGAGGGCGGCCAGCATGCGCTCGGGCAGCGGCAGCTTGGCGCCGGCCTCAAAGGCCCGCTGCATGGCGGCGGGCACCTTCTCGGTGAGCATCATATTGGCCTGCACTGAGAATTGCGTGCCCTGCCGGTGGCCGGCGAAATCAATGCACTTGGCGCCGGTGTGGGTGGCCACGTTGCCTTTGCTGTCCACGATGGCCACCTGGCGCACGTCGCGGCCGTCGTCGGTGCTGAGCAGCTCGTCGAGGGCTTGCTGGGCGGTTTTGCCGGCGCGCAGCAAAGCCAGCCCGCGCGGCCCAAACGACTTGTTGGTAAACGACTGGGTGGCAATGGCCCCCACCCCGGCCTCAGCCCAGCTCACGCTGGTGCCCACCGAAAACCAGTGGCTCTGCACGGCCACGGCCAGGTCGCCGGTGGCGGGGTCGCGGGCCACGATGCTGTAGGTGTGGGCCAGCGGGTCGGTGGTGCGGTACACCTGGGCGGCGGCCGGGCGGGCCAGGCCGGCCAGCAGCAGCAGGGCGCAATAGAGTCGTTTCATGGGCTAAAGCACGCAAGAAATTGGCGGGGGCGCAATTCGGGCGGGTCACAGAATTGTGTTGAATCAACGAAAAGCGGCACCAAATGCCGCTGCAACCCGCAAAACCAGGCCTGTTGCCGGTTGCTGCTGCCGCATCCGTTGCTACCTTACCGGCCTATGCCCGAAGCTACCCCTGCCCTTGCGGTACACCAGCTGACCAAGCACTACGGCCCACACGCCGTGGTGCAGGACGTGACGTTTGCGCTGCAGCCCGGCGAAACGCTGGTGCTGCTGGGCCCCAGCGGCTGCGGCAAAACCACGCTGCTGCGCATGCTCAACCGCCTCGTGGAGCCCGACAGCGGCACCGTGGAACTGGCCGGGCAGGACGTGCGCCAGCTGCCGCCCGCACAGCTGCGCCGCGGCATCGGCTACGTGATTCAGCAGGTGGGCTTGCTGCCGCACTACACCGTAGCTGAAAACGTGGGTGTGGTGCCGAGCCTGCTAGGCCACGCGCCGGCCGCCATTGCCCAGCGCACCAACGAGCTGCTGACGCGCCTGCACCTACCACCGGAACGCTACGCCGGCCAGTACCCGCACCAGCTGTCGGGCGGGCAGCAGCAGCGGGTGGGGCTGGCCCGCGCCCTGGCCGCCGACCCGCCCCTGGTGCTACTCGACGAGCCCTTCGGCGCCCTCGACCCGATTACGCGGGCCGGCATCCGGCGTGAGTTCCGGGAGCTGGATGAGCTGCGCCGCAAGACCATGGTGCTGGTGACCCACGACGTGCAGGAAGCATTCGAGCTGGCCGACCGGATTCTGCTGCTGGACGCCGGCCAAGTGCAGCAGCTGGGCACCCCGCGGGAGCTGCTGTTCCAGCCCGCCAACGACTTCGTGCGGCGCTTCTTCGAGGCCGAAAAGCTGAGCCTGCAGCTCCGCACGCTACGGCTGCAGGACGTGCTACCCGATTTAGCTTCCGAGTACACAAACACCTCATCTTCAAACCACAAAATCCTGCCACTTACAGCAACTATTCAGGAGGCATTGGAGGCCCTCAGCGTCATCGACCCGGCCTCAGACCCGGCCACTGAGCGGGTGCTGCTGACGCAACCAGCAGCCGCTGAGGCCCCGGCCGTACCCTTCACGCTGGCCTCGCTGATGAGTGCATTCGGGCAGGCTGTCCACCGTCTATCGAAGCCATGAAGACGCTCCACGAACTCCTGGCTTTCTGGCAGACGCAGGCCGGCAAACTCGGCGAGCAAACCCTGCAGCACATCGGCCTGACGGCCGCTTCGCTGCTGCTGGGCGTGCTGGTGGGCGTGCCGCTGGGGCTGTGGCTCACGCGCCGGCCGCGGCTGGCGCCCTGGGTGCTGGGCGCGGCCGGTGTGCTCCAGACCATTCCGAGCATTGCGCTGCTGGGCTTCCTGATTCCGCTGCTGGGCATCGGGCCGGGGCCGGCTATTCTGGCTCTGTTCCTCTACTCCTTGCTGCCCATCATCCGCAACACGGTAGCGGGCGTGCAGGGCGTGCCGCTGGCCGTGGTGGACGCCGCCCGCGGGCTGGGCTTCACCGACGGGCAGCTGCTGCGCCGCGTGGAGCTGCCGCTGGCGCTGCCGGTGCTCATGGCCGGCATCCGCACGGCGGCCGTCATCAACGTGGGCGTGGCCACGCTGGCGGCCTATGTGGCGGCTGGCGGCCTCGGAGAGTTCATCTTCGGTGGCATTGCCCTCAACAACCCGGTAATGATTCTGGCGGGCGCCATTCCGGCTGCCGCCTTGGCCCTAGCCTTTGATGCCACGTTGGGCGGCGTGCAGCGGCTGTCGGGGCGGAAGCTGGTGGCGGTGGGGCGCGGGCTGCTGGTAGCGCTGCCGCTGCTGGCGGGCCTCTATTTGCTGCCCCGAGCTGCCGGCAAGCTGCTGGCCGGTTTCAGCCCCGAGTTCATCGGCCGCGCCGACGGCCTGCCGGGTTTGCGCCAGGCGTACGGGCTGGGCCGCCTGCCCAGCGTGGTGCTGGCCCCGGCTCTGGTGTACGAAGCCGCCCGCAGCGCCAACGTGGACCTCATCGACGGCTACTCCACCGACGGCCGCATCAAGGCCTACCACCTGCGCGTGCTCCACGATGACCGGCACGTGTTCCCGCCCTACTTCGCAGCCCCCGTGGTGCGGACCGGGCTGCTCACCGAGCACCCCGAGCTGCGGGCCGTATTCGGGATGCTGGCCGGCCAGCTCTCCGACTCCGTGATGACCGACCTCAACTACCGCGTCGACTATCTGCACGAGGAGCCCAAGGCGGTGGCGCTGGCGTTTCTGCGGCGGCGCGGGCTGTGGCGGGCACCCCGGCCGCTGAGCGCGGGCGCGCCCGTCGTGAAGCTGGGCTCCAAGATTTTTGCCGAACAGTACATTCTGGCCGAGCTATACGCCAGCCTGATTCGGGGCTATACTGCATTGGACGTGAGCACCAAAACCGGGCTGGGCGGCACCACCATCTGCTTCGAGGCGTTGCGCAGCGGCGCCATCGACATGTACCCCGAGTACAGCGGCACCGGGCTGCTGGTGCTGCTGCAGCCCCCGCCCGCCACCGTCGATTCGCTGGGCGCCGACGCCGGGGCGGTGTTCGGCTACGTGCGCCAGCAGTTCCGGCGGCGCTACCAGCTGGAATGGCTGGCGCCGCTAGGCTTCAACAACACCTACGCGCTGCTTATGCGCCGGCAGCAGGCGCAGCAGCTGGGCATCAGCTCTATTTCGGAGCTGAGTGCGTACCTGAAGTAAAGCTAAGCTCCAGCTTGGCGACGAGCGCAGCGAGTGTCCGGCACCGCGCCAACGCAGCCTACTTCATGCTCTCTTCACGCTGGCGGCGCGTATGTTGCACCACATTTAGCTTGTTTCTATGCACATTCTGCTTGTCGAAGACGAAAAAGGCCTGCACCAGGAGGTGAAACAGTTCCTGCTGCAGTCGCAGTACCTCGTCGATTCGGCCTTCACCTTCGCGGAGGCTTCCGAGAAAATTTACGTCAACAGCTACGATTTCGTGCTGCTGGACCTGGGCCTGCCCGGCGGCGACGGCCTGGACCTGCTGCACGAAGCTCGCCAGAACGACAAGCAGGAGGCTTCCTTCATCATCCTGACGGCCCGCGGCGACCTCGACGACCGAATCAAAGGCCTGGACCTGGGCGCCGACGACTACCTGCCCAAGCCGTTTTCGCTGCTGGAGCTGCAGAGCCGGATGCAGGCCATCACGCGCCGCAAGTTTGGGCTGCGGCGGCAGGAAATCACCTTCGGGCAGGGTTTCGAGATGGACGTGACGGCCCGCGTGCTGCGCCACAGCGAGCAGGAAGTGCCGCTCACCAAAAAGGAATTCGACCTGCTCCACTATTTGCTGCTGCACAAAAGCCGCGTGCTCACGCGCCTGCAGCTGGGTGAGCACCTATGGGGCAACGTGCTGGAAGACGATTCCGACTCCAACTACATCGACGTGCACATCAAGAACATCCGCAAGAAGCTCACGTCCTTCGCCCCCGCCGATTTCCTGGAAACCGTGCGCGGAATAGGCTACAGAATTTCAGAATCAGGTTAGATTACTTACTGCCGATGATGT
Organism: Hymenobacter sp. APR13; assembly: GCF_000737515.1. Lineage (NCBI taxonomy): Bacteria > Pseudomonadati > Bacteroidota > Cytophagia > Cytophagales > Hymenobacteraceae > Hymenobacter > Hymenobacter sp. APR13. The sequence continues at coordinate 4,428,886 of NZ_CP006587.1, forward strand.
CTATATCTGCGTCCGAATCTTTTGGCTATTTCGTCTCCACCCTGAAAAGCTCTTCCGGCCAGGTTTTACGAATGGAAGATCAGGTAGTAGAGTATATGATCTTCGAGGAGTTCGAATGCAATGCTATTACGTTCCTGCACGAAAATACGCTCGATATCTTACTGACCAGCAAATACATTCCTAAAAGCATCTACTGGCTAGCGCAGCGTTTACGCGTTAAAGCTCTTGACAAGTTTAGCAGGTCCGATGCGCTGCTGCGCACCGCTCGCGTGGTTCGGCAGGATCGGGAATGGCTGGATATAATGGGATTGTCGGATCAAATATTGGGTCAGCTAATCGCACATTCAGGGGCAGAAATCCGGAGGCAATTCCAGTTCTAACTACCAGTTACTCCCCCATGCGCCTTGAAGCTAAACTGGCCCTGTTCAATGCCTTGTCCAAGCTGCTGCTGGTGCTGCTGGGGGCGCTGGTGATTCCGCCCATCGTGAGCCGGGTGGCCGTGTCGCACACCGACCAACGCCTGCACGAGAAGAAGCGCGAGGTGCTGGCCCTGATTGCCCGCGACGGCCTGACTGCCTTTGTGCGGCAGGAGCAGAACGAGGCTTACGCCGACTACAACATCCTCAAGCAGGAATACATCAGCCTGACGCCGGAAGCGGGCCAGGTACCCGTAGCGGCCGTGGAGCGCATTTTCGATGAGCAGCGGCAGGTCGACAACGATGTAGAGGATTTCCGGATTCTGAGCTACCAGTTTGCGGCGCAGGGCCGCCCCTACCGCCTAGAAATCGGCTCGTCGCTGGCTACGGTGGAGTTGCTGGAAGCCACGCTGCGGCAACTGGCGCTGTGGGTGCTGGTGGTGGGCGCCCTGCTCACCATCGTGACGGACGCGGCCTTTGCGCGCTTCCTGCTGCGCCCCCTCAGCGACCTGATAACGCGCAAGCTGCGCAACGTGCGCCACCCGTCGGCCTTCCCCTTCGCCCCCATCAGCACCAGCACCACCGACTTCCGGCGCCTCGACGACAGCCTCAACGAAATGATGCACCAGGTGCAGTCGGCGTTTGAGAAGGAGCGCGAGTTTATGAGCAACGTGTCGCACGAGTTGCTAACGCCGGTCAGCATTCTGCAGACGCGCTTCGAGAACATGCTGCAGGACCCTGACCTCAGCCACGCGCACTCGTTGAAGATCGTGGAGTCGCAGAAAACGCTCTACCGCCTACGCAACACCGTCCGGACGCTGCTGCTTATCGCCAACATCGAAAACGAGCAGTACCTGCGCGAGGACTCGGTGAGCCTGGCCACCGTGCTGGCCGAAGTTCTCAACGAGCTTGACGACCGGCTAACCCAGCGCGAGCTGCACCTGCACACCCAGCTTTCCCCCGACCTAGTGCTGCCCCGTGCCAACCACACGCTGCTGTTTACGCTGCTATTCAACCTGCTCAGCAACGCCATCAAGTACAATCGCTGGGGCGGCAGCATCACCGTGACGGGCTCACTGCTGCCAGGCGGCGGCTACCGCCTGGCCGTGGCCGATACCGGGCCGGGCATTGCCCCCGAAAACCTACCCCACCTCTTCGACCGGTTCCGGCGCTTTAATGCGGGCGGGGCCGCATCGCCGGAAGGCTTCGGCCTCGGCTTGCCCATTGCCCTCACCATTGCCACCTTCCACGAAGCCACCCTCACGGCTACCTCGGAGCTGGGCAAAGGCACCACGTTTGCGCTGGAATTTGCCGGTGAGGCTGCCACTAAACCCTCTGACACCTAGCACTTTTACTCATACAGTCTTCATGCTGAGCGTGCTAGCTTAGAGCTCCCACTCGCTCAACTACCACCAGCATGAAACTTCCTTCCATTCGCCACCAGTCCTACGCCCGGCCGTTGCTCGGCATTTTGCTGCTGCTGGCCGCACTGGCCGCAATGCTCTATCTACCCGTGTTGCTCAAGCCCACGCCGCCGGCAGCCGTAGCGCACAGCGTCCCGCTGGTAGTACGCCACGCACCCGGGCCAGTAGTGCGCCACGTGCGCAGCTTGCCCCAATGAGCTTCTCACCAGCATAAAAAGCGTCGGCCGGCACTTGTAAATCCAGTGCTGGCCGACGCTTTTCGTTTTACTTGCTGGCTACTCTCTACCCCAGTCCTTCGGCCGATTCGCCGGGCTCGGGGGTGGCGCTGCCCAGGTGCGGGGCGGGCTGCGTGGGGCCGTCGAATTTCGGGCCCAGCTGCCAGCTGGCGTTCAGGCTGCTGATGGCGTGGTGGGCCGTGAGGTCGAACTGGCAGGGCACCACCGATATGAAGTTGTTGGCCAGCGCCCACTCGTCGGTGTCGGTGCCCTGATCGAGGTTCACGAACTCCCCGATCAGCCAGTAATACGGGCGCTTGTAGGGGTCGTGGCGCAAATCGAACTCTTCCTGCCACTTGGCGCGGGCCTGGCGGCAGATGCGGATGCCCGCAATTGGCTGCTCCGACTTCTTGGGAATGTTCACGTTCAGGGCCGTACCCTGCGGGATACCGTACGCCAGCGCCTCCCGCACAATGTGCTCCACCCAGGCTTCGGTGTGCTCGAAGTCGGCGTTGTGGCCGTATTCGCACAGCGAAAACCCGATGGCCGGCAGCCCTTCGATGGCCGCCTCGATGGCCGCCGACATCGTGCCTGAGTACAGCACATTCACCGACGAGTTGGAGCCGTGGTTGATGCCCGACACCACCAGATCGGGCTGGCGGTCTTTCAGCACGTGGTGCTTGGCCAGCTTCACGCAGTCGGCCGGGGTACCACTGCACTCGTAGCTCTCAATGCCGGGGAAAATGGTGCTGGGGTCGAGGCGCAGCGAGGTGCCGATGGTGATGGCATGGCCCATGCCCGACTGCGGCGAGTTAGGCGCCACCACCACTACCTCGCCGATGCGGCGCATGACGCGCACGAGCGTGGCAATGCCGGGGGCCGTGATGCCGTCGTCGTTGGAAATGAGAATCAGGGGTTTGCGGGCAGTATCAGACACGATGCGAAAGGGTGTGGTGAACGATCAGGAAGCCAAAGGTACTCGTTTCCCTACGCGCCAACCGGGTGGCACGGCCGACACTCCCGGCAAATTATCTGCCGGGCCGGCCATCAACTACCGGCCTCGTTCTGCCGTATGCCCATGATGCTGAATCGATTTGCTTCCCTGGTACCGGCGCTGGCCGCGGCCCTGCTTACCACGACCCTCGCCACTTCCTGCGGCTCGCCCTCCGACTCGGGCACGCCGCCCTTCCTGCCCGCCGACGGGGCTACCGATCCGGCCGCCCTCAAGCCTGGCACTACTGGTGTAGCCCAGGAACCTGGTACCAATGCTCCTACCGACAACATCAACCTGCAATACCTGATCAGCCCGGGCCGCGCCGGCATGTTGCGCCTGGGCATGCGCGAAGCCCAGCTCAAAAAGGTGGTGCCCGCCGAGCTGCTCCGCCCCACCACCTACTCCGACAACGGCCGGCAATTGCCCGCCTATGAAATGCGCGACGCCCAGCGCCCCGAGGCCCCGGCCAACGTGCTGCACATGATTCCGGACTCGGCTGGCGGCTACCGCCTGCGCCGCATCCGCATCTACGACCCGCAGTACCGCACAGCCGAAGGTATTGGTGTCGGCTCGCCGTTTGGGGCGGCTCGCCAGAACCTGGGGCTTACCAAGGTGCGCAATACGCCAGCCGGCTTTGCCGCCGTTTCGGGCAAAGTGAAAATTGCCTGGGTAATTGACCCGAACTCGCTCCCCGATAAGCACCCGGAAGAAATGAGTTCGACGGATATTCCGCCAGCCGCGCGCATCACGGGGGTATTACTTTACCAGTAGCCGACAAACGTCGGGGATTGTAGTGCGTTATATTTCTTGTACTTTGCCAACGCAAGCACCAACCTTTCCTGACCAAGTATTTCGGAATACCCTTTTTCCTATGGTTCTGTTTGAAAACCGCTACCGCACCCACAACCTTGGCCTGTTGCTGTTGCGCGTGGGCATTGGCGTGATGTTCACCATCCATGGCTACCCCAAGCTGGTTGGCGGACCCGAGGCCTGGGCGAAAGTGGGCAGCGTAATGAAAGTGGTAGGGCTGGATTTTGCGCCGGCCTTCTGGGGCTTTCTGGCCGCCGTGGCCGAGGCCGTGGGCGGGCAGCTGCTGGCGCTGGGGTTGTTTTTCCGGGTGGCCTGCGCTCTGCTGCTGGGCACTATGATTATGGCCACGGTACAGCACCTGAGCGCCGGCGACGGGTTTAGCGGCTACTCCCACGCCCTGGAATCGGCGTTTCTGTTTCTGGGGCTGCTGCTGGCCGGCCCCGGCCGCCTCAGCCTCGACCAGGTGCTGTTCCCGGCCCGCCGCCGCTTGTATTAAGTGATTGAGTGATGAGGTGAATGGTGATGAGGTAAACTGCGAGGCATAGCCTTCCACTTCATCACCTTTCACCTCATCACTTCATCACTACCCATAATCCCGCGCGGTTTTCCTTCCTTTGCCGCATGCTTTCCTTCCTGCTTTCTGCGCTGCTGCTCACGTCGGCGGCGCCCAAAACCGACTGGCGCACGCCCTACGAGCTGGGCAACGGCAATACCACCACCACCCACGCCGCCTGCATTGCCTACTACCAGCGCCTGGATGCGGCCTACCCCGAAATCACGCTGCGCGAGGCCGGCACCACCGACAGCGGCCGCCCCTTGCACGAGGTAGTGGTGAGCCTGGATGGCGACGCCGACCCGGCCTCGGTGCGGGCCAAGGGGCGGCGGGTGGTGTTCATCCAGAACGGCATTCACCCGGGCGAGCCGGAGGGCATTGATGCAGCCATGATGCTGGCCCGCGACTACGTGCAGCAGCCCAAGCTGCGCCGCCAGCTTACGGACATCACGCTGGTTATCATTCCGATATACAACGCGGATGGTTCGCTGAACCGCAACTCCACCACCCGCGCCAACCAGAACGGGCCCGAGAGCTACGGCTTCCGCGGCAACGCCCGCAACCTCGACCTGAACCGCGACTACATCAAGCAGGACTCGCGCAACGCCCGCGCGTTTGCGCAGCTGTTTCAGCGCTGGCAGCCCGACGTATTCGTGGACACCCACACCTCCGACGGGGCCGACTACCAGTACACGATGACGCTCATTGCCACGCAGCAAAGCAAGCTGCACCCAGCTTTGCGCAGCTACCTCAACGGGCAGCTGCTGCCGGCCGTGTACGGCGGCATGGCCAAGCGCAAAACGCCCATGACGCCCTACGTGGACTTTGAGGGCCGTACGCCCGATGCCCGCGGCCTGACGGGCTTCATGGAGTCGCCGCGCTACTCTACGGGCTATACCACGCTGTTCAACACCATCGGTTTCGTCACGGAAACGCACATGCTCAAGGCTTACGCGCCCCGCGTGATGGCCCAGTATGATTTCCTGGAGCTGCTGGTGCAGGCCGTAGCGCAGCAGAAAGACGCCCTGGCCCAGGCCCGCGCCGCTGCCCAGCAGCAAACCGCCACCCAAACCACCTTCCCGCTGGCCTGGAAGCTCGACACCACGGCCGCCGACAAGGTGACATTCCTGGGCTACGAAGGCAAGCTCAAGCCCAGCGACATCAGCGGCCAGCCCCGCCTCTACTACGACCGCAAAGCCCCGTATTCGCGCCAGATTCCGTACTACAACACGTTCCGGCCTACCGTGCAGGTGCAGCGGCCGGCGGCCTACCTGATTCCGCAGGCCTGGGGCGAGGTGCTGGAGCGCCTGCGCCTGTCGGGCGTGCAGCTGCGCCGCCTGCGCCAGGACACCACCCTCACGGCCGACGTGTACTACGTGCAGGACTACAAAACCGGCCAGCGCCCCTACGAGGGCCACTACGTGCACTCGGCCGTGGAACTGCGCACCGCGCCGCAGCCCGTAGCCTTCCTGAAAGGCGATTACGTGGCCGACCTCAACCAGCCCGCCGCCCGCTACCTCATCGAAACGCTGGAGCCGCAGGCCACCGACTCGTTTTTTGCCTGGGGCTTCTTCGACAGCGTGCTGCAGCAAAAGGAGTATTTCTCGGATTATGTATTCGAGGATGTGGCCGCCGACCTGCTGCGCCGCGACCCGGCCCTGCGCGAGCGGCTGGAGAAGCTCAAGCAGCAAAACCCCGCCTTTGCCGCCAGCGGCGCCGCTCAGCTGGACTGGGTGTACCGCCAGTCGCCGAACTACGAAAAGACCCACCTGCGCTACCCGGTAGTCCGCTGGATGGGCGGCGCGCTGCCGGTTGAGTGATAGAACGTCATTTATATAATGGCTCGTTTATTTCAGGCCTGCCAGCTACATACTTTATTCTTATTGTATCGCCAGGATGTTTGCTCGGGTCACGCGAGTCACCACTGTATGTTTGACTATCTACTGCGAATGAGTACTTGTAATAAAATTGGCGCGAAACAGGACTGTTACCTAAAAACTCTTTTTTATCGGTAATTCTGGCTGTGGCAACCATAACATTAGCACTATTTAGAAGCCTAGTACGGATATAACCGGATGCCAACACCCATACAAAATATCCCAAAAACCCAATTATCAGGAACACTCCGAAGTGAGAATCAAATGAGTACCTACGTGTGGTGCGCTTTTTATTATTGTTCATGTACTCGCTGTTAAGCCTACATCCATCTTTTAGCAGACCACAATTATCAGACTAATTATCTGAAGCATATTGTCAGGCTCATTTCTTCACTCTTACTATTCGACCAACTCCTCCCCACTCAATGCCCATCCTCGAACTCGACAACCTTTCCAAAACCTACGGCGGCACCACGGCGCTGCGGGGCCTGACGCTGCAGGTGGAGCCGGGCAGCGTGTATGGCCTGCTGGGGCCGAACGGCAGCGGCAAAACCACCACGCTGGGCATTGCCCTGGGGGTGCTGCGGGCGTCGGGCGGAACGGTGCGCTGGTTTGGGCAGCCGCCCACCTCGGCTGGGCGGCGGCGCATCGGGGCGTTGCTGGAAACGCCCAACTTCTTCCCCTACCTCTCGGCCCGCCAGAACCTGCAGCTGGCCGCCGACATCAAGCAGGCCGACCCACGCAGCGTGGATCAGGCCCTCGACACCGTGGGGCTGGGCACGCGCCAGCACGACGCGTTCCGCGGGTTCTCGCTGGGCATGAAGCAGCGGTTGGCCCTGGCCTCCACTCTACTCGGCAACCCCGAGGTGCTGGTGCTCGACGAGCCCACCAACGGCCTCGATCCGCAGGGCATTGCCGAGGTGCGCGGCCTGGTGCAGCGTCTGGCTGCCGAGGGCAAAACCATCATTCTGGCCAGCCACCTGCTCGATGAAATCGAGAAAGTATGCACCCACGTGGCGGTACTGCAGCGCGGCGAGCTGCGGGCGGCCGGCCCCGTCGGCAACATCCTGGCCACCGCCGACCGGGTGCTGCTGCGCCCCGAGCCGCAGGCCGCCGCCGCCGTGCAGCAAGCCCTGGCCGCCCTACCCTGGGTGTCGGACGTGCGCCCCGAACCCGACGGCCAGCTTAGCGCCGCCCTGGCACCCGGCCACGGCCCCGCCGACCTCAACCGCGCCCTGTTTGCCCAGAACATTGCCCTGGCCGGCCTGGAGCTGCGCCGCCGCAGCCTAGAGGCCCAGTTCCTGGAATTGACCAAGTGAATGGCTTGATGGCTGAATGGTTTAATTGTTAAAGTACTGAATAGCATAATGTTCATCTTTCTGCCCCGGCCTTCACAGTGTTCAACCATGCAGCCATCAAACCATTCAGCAATTCAACCATCAAGCCATTCAACCACCCATGCTTTTCCGCGCCGAACTTCGCAAGATTCTCCCCTACCGCACCGTCTGGATTATTCTGCTGGCGTATGCCGTGCTGTTGCTGCTGTTTGTGTCGGCGGGCGGCAGCCTGAACGTGAACGGGCAGCAGCTGGGAGACTCTCTGTATGTGTTTCCGGGGCTGTGGGAGAAGCTCACGTTTGTGGCCAGCTACTTCACCATGCTGCTGGGCATTCTGCTGGTGATCCTCATCACCGACGAGTTTCAGTTCCGCACGTTCCGGCAGCAGGTGATTGACGGCAGCTCGGTGGCGGGGCTGCTGCAAAACAAGCTGGCCGTGTCGGGGCTGCTGGCGGGCTTTGCAGTGCTGGTGGTGCTGGGCATCGGGACGTATTTCGGGCTGACGCGGGCGGCGGGCACGGTGGCGCAAGCCACGGCGGGTTTGCCGGCAGTGCTGCTCTACGGGGTGCAGGTGCTGGGCGTGCTGGCCCTGGCCGCGCTGGTGGCGGTGCTGGTGCGCCGCAGCGGAGCCGCCATTCTGCTGTTTCTGCTGTACCTGTGGGTGGCCGAGCCGCTGTTGCGCCTGTCCCTACCCGACGAACTGGACCGCTACCTACCGGCCAAGATCTTCAACAGCCTCACCCCCATGCCCGGCCAGGAGCTGATGGCCACCGTCACGGGCCCATCCATGGCCCTGCTGCCCAGCCAAGCGCTGCCGCTGGCCCTGGCCTACACGGCCCTGTTCTGGGCGCTGAGCTATGTGCTCCTGCGCAGCCGGGATTTGTAACAGCTGTCATTGCGAGCGGAGCGAAGCAATCCTTCCTCTCGTGGCAGTCACTCTCCTTACAAGACAAGCCCTCCGGCATTAGTGTACTAAGCTAATGCCGGAGGGCTTGTCTGTTAGGGAACTGTCCATCACAAGAGGAAGGATTGCTTCGCTTCGCTCGCAATGACATCCACGCTCTACTCCTTCACCAGCGAGTTGGCGTAGTTGACGATGAAGGCCAGCTCGCGGGCGACGGTGAAGCTGAGGCGGTTGTTGCGGGCGTACTGTTCCAGCTGCTTGGCCTGCCCCCGGAATACGGCCAGCAGGTCCTTTTTGGGGTTGCGCAGGGCAATGATGCTGCCGGTGGGCGTGGCCAGGTAGAAGTCGTCCTTTTTATCGGTATAGGTGCCGAAGTTGCGGCCGCCGTAGCCACCATAGCCGTACGGGCCGTTGTTGACGGTGCGCTCTACCAGCGACTCGCGACGCAGTAGCATGCGCGGGCCGTTGCTGAGCTGCTCGAAAAACGCCGGCGACGTGAAGTCGCTGTAGTCGTTGCCGCGGTTCCAGCGGAAGGTGCGGAACACCCGCACGCGGTTCAGGTTCTCGGTTTCGGGGCGCAGGCGCGGCGCGCCGTACATGGGGTTGCCGTAGTAATAGCCGTTGCGGGCGTCGAGGAAATTGTCGTAGTAGCCGTTGCCGAGGCGGCTGTCAATCTGCTCGCCTTTCACGGCGAAGCTGTTGACGCTCACCGCCGACAGCGTGGTCAGGGTGCCGTCGGGCTGGGCCATGAGCAGCACGTCTTGGTCGCGGCGCAGCGTTACGGGGCCACGCAGCGTGTCGCCCGAGGTCAGCAGAATGGTGCTGCCGGCAAATTCCTGCACCAGGGCCCGCTGGCCTTGCTGGGCCTGGGCGGCCGGGGCCGTGCCCAGCGCCAGGGTGGTCAGCAGCGCACATATACTGATAGGGAGCTTCCTCATAGCCGGGGAAAGATAGCCGAAAAAATACGGGGCCGCCATGCTCTGACACGGCTTTTTCCAGCTAACTCGCCCTCGGCCGGCCTGGTTCCGTAGCTCCTGCAACCGACCGGTTCGGGGCCGGCCCGCCCGGCGCCGCTGCCCCCGGCAGTACATTCCTGATTATCAGCAACTGAACCCGTACCTTGAGGCCAGCACTGCCCCATCCTACCGCCATGCGCCACCTTCTGCTCCTCGTTTGCTGCCTGTCCGCTACCTGGGCTTCGGCCCAGCTGCCGCTCACGCCCCGCCAGCTCTACCCCGGCCTGTTTGAGGCCGTGCAGCAGGGCCGCGTGTTTCCCGACAATAAGACGTTTGTGGACATGGTGCCGCTGGCGCCGCCGTCGCGCATTCTGGCCGACTACGCCCAGCAGCGCACCCAGCCCGGCTTCAACCTGGCCACCTTCGTGAAGGCCCGCTTCCGGCTGCCGGCCTCCGACGCCAGCACCTACCGCAGCAACGTGGCGGCCGGCCTGCGCCCCCACCTCGATACGCTCTGGCGCGTGCTGGAGCGCCGCCCTCAGGATTCGGTGGCCCGGTACTCGTCGCTGCTGCCGCTGCCCCGGCCCTATCTGGTACCCGGCGGCCGGTTTCGGGAAGTGTATTATTGGGACTCGTATTTCACGATGATCGGGCTGAGCGAGGCCGGCCGCACGCCGCTGGTGCGCAGCATGGCCGACAACTTCGCCTTCCTGCTGAACCGCTACGGCTTCATCCCGAACGGCAACCGCAGCTACTACCTCACCCGTTCGCAGCCGCCCTTCTTCGCCCTGATGGTGCAGCTGCTGGCCCAGCAGCAAACCGACTCGGTGCTGCCCCGCTACCAGCCCGCCCTGCTGCGCGAATACGCCTACTGGATGGCCGGGGCCGACTCGCTGGCGCCTGGCAAGGCCACGCGCCGCGCCGTGCGGATGCCGGGCGGCGAGGTACTCAACCGCTACTGGGACAGCAGCACCGAGCCCCGCGAAGAGTCGTACGCCGAAGACGTGGCGGCGGCGAAAGGCCTGGCCAACCCGCGCCAGTTCTACCGCGACATTCGGGCGGCGGCGGCTTCCGGCTGGGACTTCAGCACCCGCTGGTTCGGGCCCGATGGCAAGCTGACGTCCATCCACACCACCGAGTTGGTGCCCGTAGACCTGAACTGCCTGCTGCTGACGCTGGAACAAACCCTGGCCCGCTCCTATAAGGCGCAGGGACAGGCCGCTACGGCCAAAACCTGGGAGCTGAAAGCCGCCAAACGCCAGGCCGCCATTCAGCGCTACTGCTGGAACAAAGCCGCCAACTGGTTCACCGACTACGACCTCCCGCAGCGCCGCCCGGCCACCATCCGGACGCTAGCGGGCGTGTTTCCGCTGGCGTTTGGGGTGGCTACTACCACGCAGGCAACGCAGGTGGCGGCTGGCCTGAAAGCGGATTTCCTGAAGGATGGCGGCCTGATCACCACCCTCAACGCCAGTGGCCAGCAGTGGGACGCGCCCAATGCCTGGGCGCCGCTGCAGTACCTAGCCATCCAGGGCCTGCGCCGCTACAACCAGCAGCCCCTCGCCGACACGGTAGCCACGCGCTGGGTGCGCCTGAACAGCCGCGTGTTTCAGCAAACCGGCAAGCTGCTGGAGAAATACAACGTGCAAAACACCAGCCTCCCCGCTGGCGGCGGCGAGTATCCGCTGCAGGATGGCTTCGGCTGGACCAACGGCGTGCTGCTCTACCTGCTCAATCAAGCCAGCACTAAGCAGCCGTAAGCTGATCATCTGCCGATCCTGCTGAGCATGTATCGTTGATAATAGCGCTGCCCTTTTGCGTGAGGCAGAAGAAGCGCGCCACCTTCAATCTGGTTTCAGAGGCGGGCCGATGAAGCGTGTATCGTGCTTTTCAGCCAGGGCTTTGCGCGCTTCCGGGCGTTGGTCGGGCATGGCGCTGACGATGCGAAAGTACTCTTCCATGTTGCCGGCCGGCTGGTGCATCACAATCAGGCGGGCCGGGCCTTCGCTGGTTTTGACGAAGGCATGCGCCATACTCCGGGGCACGAACAGCGAGTCGCCAGCGCTGAGGCGCATGATTTCCGTCCCGGCCTGAAACTTGAACTCCCCATCCAGCACGTAGAACCACTCGTCCAGGTTCAGGTGCAGGTGTAGCATAGGGCCCACCTTTTCCCGGCGCAGCGTATCGAAAATCACGCATCGGCCCTGCGTGTCGCGGCCGGAAACCTTCACAGTGAATGTGGCATCCAGGAATTCAAAGGGTCGGTTGGTACTGTCGGCCCCGGCCCTGACGAGCAGGCTTTTGCGGGACTCGCTCGCTCCGCCCTGGGCCATAGTGGCAAATGAGGGAGCTACGGCCAGCCCGGGAGCGGCCAGCGTCAGGTGCAGAAAGGAGCGTCGTTGCATGGCATGGCAGCAAGAGGTATAGCATAAGCTATTGACTTTCAGACCTAAATCCTACCTTGTCACCCGAATATGTGAGGCTCCGCACCAACGTATTCGCACCATCAAAAACGCCCGCATGAAACCATGCGGGCGTTTTTGGTGACTATTGCAAAAGACTGCAGGCTTATTCCACGCCTACCGCCGAATCTACATCAGGGTGCGGGGTGCGGTCTTTGTGCAGGATGGTGTGGCCCAGCTTGTCGCGCTTGGTGGTCAGGTACCGCTCGTTGTGCTCGTTGGGCTCCACCTCAATGGCTACCGACTCCACGATTTCCAGGCCGTAGCCGATCAGGCCGGTGCGCTTGCGGGGGTTATTAGAGAGCAGGCGCATCTTGCTGATGCCCAAGTCGCGCAGGATTTGGGCGCCCACGCCGTAGTCGCGCTCGTCCATGCCGAAGCCCAGCTCCAGGTTGGCTTCCACCGTGTCGCGGCCCTGCTCCTGCAGCTTGTAGGCGCGCAGCTTGTTGAGCAGTCCGATGCCGCGGCCCTCCTGGTTCATGTACACAATCACGCCGCGGCCTTCCCGCTCGATGTGCTGCATGGCGCGGTGCAGCTGCGGGCCGCAGTCGCAGCGGCAGCTGCCGAAGATGTCGCCCGTGACGCAGGAGCTGTGCACGCGCACCAGCACCGGCTCGTCGCCCGAAATGTCGCCTTTAACCAGGGCCAAATGCTGGGCGTTGGTGGTGCGCTGGGTGTAAGCCACCAGGTCGAAGTCGCCGTAGTCGGTGGGCAGCTTCACGGAAATTTCGCGGGTGATGAGGCTTTCCTTATCGAGGCGGTATTTGATGAGGTCCTGAACCGAAATAAGCTTCAGATTCCACTTGGTGGCAATTTCGCGCAGCTCGGGCAGGCGGGCCATTTCGCCGTCTTCCTTCAGGATTTCTACCAGCACGCCGGCCGGCTCGAAGCCCGCGAGGCGGGAGAGGTCGATGGCGGCTTCGGTGTGGCCGGCGCGGCGCAGTACGCCTTCCTTGCGGGCTTTCAGCGGGAAGATGTGGCCCGGCTTGCCCAGCTCCTCCGGCTTGGTGTCGGGGTCGATGAGGGCCAGAATGGTCTTGCTGCGGTCGGAGGCCGAAATGCCGGTGGTCACGCCGTTTTTCAGCAGGTCGATGCTCACGGTGAACGGGGTGGCGTGCAGGGCCGTGTTGCGGCCCACCATCAGCTCCAGGCCCAGCTCTTCGCAGCGCTGCTCGATGAGCGGGGCGCACACGAGGCCGCGGCCGTGGGTGGCCATAAAGTTGATGACCTCGGGGGTGGCACAACGGGCGGCGCAGATAAAGTCGCCCTCGTTTTCACGGTCTTCGTCGTCGACGACTACTACGACTTTGCCGGCGCGGATGTCGGCAATGGCGTCTTCAATGGAATCCAGCATGGAATCACGGATTTAAACGGATTATTCGGATTTCGCGGATTCAGGAGGTGCAGCCCCGAGGAGCCCCGCAAAGTTGCTGCTACAACCAGCAGCCACGCCGCGAAGTTACGAGAGAGTAGCTGAGTAGCGGAGTAACTGCGTAAAACCGCGTCGGCTTGGCAATGGAAGAGGATGGTAACGCCCTGTCTCGCACAGGTGTTATGCCCGGCGGCTTTCAGAATGCACCGATGGCAGTAGCGCGAACTTTGTAGTTCGCGCCCCGCGCCTCTGAAACGGAATCGTTCGGACGGCGCGGGGGCGCGAACTGCAAAGTTCGCGCTACTGCCTGCTCAGTTACTCAACTACTCAGCTACTCTTTCGCCAGCTCGGTGGCGCGCTGCTGGGCGGCTTTCATGCCGGCTTTTAGGGTTTCGGCGAGGTGGCCGGCCTGGAATTCGCGCAGGGCGGCTTCGGTGGTACCGCCTTTGGAGGCCACGGCGGCAATAAGCTCGTCGGGGCTTTTGTCGGAGGTGTTGAGCAGGTGGTAGGCGCCCAACATGGTCTGCTTCACCAGCAGCCCGGCCACCGATTCGGAGAAGCCCAGCTCGCGGCCGGCCTGCATCATGGCCTGCACGATGTAGTAGAAATAGGCCGGGCCGCTGCCGCTCACGGCCGTCACGGCGTCGAGCAGGCTCTCATCTTCCAGGAAGATAGAGCGGCCGGTGGCGTTCAACAGGTTCTCTACCTGGTGCAGGCGGCTGCGCTCCACTTCCGGTGCCGCCGAAAACCCGGTGATGCCCAGCCCCAGCAGCGCCGGCGTATTGGGCATGGCGCGCATCACCTGCTGGTGGCCCAGTTCGCGCTGCAGCCGCCCGATCGGGATGCCGGCCATGATGGACACCACCACCTGCGTGGGCTGCAGCACGGCCCGCAGGCCGGCCGCTATTTTATTGAAATCCTGCGGCTTCACGGCCACCATCACCACGTCGTAGCTACCCACGTGCGCTTCGAGCAGGCCGGTGGGCAAACCCTGGTGGGTGGCATCGAGCCGCTGGCAGTGCGCCGCGTCGCGCCCGAGCAGCAGCAAATCGGCGCGTTCCACGAGGTTGTAGTGCAGAAACGCCTTAGCGAAGGCCATGCCCATGTTGCCGCAGCCCAGGATTGCAATGCGAAGAGGAGTCATGGGGTGGTTGGTTGAAAAAGATGAATTGAGAAGGTAGAGGCGTTTTGAAGGTGTGCTTAACGCAGCCGGTGGCAATCCAGGCAAAGTAAGTAGGCGCTGACGCACTGCTATACAACCATACAATTTGGTTTATCCAACCTGCGCAAGAAGTTCGTGAATTACATAGCCAACTGCCAAAACCACGCATGTTGCCAGAATAACCAGCCCCAGAACAGACCCGCCAAACAACGCCATGAAACTATCCACTTCTGCCACGCCGGGTGTCAGCGGATCATGGATGACGCGGACGTACGCTCCGACAAGACCTTTCTCGCCATCTCCCAGCTCTGATACAAACTGCCACTGCTTGTCTTGGTACGAAAAGGCTATTATAGGCCTAAACCATCTGTCGCCCTCCTCGTCAACGCGTTCCACAAACCCTATTATTTCCCCGGTTTTATGCACTCCATAACGTTTCAGGTGGATAGCTCTTTTCAACGATGCCAATGCTTCGTTGAAGCTTCGCAACCACGTTCTGCTGAGTAAGACCATCAGCAGTATAATCACCAGCCAGTGCATAACGCAGGCTATTTAAACAACGCTTCCAGCTTGTTGGTGGCCGCTTCCCAGTCGTAGTGCTCCTGCACAAACCGGCGGCCCTGCTGGCCTAGCTCAGCGGCGGCGGCGGGGTCGTTGAGCAGGCCGATGATGAGGGCCGCCAGCTCCGGGGCCGACTCGCCCACCAGCAGATCCTGGCCGGGGCGGCCGCGCAGGGCGTTGTTGGCCAGCGGCGTGGTCACGCAGGGGCGCTCCATGGCCATGGCTTCCAGCAGCTTGTTCTGCAGGCCGGTGCCCACGCGCATGGGCGCCACAAACACCTGCGTGGCGGCGTAGGCGTCGCGGATGTCGGGCAGGCGGCCGCTGACCGTGACGGCGGCCGAGGCCAGGGCCAGCACCCGAGTCGAAGGTGTAGTGCCCGCAATCATCAGGCGGGCTTCGGGGTGCAGCTGACGCACCAGCGGCAGGATTTCCTCAGCCAGAAACACGGCGGCATCCACGTTGGGGTGGTAGCTCATGTTGCCGCAGAATAGCAGCTCGTAGGTAGGCTCGGTGGCGCGGGGCTGAAAAAACTGCGTGTCGATACCGTTGAGCACCACTTGAATCCGGGCCCGGTGCGGGTGCTCGATGAGCTGGCGGTCCTGGTCGGAGATGATGGTGTGGTGGCGGAACCAGTCGAACACCCGGGCCTCGTAGGAGCGCAGGCGGCGGCCTTCGCGCAGCCAGAGTGGCCGTTGCCAGAGTGGTGCATTCTCGGCCCGGCGTAGCATGCCTTTCGAAAACACGTCCATGTAGTCGAGCGTCATGGGCAGCTGCGGGGCGTGGGCGCGCAGGTAGTGCGCCATCCGGATCAGCTGGCAATACACATGGTCGGGCTGGAACTGGCGGATCAGGGCGTCGAGGTGGCCCTGGGCCGTGCGGTCGTGGAAGTAGCCCACCTGCAGGGGCAGCCCCTGCGCCAGGGCGCGGGTCATGTTGAGGGCAATGCCGGGGCGGCTGAGGTAGTGCACGTGCAGACCGCCGGCGCACAGCGGCTCCACGGCGGCGCGGTCGGCGGCCGTCACCGGCTCATCCGACAAAGCAAACAGGCACACCTCATGACGCCGGGCCAGATGGCGCAGCTGGTGATAGGCGCGTAGCTTGTCGCCCTTGTCGAGCGGGTACGGAAACCGGGACAGCAGTACAAGAAGCTTCATTGGGGGCAAACTTACACCGTTTCGGCCCGCCGCTGGCGCACCACGCTGTACAAATCCACGAAGCTTTCCACCACGCGGCGGTTGTCGTAGAGGCGCCGGATGGTGCGGGCCGCCTCCTGCCCAATCAGGCCCGACGCCAGCTCGCCGGCGTAGTAGCGGCCTAGCACGTCCAGCCAAGCGGCCGGCGTATCGCGCACCACAATGTCGAAGCCGTCTTTCACGTGGATGCCTTCGGCGCCCAGCGTGGTGCTCAGAATGCACTTGCCCTGGGCCATGCCCTCAATGATTTTGATGCGCATGCCGCCGCCGCTCAGCAGCGGTACCAGCATGATGTCGTGCTGCTGCATGAAGGCCGCCGCCGACTCCACGAAGCCGTGCACCGTCACGCCGGGCAGCTGCAGCTCGCGGAAGCGGGCCGGCATCTGCTTGCCGGCCAGGTGCAGCTCCAGGCCCGGGTAGCGGGCCGTGGCCTGGGGCCAGACTTCGCGCAGAAACCAGTCGAGGCCCTCCTGGTTGGGCAGCCAGTCCAGCGAGCCAATCATGAACAAACTGCGAGGCCGGGGCACGATGGCGGCATCCGACTGGAACCGCTCCAGCTCCACGCCGGCCGGGATGAACACCACCGGCTCCGGGCAACTCAGCTGCCGCAGCCGCTGCTGGTCGGCTTCGGTGATGGCCGCCACGGCATCAAACTGGTGCAGCGCGTGGTGCTCGAAGGCCTTGAGGCGGCGGGCCAGCTGCTGCAGGTACCATTTCTTCAGCGGGTTGCCGGCGCGCTGCGCCAGCATTTCCCAGATGGTGTACTCCACGTTGTGGGCGCGCAGCACCACCGGCGGCAGGTGCTTTCCACGCGGCCGGCCGGCCTCGGCCCAGTAGCCGGCGTACCACGCCACAAAGGTGCCTTCCATCTGCACCACATCATAAGGCTCCGCGGCCAGCAGCTCGGCGAGTTTTGCCTTTGCCGCTTCGCTCACAAACCGCTCTACGTTGTAGGGCAGCTCGCTGGAAAGCAGGTTGCGCAGGGCCTTCCAGGGCGAAAGGCGCGTGTCGATGTCTACGGTAACCAGGCGGAAATTGGGGCCGAGGTGGTCGAGGGCGGTGGCGGGCTGGTAGTGCTTGGGCGTGTTGAGTGCCAGCATCGTGACACGGTGGCCGGCCCGCACGAGGCCCGCGGCCACGTCGTACATGGCAATGGCCCCGCCATCAGTGGTAGGAAACGGAACGCGCGGACAAAGCTGCAGAATGTGCACGTAGTGGATATTGGGGTGGTAGAATGGCAGACTGTGGTCCGACGAGTTGCCCGCAGGGCCTCGTCGGACCACTAGTCGTTGGCCGATGCGGGCCGGGTCGTTCAAAGATAGTGGTACTAAGAGGCTCTGCGGGCAACTCGTAGCACCACGCCGGCGGCCGCTGCGGGTGAGGACGTTCAACGTGAACGTTCAACGATAGTGATCCGACGAGGCCCTACGGGCAACTCGTCGGACCACACTGGTTACCTGGCACCGCCCTGCTACGCCTGAAACTGGCGGACCAGGGAGGCAATCTGCTCGTCGGTGCCCAGGAACAGCATCACGTCGCCGGGTTGGGGGATGGTGTCGGCGCTGGGGCTCACCAGCAGCTCGCCGGTATGGTGCTTGAGGCCGATGACGGTGGCGCCGGTGCGCGAGCGGATATCCAGCTCGCGGATGCTGCGGCCACGCCATTCAGGGCGCATTTCGTCGGGGCGCAGCTCCTCGAGGCGCAGCTTGTTGGGGCCCAGGCCAGAAATCATGTCCAGAAAACGGATGACTTCGGGCCGGATGACGAGGTTGGCCATGTGCGAGCCGCCGATTTCGTCGGGCATCACCACCGAGTCGGCGCCGGCGCGCAGCAGCTTGGCTTCGCTGGTTTTGAGGCTGGCGCGGGCAATGATTTTGATGCCCGGGTTCAGCTCGCGGGCCGTCAGGGTCACGAACACGTTGTCGGCATCTTTGGGCAGGGCCGTGATGAGGGCCCGGGCCCGGGAGATGCCGGCCGCCAGCAGGGTTTCGTCGGTGGTGGCGTCGCCGAAAACGGCCAGCACTTTGCCGCCCAGCACTTCCACGGTGCTTTTGAGCAGGGCCTCGCTCTGCTCCACAATCACCACCTGGGCCCCGCTGTCGTGCAGCTCGTGGTAGGCCTTGCTGCCGTTGCGCCCAAAGCCACACACGATGATGTGGTTGGATACATTGCGGATTTCCTGGTCAGTGCGAAGCATTTGAAAGAGGTTGCGCAGCTCGCCATCGAAGATGTAGGTGGTCAGCACCGACACCAGGTAGGCCACCACGAGCAGGTTGAAGAAGATATAAACCGAGACAAACAGCCGCCCGTCCGGCGACAACGGATGCAGCTCGCCAAACCCCACCGTGGAGATGGTAATCATGGTCATGTAGAACGCCTCGAGCAGCGTGAACTTCTCGATCCACATAAACCCCAGCATGCCGCCGCCGAAGCTGACGATGGTGAGCACCACGGCCAGAAAAAACCGACTCAGGTTAAAGCGGTGCCACATTTTTTCAATTAGAAATTGAGAATTAAAAAGTAAGAATTGGTGGCTTGGCGCGGGCGCTCAGGCAGGAGACTCCAACTATTCCAGGCCACGACACCCCCCGACAGCCCCGTCCTCACGGCGCAAGATTCACCGGCAGGGCCAATTTTAAATTTTTAATCCTGAATTTATAATTGAATCAGGCGCCGCGCGGAATGACGGTGCCCAGCAGGTTGGCCAGCTGGTTGTCCATCTGCTTGAGCAGGTGAATGGTTTGCAGGTTTTCCATCATGCTGGCCTCGTCGGCGGGGTGGCGCAGGGCTTCGAGGCGCACGGCCAGCTCGCGCTCCACGTTCACCTTGTTGAGGCGCAGAATGGCGTTGTCGCAGGCGGTTTGCAGCAAGTCCAGCTCGCGGGGCACGTGGATCTGGTGGGTGGTCCAGTTGGGGCTGAGCTCGTACTTCTCGGTGGCCAGTTCGGCCACTACGCTGCGGATATCGGAGCGGCCGTGCTGGATGAGCGTACGCACCTCGGGCCAGCGGCCCTGCTCCAGCTCCTGCCGGCACAGGTGCAGCAAATCGGCATAGACGCTGGTTTTGAAAGGCGTATCGTCAAGCTGCTGCAGCAGGTACTGGGCCACGGCCACCTCGGGGGCCAGCGGCTGCGCCGAGTAGAGAAGCAGCAGGCGCACCACTTCCCGCTCGCACTGTTCCAGTACGTCGGGCACGGGCTCCAGGTCTTCGCGGGTGAGGGTGCCCAGGTCACCGCCACCGCCCATCAGGTCCTCGGGCGAGGCGCCGTACATCAGGGCTTCGGCCTCTTCCTCGGGGCTCATAGGCCGCGGGGCCGGGCGTTGGCTGGCGCCACCACCTGGCACCTGCTGGCCGCCGGAGCTACCGCCACCATAGCTGCCAGCTACCCCGCTCCCACCACTGCCGCTGCTACTCTGGCCGCCGGGTGCCTTTTGGGTGGCGTTGCGCACCAGCTTGTTGTACTCGGTGATGAGCACCTGCTCGTCGATGCCGAAGGCCTGCGAGGTCTGCTGCAGGAACACTTGGCGCTTGATGGGGTCGGGCACCTTGGCAATGCTCTGGAGCACCTCCCGGATGGCTTCGGCCTTCTTCACCGGGTCCTGGGCGGCTTCGCGGCTTACCAAGTCGGTTTTGAACTGGATAAAGTCCTGGCTGGCACCGTCGAGATGCTCCTTGAAGCGCTGGTCGCCGACTTTGCGGATGTAGCTGTCCGGGTCGTCGCCGTCGGGGAACAGCACCACGCGCACGTTCAGGCCGCCTTCCAGCAGCATGTCAATGCCGCGCAGCGAGGCCCGGATGCCGGCCGCGTCGCCGTCGTAGAGCACCGTTACGTTGTCGGTGTAGCGCTTGATAAGGCGGATCTGACCGTCGGTGAGCGAGGTACCCGACGAGGCCACCACGTTCTTGATGCCGCCCTGGTGTAAGCTCAGCACATCGAGGTACCCTTCCACCAGGTAGCACAGCTCCTCCGAGCGGATGGGCTGCCGGGCCTGGTAGAGGCCATACAGCACATCCGACTTGTGGTAAATCTCCGACTCGGGCGAGTTGAGGTACTTGGCGGTCTTGTCGTTGGGCTTGAGCGTGCGGGCCCCGAAGCCGATGACGCGGCCCGAAATGTTGTGAATCGGGAACATCACACGGCCCCGGAACCGGTCGTAGCGGCGGCCGGTGTCCTGGCCCTGGTCGTCTTCGCGGCGCACCACGAGGCCGGTTTTCTCCAGGTACTTCAGCTCGAACCCCGCCGCCGTGGCCGATTTCAGCAGGTCGTCCCACTGATCCAGGGAGTAGCCCAGCTCGAAGGTTTTGATGGTGGCTTGGTTGAGGCCGCGCTGCCGGAGGTAGCTCCAGCCGATGCTCTGGCCTTCCTCGTTGTCCTGGAGCAGCTTGTGGTAGTGGTCCTTGGCCCAGTTCGAGACGATGAACTGGGAGTCCTTTTCGTTCTGGGCCAGCTGCTGCTCGGGCGTCTTTTCCTCTTCCTGAACGTCGATGCCGTACTTTTTGGCCAGGTACTTCAGGGCCTCCACGTAGCTGGTGCCCTCGATGTCCATGATGAACTGCACCACCCCGCCGGCCTTGCCGCACCCGAAACACTTGTACAGCCCCTTGGCCGGGGCCACCGAGAAGCTCGGCGACTTTTCGTGGTGAAACGGGCAGCAGGCCCACATATTCTGGCCCTTGCGCTTGAGGCTCACGAAGTCGCCCACCACCTCCACAATGTCGGCGTGGTGGATAATCTGGTCAACGGTTTCTTTGGGGATACGGGCCAAGGCAGTGCAGGCAACAGGGGTAGCAGCGGAACAGAACCCCAAAGGTAGGCAGGAACCGCCGCGAAGTGGCACGCCTTGGGTTTACTGCTGGCTGGCTAAGTCACTTTGAACGTCATGCTGAGCGAAGCCGAAGCATCTCGCGTGCTGATGTTGAAATAGTAATCAGATGGTACCTGCTCCGTAGCCCAGGGTTTAAACCCTGGGCTAGTGAAGCAACGTCAGCAACGTCAGCAACGTCAGCACGCGAGATGCTTCGGCAAGCTCAGCATGACGTTCAGTTTGTGTTCCTAAACCACTCCCCCCCTTATCCCAGCAGCGGCTTCACCCGCTCGCCCAGCAGCTCGATGGCGCGGAGCAGCTTTTCAGGGGCCAGGTCGGCGTTGTCCATCTGGAACGTGACGCGGCTCACCCCGCCCAGCGACTCGGCGTGGCGCAGAATCTTGGCGGCTACTTCCTCGGGGTTGCCGACCAGCAGCGCGCCGCGGGGGCCGCGCTGGGCCTCGAAGTGGCCGGGCGTGACGGGCGGCCAGCCCCGCTCCCGCCCGATGCGCGTGAAGGTGCGGGCGTAGCCGGGGTAGTATTCGGTCACGGCCTGCTCGGTGGTGTCGGCCACGTAGCCCAGGGAATGCAGACCGACCTGCAGCTGCTCAGGCGCGAAGCCCGCCTTCCGGCCGGCCTCGCGGTATAAATCCACCAGCGGGCGGAAGCGGTGGGTTTCACCCCCGATGATGGCCACCATCAGCGGCAGCCCCATGGCCCCGGCCCGCACAAACGACTCGGGTGTGCCGCCGACGCCGCGCCAGATGGGCAGCTGCGCCTGCATGGGCCGCGGGTACACGGCCTGCCCCGTCAGGGCCGGCCGGAACCGCCCCGACCAGCTTACCTGCTCTTGGTCGCGGATCTGGAGCAGCAACGCCAGCTTTTCCTCGAACAGGGCGTCGTAGTCGTGCAGGTTCAGGCCGAACAGCGGGAAGGCTTCGGTGAAGGAGCCGCGGCCCACCACCAGCTCGGCCCGGCCGTTGCTCAGCAGGTCGAGGGTGGAAAACTGCTGGAACACCCGCACCGGATCGGCGGCGCTGAGCACGGCCACGGCGCTGCCCAGCCGGATGCGGCTGGTGCGGGCGGCCGCCGCACCCAGAATCACGGCCGGGGCCGAATCCAGGAACTCGCGGCGGTGATGCTCGCCGATGCCGAAGAAATCCAGGCCCACCTGGTCGGCCCGCTCGATACGCTCCAGGAGCTGGCCCAGGGCCGTGGCGTTGTCGGAGGCGGTGCCCCCCGTAGGGGCCGCGGCGAAGCTGTCGATACCAAGCTGCATAAGTGGGGAGTTGTCCGTTGTCAGGGCTAAAGCTACGCTCTGCCGAGCAACTGGGGTTCGCAGAACGATGTAGAGACGCAATATTTTGCGTCTCGTCGTTGCTGACGTTGGGTAAGTCTGCCCGACCCCAGTTGTTCAACGACGAGACGCAAAAATATTGCGTCTCTACATCGTTCACCTCCTTAAAATGGCAGGAGCGCAAACCGCAACGTTCGCGCTCCTGCCGTTGTGCTGCTAGATATTGTGGCTGGCGGTGGTTTCGGGGATGATGACCACGTAATCGTAGTTCATGATAGTCGTCAGCAGCTCGGAACTGCTGATTTTCAGCTGGTCGCGGAGCAGGGCGCGGCGCAGGGGGCGCACATCGAACACCTGCCAGGCCGTGCCGGCCGGCGTAGCGGCCACGAAAGGCCGGATCATGTCGGTGTCGGCGTTGGAATAAGTAGCCACGTTCTTGCTGAAATCCTGCGGGTTGAAGCCGCTGTTTTGGGTGCCTTGTTTGCCGATAACGAAGATGTGCAGCGACTTCTGGTCCTGCATTTCGGCCAAGTTCAGAGCCAGGTTGCCCACATCGTACACGCCGGCGGTAAAGCTGGCCCCGCGCCCCATGTGGCCGGCCCCGAACTTGAAGAGCATTTTGGGAAGCGGCTGGCCCGGCTGCTGGTAAGCGGGCAACTCGGCCAGCAGGTTGCGGCGCATCAGGTTTACGCGGTCCTGGTGGCTTTGGAGGCCAGTTTTGGGTTGGATAGCCGTCTGGTTGATGTGGACGCTGGTAATATACTCCTGCACCATGCGCTGCACCTCCGGGCTTTCCTGGCGGGCCAGGGCCGTGAGGCTATCCAGGGTGGCCGGCGTGTGGCGGTACACCGTGAGCTGGCTGGGGTCGGTGCCCATCACGGCTTGGTTGTGGGCTTGGTAGGCTGCGCCCCGTTGCCGCAGGTATGCCGCCGACTGCTTGTTTTTGGTTTTCTCAGCCAGCAGCGCGTAGAAGCGGCCCGGCGCGAAAAAACCCACCTGTTCCAGCCCCACAAGGGCAGTATTCTGGGCCCGCAACGCCCGGGCCAGCTCGAATTCCTCAGCCCAGCTGTAGAAGGCAAACCCCATCGGGTACTTCCGCTCAACGGCTACGGGCAGGCCGGGCTGCGCGGCCAGCCGCGTCAGGTCGCGGGCCTGGTACTTGTCGATTTCAGCCACGAATACTTTTGGCTTCAGCACCTGGGCCACGGCCTGGGTGAACTGCGGAATCTGGGCCATGCCGTGGTCTTCACCCACCAGCACCACCTGGCTTTTCTCGATGTCCTGCCGCAGCTTGTCCCAACCTGGGCCGGAAAACTGCGTGCCCTTCTGCTCCAGCGCAAACTGGTATTTGTGGGTGAGGCGGGTGAGCGTACTGTCCTGGGCCTGGGCGGGCAGGCTGAGCAGGCCGGCCAGCGCAACGCCAGCGGCCAGGCGCAAACGGCGGGCGGCAGTAGCGGTGGAGAAGCAGAGCGGAAGGCGGAAGGAAGGGTACATCGGGGAAGATTTAGTTGGCGAGCGGTAGATTCTGGAACGAAGAAATTGCAGAGCTTTAGGCTTCCGAAGTTTCTTCGACCAAGCGCGGGCCCCACACCACCAAAGCCCGACTTGGTCTGCTGTTTTGCTATGCCAGAATCTGTTTTGCGGGCCGCCGGGCGCTGGCCGGCCCCGAGTGCCCGCACCACCACGCTGCTGCTGCAGGCGCTGCTGTGGCTGGTGCTGGCCGGGTTCTACTTCGCCTGGAACAACCGCCCCAACTTCCGCTTCGAGGGGCCCAACTGGCCGCTGGTAGGGCTGCAGATGGGCTACGCGGTGCTGTTGTTCAATGCCCTGGTGTACCTGATTATTCCGCGCTGGCTGCTGCGCGGGCACTACGGCCGGGCCCTGCTGGGTGGGGTGGCCCTGCTCTATGCCTTTCAGTTCTGGATGTACGCCGGCACCCGGCTGGCCGAAGCGTACGTACCGCTGTCGGGGGTGCTGCGGCGCACTATGCACGGGTTTTACGTGGAAGGCTTCTGGGCCGGGCTCCTCAGCCCTGGTCAGCAGCTGAGCGTGTTTTTCGGGCTGCTGGCCATCTGTCTGTTTCCGGTGCTGATTAGCTTTCTGGCTTACGCGCTGGTGGTGGACCGCCGCCGGCTGCAGCTGGAGCGCAACCACCTGCGCCTGGAGTTGGGCTACCTCAAGTCGCAGATCAACCCGCAGTTTCTGTTCAACACCCTCGGCAGTTTGCACCAGCTCACCCGCACCCGCGACGCCCGGGCCGGTGACGTGGTGCTGCACCTGGCCGACCTGATGCGCTACGCGCTCTACGAAACCGATACCGAGCGGGTGCTGCTCAGCCGGGAGCTGGAGTTTCTGGAAGACTACCTGGCCCTGGAACGCCTGCGTCGCCCCGATACCGTGCGCATCAGCCACGAAACCACCGGCACGCCCGCCCACCAGCAGCTCGCGCCGCTGCTGCTGCACCCGTTTCTGGAGCGCCTCTGCGCCGGCCTCGACGCCGCCCCGCCCGGCACCGCCGCCACCCTGCACAGCACCGTGGCGTTGCAGCCCGAGGCCGTGACGTTTACCCTGACCCGCACCAGCGCCGTGCCCCTCACCTACCGCCCCGACGCGGCCGTGGACGCCGCCCTGCGCCGCCTGACCCTGCTCTACCCCGGCCAGCACACCGTGGCCCTCACCGAAGACGCCCACTGCGTGCACCTGCGCCTCCACCTGCAACTACCGCCCGATGCGCCGCTGGCTCGCTAAGACCCACACCCACGCCAGCCGTTTTTTTGCCACGCCGGGCGGCCGGGTGCTGCGGCACGCGGCCTGGTGGCTGCTGTTTGTGGGCTTTGAATACTACGTGTTCCGCGGCTTCGGCCAGACGCCGGTGGTAACCTGGAGCTTCGTGCTGAAGGATGCGGTGGCGGCCATCGGCAGCTACTATTTCTTCTCTGAAGTGCTGCTGCCGCACGTTTTGCTGCGGCGGCGCTGGCTGCTCACGGCGCTGGGGCTGGTGGCCATCTACTACGGCTGGGCCCTGTGCTCCTACGCCTGCTACGCCCTGCTGGACCGCTACGGCCTGATTTCCAAGGACCTCTACAGCTACGCGCACCGCTTCCTCGATGGCAGCCTGTGGGCCGGGGTGTTTTCGTGGCGCAGCGTGAGCATGGGCCTCAACGATTTTGCCGTGACGGTGGTGCCGCCCATTCTGCTGCGCTTCATCCGGTTTTTGCTCCGCAGCAGCAACCACAGCCTGCGCCTGGAGCGCGAAAACCTGCATCTGGAAGTGAATTTCCTCAAAGCCCAGGTGAACCCGCACTTCCTGTTCAACACCCTCAACAACCTGTATATGATGGTGGTGAAGCAGGACGAGCGCGCGCCCGACATGGTGCAGCACCTCACCCAACTGCTGCACTACACGGTGTTTGAGTCGGATGCGGCGCTGGTGCCGCTGGCGCGGGAGGTGGAGTTTCTGGCGGCCTACCTGCAGCTGGAGCGGCTGCGCTACGGCCAGAAGGTTCGCATCGACTACCAGCAAACCGGCCCGCTGGACGCCTACCGCGTCACGCCGCTGCTGTTCTTTCCCTTCGTGGAAAATGCCTTTAAGCACGGCGTGGACAGCAGCCTCGACGCTTCCTGGGTGGCCATTTTCCTCACGGCCGCCGATGGCTGGCTGCAGTTCGAGGTCCGCAACAGCTTCAGCCCCGATGCTCCGCGGCGCGAAGTAGGCGGCGTGGGCATTGCCAACGTGCAGAAGCGCCTGGCCCTGCACTACGCCCCGCCGGACTACCAGCTCCGCCTCACCCACGACCCCGACGCCTACACCTACCGCGTAACCTTGGCCCTGCGCCTCGCCCCGGCCGCCGCCGCTGTTCCCGCTGCGGCTTCCCTCCTGCCCATCTCCCCAATGCTATGATTAACTGCCTGATTATCGACGACGAGCCCTTCGCCCGCGAGCTGCTGCAGGGCTACATTGCCCAGATGCCCGGCCTGCACCTGGTAGCCAGCTGCGAGCATGTCTTCGAGGCCCTGGAGGTGCTCCAGCAGCAGCGCATCGACTTGCTGTTTTCCGACATCAACATGCCCCAGGTGAACGGGCTGGAGTTTATCCGCTCTTTGCACAACCCGCCCTACGTCATCTTCGTCACGGCCTCGCCCCACCACGCGCTGGAAGGCTACGAGCTCGACGCCCTCGATTACGTGGTGAAGCCCGTGTCGTTTCCGCGCTTCATGAAGGCCGTGAACAAGGCCCTAGCCGTGGTGGGCAGCCGCCCGGCCGCCCCGGTGGCCGCCGCGCCGCAGTTTCTGTTCGTGAAGGAGGGCCACTCCCTGCGCCGGGTGCTGTTCGAGGAAATCTACTACATCGAGGGCATGAAGGACTACATCCGCATCGTGCTCAAAAACCAGATGATCATCACCTACCTGCGCATGAGCCGCGTGGAAGACCAACTGCCACCCAGTCGCTTCATCCGCATCCAGAAGTCCTACATCGTGCGCCTCGACGCCATCCGGGCCATCAGCGGCAACGAAGTTGAGCTCTACGACCTGCCCGAAAAGCTGCCTGTCGGCAAGCAGCACAAAGAACCCCTGCTAGCCCAGTTCGGGCTGTAGTTTGCCCCAAAAAGAACGTCATTCCGAGCAGCACGAGGAATCTCGCGTGCTGACGTTGTGGCCGTGGTAACGATGTAGAGACGCAATATTTTGCGTCTCGTCGTTGCTGACGCTGGGTTCGTAGGAACGATGTAGAGACGCGACACTTCGCGTCTCGTCGTCGAATGACCGGAACCGCATCACTTAAACAACGTCAGCAACGACGAGACGCAAAATATTGCGTCTATACATCGTTCCAGCGGCCACAACGTCAGCACGCGAGATTCCTCGCTCCGCTCGGAATGACGTTCTATGGGAACAATGTTGCGCAACCGCCGCCCCGGTTTCCGGGTTATCTTTGCGCTTTGCATCCGCACTTTCTTCGCTGACTATAATGGAACCCATTACCAAAGAAGCCGTCCTCAAGGCCCTGAGCTACGTGGAGGAGCCCGACCTGGGCAAAGACCTCGTGACGCTCAACATGATTGAGGACGTGCAGATTGACGGCCGCCGCGTGTCGTTCACGGTGGTGCTCACCACGCCCGCCTGCCCCCTCAAACAGCTCATCCACGACGCCTGTGAGCGGGCCATCCACACGATGGTGGACAAGGACGCCGAAGTCGTCATCGTCATGACCTCGCGCGTGACCACCATGCGCCAGAACCGCGACCTGCTGCCCGGCGTGAAGAATATCATTGCCATTGCCTCGGGCAAGGGCGGCGTGGGCAAAAGCACCGTGACGGCCAACCTAGCCATTGCGCTGGCCAAAACCGGCGCCAAGGTGGGCCTCGTGGACGCCGATATCAGCGGCCCCAGCATGCCCCTCATGTTCGGCGTGATGGACGAGCGGCCCCACGTATTCCAGGGCCCCGACGGCAAAAACCTCATCCAGCCGGTGGTAGCACACGGCGTGAAGCTGATGAGCATCGGCTTCCTGGCCCCGGCCGAGTCGGCCATTGTGTGGCGCGGCCCGATGGCCTCCTCCGCCCTCAAGCAGTTCATCACGGAAGTGGACTGGGGCGAACTGGACTACCTGCTCCTCGACATGCCCCCCGGAACCTCCGACATCCACCTGACGATGGTGCAGACGGTGCCCGTCACCGGCTCGCTCATCGTGACCACGCCCCAGAAAGTAGCCCTGGCCGACGCCGAAAAGGGCCTGCAGATGTTCCGGCTGCCGCAAATCAACGTGCCGGTGCTGGGCATAGTGGAGAACATGGCCTGGTTTACGCCCGCCGAGCTGCCCGACAACAAGTACTTCATCTTCGGCGAAGGCGGCGGCGTAGGACTGGCGGCCAAGCACGAGGTGCCGCTGCTGGGCCAGATTCCGCTGGTGCAGAGTATCCGCGAAAACGGTGACCAAGGCACGCCCGCCATCCTGCAGGACGGCACGCCGGCCGCCGAGGTCTTCGCCCAGCTGGCCGAGGAGCTGGCCCGCCAGGTGAGCATCCGCAACGCCGTAGCCCCGAAAACCAACATCGTGGAAATGAAGTCGTAACTGGCGGAACGAACCAGAACGTCATTCCGAGCAGCGCGAGGAATCTCGCGAGTTGACGTTGCCAAAGTAATCCAACATCAGCACGCGAGATGCTTCGCTGCGCTATGCATGACGTTCTCCGTAGCTACGCCTCCCCTGAACTTCTCCCCGCTCCGGCCGGTTTACCGTAGCGTCGGGCGAATGTTCTACCTTTGCTTTCGTATTGCCGACGCTGGCGGACACTTTGCCGCCCGACCAGCGTAAAACCCGTGAAATCCCCGTTATGACCGTATCGCCCACCGTGGAAACCCATCCGCTCCTGCCCCGCATCGAACAGGCCCTGGATACCATCCGGCCCTACCTGGCCGCCGACGGAGGCAACGTGCGCGTGCTGGAAATCACCGACGACATGGTGCTGCGCCTGGAGCTGCTCGGTGCCTGCGGCACCTGCCCCATGTCGCCGATGACGCTGAAAGCCGGCGTGGAGGAATCGGTGAAGAAGGCCGTGCCCGAAATCCGCGCCGTGGAGGCCATCAACGTCACGCCCATGAGTGAGCAGCCCGCCGGCCAGGTCCGGTAGGCTCGTTTCCTGAGTAACACAGCAGCGCCCCGCTCCTGCCGGTTTTCCGGTTGGGGCGGGGCGCTGTGGGTTTTGGTACTACCCAATGCTTATCCTATTCTACCTGCTTTGATTAGCGGCTTAAACTCGGTTTCCAAATAAACTTCTAGTGCTAAGAGCCAATGCCTATCGTCTCTTTTTTTAACATTAAATAGTAGAATTGATTTATCGCTATAGCAGTCAATATCCCCTATACAGTAACCATTCTGCTGAGTTTGAACTTTAATATGCTCCATCACCCTATACCTGCTATTGCGCATACTTACACCAACTCTGTAAACTTTATCATCACCAATAAACACATATACGCCTGGATGCCACACTATATTATTCTCAGCAGATGGGAGCTTAAGTAAATCAATGGTCTTATAATCCATTGGCGAATTGTTATCCAGTAGATCCATAATTTCGAATTTGCTCTCAATAGGGGCAAACTCTTTCTTAAATGCATCTATCACGCGCTGCTTCATGGCACTTCCAGAATCTATCACTAGATCTTCCATAGACTGTCCTAATGGTGACTTTTTCCGATTACTATTATTTGTTTTTCTGAGTAAGCGAACTGCTCATAAGTACAACTAGCAATTTCTCAAATTGAGTCATTCTCTTACTTGGCTCAGAAGGATTACTAGTCTTTTCTTCCGCTTTTAAGGAAAGAAAGCTGTTGTGTCGAGTCAATTTTTCCATGAATAAAAAAGACAACTGAATTTCTTATGGTACTCCGCTATTTCAACGATGCGCTGAGCGTTACTGTTCGGATGCGGGCCTTGAAAGGTAGCTGTCAGCCGTCTATATAAAGATAGCACCTTCTGGTCGTTCATAGGTTCCAGAGGCCCGCCCTATTTCGCCGGCCCCGTTACCTTTACCGCTCCTACCACCAACTATCGACCGAATGGCTAACCCCAACGACCCCGCCCTGCACTCCTGGATTGATATTGCCCCCGGCAGCGACTTTCCCATTCAGAACCTGCCGTTTGGCGTGTTCGAGACGGAGGAGCGCGGGCCTCGGCTGGGCGTAGCCATCGGCGAGTACGTGCTGGATTTGTACGCCGTGGCCCAGTTCGGCTTTTTCGAGGACCTGGAGCTGGGCGCGAAGATGCCCAAGGTGTTCCGCCGCCGCTCGCTCAACCAGTTTATTGCCCTGGGCCGGCCGGCGTGGCGGGCCGTGCGCCAGCGCGTCTCGGAGTTGCTGCGCCACGACAGCACCGCCCTCCGCTCGGATGAGGTGATGCGCGAGTGCCTGCTGCGCCAGACGGAGGTGCAGATGCTGCGCCCCGTGAAGCCCCACAACTACACCGATTTCTACAGCAGCATCGAGCACGCCACCAACGTGGGCATCATGTTCCGCGACCCGGCTAACGCGCTGCTGCCCAACTGGCGCCACATTCCCATCGGCTACCACGGCCGGGCCAGCAGCATCGTGGTGAGCGGCACCGATATCCGCCGGCCCAACGGCCAGCGCAAGGCCCCCGATGCCGCCGCGCCCACCTTCGGACCCTCGCAGCAGCTGGATTTCGAGCTGGAAGTGGGCTTTATTGTGGGCCAAGGCACGGAGCTCGGCGACACCGTGCCGATTCAGTACGCCGAGGACCACATTTTCGGGCTGGTGCTGTTCAACGACTGGAGCGCCCGCGACATTCAGAGCTGGGAGTACGTGCCGCTGGGGCCGTTCCTGGGCAAGAGCTTCGGCAGCAGCGTGTCGCCGTGGGTGGTGACGCTGGACGCGCTGGAGCCGTTCCGGGTGGCCGGCCCCGTGCAGGAGCCGGAGCCGCTGCTGTATCTGCGCCAGCTGGACAAGCACAACTTCGATGTGCACCTGGAAGTGGAGCTGCAGCCCGAAAACGGCCCCGCCACCACCATTTCCCGCTCCAACTTCGGGCTCATGTACTGGAGCATGGCCCAGCAGCTCACCCACCACGCCTCCAACGGTTGCAACCTGCAAGTCGGCGACCTGTACGCCTCGGGCACCATCTCGGGGGCCACGCCCGACTCGCTGGGCTCGATGCTGGAGCTGGCCTGGCGCGGCACCCGCCCCCTGCCCCTGGCCGACGGCTCGGAGCGCAAGTTCCTGCTCGACGGCGACACTGTAACCATGCGTGGCTACTGCGAAAAAGACGGCCTGCGCATCGGCTTCGGCGAGGTGACGGGCAAGGTGCTGCCGGCTCCGGTGGTGTAGCGTGACCTCACCCCCTAGCCCCCTCTTCAAAAGAGAGGGGGAACTAGATTTAATCAAAACTAAAAAAGCCCGCCGGGACGCTCGGTGGGCTTTTTTTAAGCTAATTTTCTAGAGCTAGTCCCCCCTCTCTTTTGGAGAGGGGGTTAGGGGGTGAGGTACCCGGCCGCTAGCTCCTTGAACTCCGCTACCTGCTGCTGTTGCCAGGCTTCGGAACGTCCCAGCTCAATGGCCAGCAGCTGCGCCACCGCCGGAGCGGCGGCCAGCGCGGCGCAGGCATCCAGAAACAGCAGCCGCAGGCGCCGGGCCAGCACGTCGGGCACGGTGCGGGCCATTTCGTGGCGGATGGCCCACACCACTTCGGCCCACACATAGGGGAAGCCGGGCGCTACCGGCGCCGCCCAGGCGGGGTTTTCGGTTAGCAATTGCTGCAGCGCCGACGCGTCGGAACCATACGCGGCCAGTGCCGCATTGGGCAGTGGCAGGTTGGAGGCGGGAGCACCGTGTAGGGGCAATACGGCGGTGCGGCAGGCCTGCACGGGCAAGCTTCCCAGTTGCTGAGCGCGGTTTACCACGTCCTCGGCCATCTGGCGGTAGGTGGTCCATTTGCCGCCCGTGATGGTGAGCAGGCCCGACTCTGATACCAGCAGCTTGTGGCTGCGCGAAATCTCCTTGGTGGCAGCCCCGGCTTGCGCCGGCGCGGCCAGCGGGCGCAGACCGGCCCAGGTGCTGAGCACGTCGCGTAGCTGCGGCGGGCGCGTGAGGTAGCGGCCGGCGGTTTCGAGAATGAAGCGGATTTCTTCGGCCTGGGCACGGGGCTCGGGAGTGGCTTGCGGCACCAACGTATCGGTGGTGCCCACCACCACCCGGCCCAGCCACGGCACCGCAAACAGCACCCGGCCGTCGGGCGTCTGTGGAATCATGAGGGCCTCGGGGCCGGGCAGAAAGTCGGCGGGCAGCACCACGTGCACGCCCTGGCTGGGGCGCACCAGCGGCGCGGCGGCGGGCGTGTCGAGGTGCAGCACTTCATCCACGAACACGCCGGTGGCATTTACCACCACTTTGGCCTGCAGCGTGTAGGTGCGGCCGGTTTCCTGGTCGTGGGCTGTAGCGCCGCACACGCGGCCGGCGGCGTCTTTCTGCAGCGCCGTTACGGCCATGTAGTTGAGGACGGTAGCGCCGTGGTTGGCGGCGGTGCGGGCCAGCGTGAGGGCTAGGCGGGCATCGTCAAACTGCCCGTCGAAGTAGCGCACGCCGCCGCGCAGGCCCGCGGGCTGCACGCCCGGCAGGTGCTGGGCGGCTTCGGCCGCGTTCAGCAGGTGGGCCCCGCCAATGCCCTGGCGGCCGGCCAACAGGTCGTAGAGCTTCAGGCCCAGCAGATACCAGGGCCGCTCCCACCACCGGTAGCACGGAATCACGAAGGCCTGCCGATGTGCCAGGTGCGGGGCATTTTGCAGCAGCCGGGCCCGCTCGCGCAGGGCCTCACGCACCAGCCCTATCTGGCCCTGGGCCAGGTAGCGCACGCCGCCGTGCACCAGCTTGGTGCTGCGGCTGCTGGTGCCCTGGGCAAAATCTGCGCGCTCCAGCAGCAGCGTACGGTAGCCGCGGCTGGCGGCGTCCACGGCCACGCCCAGCCCCGTGGCCCCGCCCCCGATGATGAGCACGTCCCAGACGAGGGTTTCAGCGATTTGAGTGAGGTGGGTTTCGCGGGTGAAGTGGTGCATAGGATCCAGCGAGCCGAAATGGGCATGCCAGTATACGCAACTACCCTGCAGGTTCAGCTTATTTTTTTAGCCATTTGGTCGGCGGTTATTTATCCGGGTGTCAGCGGCTTGGCTGGCAGCCTGTTCCGCTGGCGACTGGCAGCGCTGTAGCTGAACACTAACAACCTTGGCACACACTACCGGGTACACCCCAACAGCGACTCTGGTAGCAGGCGCTGCATTCCAGCCACGCCGCGGCCTCGTCTCACCTGTTCAATTTCCCTTAAAGCCAAACACTTATGCTAGCCATGGACTACCGGGGCCCGAAAAGGGTCCGCGCCGTGCAAAAACCCATGCCGGAGATAATGCACCCGCAGGATGCCATTGTACGCGTATTACGCACCTGCATTTGCGGCTCCGACCTGCACCTCTACAACGGCAACGTGCCCGACACCCGCGTGGGCTCCACCTTCGGCCACGAGTTTGTGGGCGAAATCGTAGAAATCGGGGCCGATGTCACGAAAGTAAAAGTGGGTGACCGGGTGCTGGTGCCCTTCAACATTGCCTGCGGCGAGTGCCACTTCTGCCGCCAGGGCATGTTCGGCAACTGCCACGAATCCAACACCGAATCCACGGCGGTGGGGGCCATTTTCGGCTACTCGCACACAGCCGGTGGCTACAACGGCGGCCAGGCCGAATACGCCCGGGTGCCCTACGCCAACGTGGGGCCCACCATCATCCCGCCGGATATGGACCTCGATGATGCCGTGCTGCTCACCGACGTCATCCCGACCGGCTACCAGGCCGCCGAAATGGCCGGCATCCAGACCGGCGACACGGTGGTGGTGTTTGGGGCGGGGCCGATTGGCATTGTGGCCGCCCGCTGCGCCTGGCTATTTGGCGCCGGCCGCGTTATCATTATCGACCAGGAAGACTACCGCCTGGAATTTGCCCGCAACTACTCCTACTGCGAGGCTTACAACTTCAAGGAAATGAACGATCCGGTGCTGTTCATCAAGAAAATCACCGACTGGATGGGCGCTGACTGCGTGATTGATGCCGTGGGCGCCGAGGCGGCCGGCAACACCATGCAGACCATAACGGGCCGTAAGCTGCTGCTGCAGGCCGGCTCGGCTACGGCGCTGCACTGGGCCATCAATTCCGTGAAAAAAGGCGGCGTGGTGAGCATTGTGGGCGTATATGGCCCGACGGACAATCTCGTGCCCATCGGCAACATGATGAACAAGGGCTTAACTATCCGGGGCAACCAGACTTCGGTGAAGCGCCTGCTGCCGCGCCTGATTGAGCACGTGCAGAACGGCGTGCTCAACCCCAAGGCGCTGATTACGCACCGCATCCCGCTGGAAGACGTGGCCGACGGCTACCGCATGTTCTCCGCCAAGCTGGACAACTGCATCAAAACCGTGCTGATGCCCCCTACCGCCAACCAGTAACGCCTCGTCATCATGGAAAAGACTCCGAAGAATAGCCCGAAAAACCCTCGTATCGACCCCAAGCAAATCAAAGGCTGGGGCATTGATGCCGACCCGAAAAACGACCCCACCTACCCCATGCGCAAGCGCATGAACGTGGGCGAGGACCCCGACAGCAAGCACCGCCCCGATCATCTGCAACCGGAAGACACGGAAGTGTTGCGCTCTATTGAGCGCCCCAACGTATCGGCCGTGTTTGGTACGCCGGCCCCGCCGGCGGGGTTGAGCGGCATGATCCGGCGAGTAGCATTCAAGTACAGCGAGAATGAGTACAAACACTGGCTGCCGCTGGTGCTGGCCGACCGGGTGAACGTAGTGGAAGGCATCGTGGGCGACCTGGCCCACGGCAAGCTGCCCAACATCTGGGCCGAGAAAGGCTATGATATGGAGTGGAAGCATAACCGCACGGCCTTCGTGACAAAGCTGGCCACGATTGGGGCCGTAACGGCTGGTCTGGTCGTGTGGCTGTCGTCGGGCAGAAGCAAGAAAAAGCAAGTTAAGCGTGTCAAAAAAGACTACTTGAGCCGGTTTTAACTGACCACTGCGTTAGCGCAGCATAGCACAAAAAAACGCCCCAGCTTTTCGGCTGGGGCGTTTTTTTGTGCTACAGCTTAGCCGCTACCGAAGCGGCAATAGCTGCTGGGCTATTTTCGGCCTTCGATAATCTCGTCTACCACAGCTGGGTCGAGCAGCGTGGTGGTGTCGCCGAGGCTGCTGATTTCGCCTTCAGCCACTTTGCGCAGGATACGGCGCATGATTTTGCCGGAGCGGGTTTTGGGCAAACCCGATACAATCTGAATCTTGTCGGGCTTGGCTATTTTGCCGATCTGGGCCACGATGGTTTCGATGATGCTGGCTTCGATGTGCGCCTTGTCAGACTCTTTCTCCACGGCTCCTGACCGGCAGATGACGTAGGCATAGATGCCCTGGCCTTTCACATCGTGCGGGAAAGCCACCACCGCCGACTCGATGACGTTGTGGTTCTGGTTGATGGCGTTTTCGATTTCGGCCGTGCCGAAGCGGTGGCCGCTCACGTTTATCACGTCATCGACGCGGCCGATGATGCGGTAGAGGCCGTCGGCGTCGCGGCGGGCGCCGTCGCCGGTGAAGTAGTAGCCTTTGTAGGGCGCAAAGTACGTCTGCACGGCCCGCTCATGGTCGCCGTAGGTGGTGCGGATGATGCCGGGCCAGCTGTGCTTGATGGCGAGGTAGCCTTCCTGGTCGTTGCCCTCGATTTCGGTGCCGTCCTGGTTGAGCAGCACGGGCTGCACCCCGGGCAGCGGCAGGCCCGCGTGGGTGGGCTTGCTGGGCGTGATGCCGGCCAGGGCCGAAATCATGATGCCACCGGTTTCCGTCTGCCACCAGGTATCCACGATGGGGCAGCGCTCCTTGCCCACGTGCTGGAAGTACCAGTACCAGGCCTCCTCGTTGATGGGCTCCCCCACCGACCCCAGCACCCGCAGCGAGTCGAGGGAGTAGCTGAGCACGTTGTCGAGGGGCGCGGCCATGAGGCTGCGGATGGCCGTGGGCGCGGTGTAGAAGATGCTGACCGAGTGCTTGTCGATGACTTCCCAGAAGCGGCCGGCGTCGGGGTACGTAGGGATGCCCTCGAACATGAGCGAGGTGCTGCCGGCCAGCAGCGGGCCGTAGAGCAGGTACGAGTGGCCGGTCACCCAGCCGATGTCGGCGGTGCACCAGTAGATGTCGTTTTCTTCCACCTGAAACACGTTGCGGAACGTGTAATCGGCCCACACCATGTAGCCGGCGGTGCTGTGCACCACGCCTTTGGGCTTGCCGGTGCTGCCCGAGGTGTAGAGGATGAACAGCGGATCTTCGGCGTCCATTTCCTCGGCGGGGCAGGTTTTGGCCACGCCCTCGGCTTCCTCGTGGTACCACACGTCGCGGCCTTCCTCCATGTTTACGGGCCAGCCGAGGTGCTCCACCACGATGACGCGGCGCACGCCGGGGCAGGTTTCCAGGGCCTCGTCTACCACGCGCTTCACCGGAATCTGCTTGGCGCCGCGGTTGAGGCCGTCGGCGGTGAGCACCACGGTGGCCTGGGCGTCGTTCACCCGGTCGGAAATGGCGGTGGCCGAGAAGCCGGCAAAAATCACCGAATGCACCGCTCCGATGCGGGCGCAGGCCAGCACCGCAATGGCCAGCTGCGGAATCATGGGCATGTAGATGCACACCCGGTCGCCTTTTTCCACGCCGTTGTTGTGCAGCACATTGGCAAAGCGGCAGACCTCCTGGTGCAGCTCGCGGTAGGTGAGGCGCAGGTGGCGGGTCTTGGTGTCGTTAGGCTCGTAGATGATGGCCAGCTTGTTGCCGCGCGTAGCCAGGTGTCGGTCGAGGCAGTTTTCGGTGATGTTGAGGCGGGCGCCCGCAAACCACTCGTTGTGGCCGGTGGCCATGTCGGAGGTCAGCACCTTATCCCACTTCCGGCGCCAGGTGAAGGGCGCGGCAACAGAGGCCCAGTACTCTTCGGGATGATGAATGCTGAGGTGATACGCTTCGTGGTACTCTTCGAGCGTACGGATTCGGGCGTGTTTCACAGGGGTTTCGGGCATGGTAGGGGGAGAATTGAGGTGGTGAAATTTTAAGGCTAGTTCCCCTCCTTGGAGAGGAGGGGCTAGGGGTGGTTGATGAACGTTGAACGGTTTTTAGAGCTAGAACTAGATGATTTTCAATGATTGTCAACCACCACTAGTCCCTCCTTTGAAAGAAGGGAAACTAGCTTTTAGCTTTGGTTTGTAGCTGCTGGGTTTTCAAACGCCTGCCCTATCTGCCTTCGGCGCAGCACCTCCCGGATTTCGTCGAGGATGGCGGGGTCGTCGATGGTGGACGGGATGGGGCAGTCTTCGCCGTCGGCGAGCTGGCGCAGGGTTTTGCGCAGGATTTTGCCGGAGCGGGTTTTGGGCAGGCGCGCCACCACGGCCGCGTGCCGGAAGCAGGCCACCGCCCCAATCTGCTCCCGAATGAGGGCCACCAGCTCCTGCTCCAGCTGGGTTTCGGGAGGGTCTGGCCATCTTTGAGCACCACCAGACCCACGGGCACCTGGCCGCGCAGCTCGCAGGCAATACCCAGCACGGCGCACTCGGCCACGGCCGGATGGGCCGCCAGCAGCTCTTCCATCTCGCCGGTACTCAGGCGGTGGCCGGCCACGTTCATCACGTCATCCACCCGGCCCATGATGTAGAGGTAGCCCTCGGCGTCACGGTAGCCGCCGTCGCCGCTGAGGTAGTAGCCGGGGAAGGTGTCGAGGTAGCTGCGCTGGAAGCGGGCGTCGTCGTGCCAGAGGGTGGGCAGGCAGCCGGGCGGCAGCGGCAGGCGCACCGCCACCAGACCGGTGGTACCGCGGGGCACAGGCAGGCCGGCTTCGTCGAGAATCTGCACGTCGTAGCCGGGTACGGCGTGGCCGGCGCTGCCGGCGCGGGGCGCGGGCATATCGGGCAGCCCCACCAGCGTGGCCAGCATCGGCCAGCCCGACTCGGTCTGCCACCAGTGGTCCACGACGGGCACGCCCAGCGTAGCGCCGGCCCAGTCGTAGGTGGCCGGGTCGCACCGCTCGCCGGCCACAAACAGATGGCGCAGGCTGCTGAGGTCGTACTGGCCGGCGAGCTGGCCGGCGGGGTCTTCCTTCTTGATGGCGCGGATGGCGGTGGGCGCCGTGAACAGCACCCGCACCTGATAGTCCTGGATGATGCGCCAAAACGTGCCGGCGTCGGGGGTGCGCACGGGCTTGCCCTCGAAGAGCACCGTGGTGCAGCCGTGCAGCAGCGGCCCGTATACGATGTAGCTGTGGCCCACGGCCCAGCCCAGGTCGGAGGCGGCCCAGAAGGTTTCGCCGGGCTCGACCCCGTAGATGGCGCTCATGCTGTACTTCAGGGCTACGGCGTGGCCACCGTTGTCGCGCACCACGCCTTTGGGCTTGCCGGTGGTGCCGCTGGTATACAGAATGTAGAGCGGGTCGGTGGCGTCGAGGGGCTCGGCCGCTACGGGCGCGGCCTCCAGCAGCGTGCGGTAGTCCACGTCGCGCGGAGCCTGCATTTCCGCCGCGCAGAAGTCGCGCTGCAACACCACCACGTGGGCGGGTTTGTGGGTAGCCTTGCTGATGGCGGCATCCACGAGGGGTTTGTAGGGAATGGGCGTCGTGACTTCCATGCCCGCCGAAGCGCAGACGATAACGTGGGGCTGGGCATCGTCAATGCGCACGGCCAGCTCGTGGGGCGCAAAGCCACCAAACACCACCGAATGCACCGCCCCCAGCCGGGCGCAGGCCAGCATGGCCACCACCGCCTCGGGCATATTGGGCATATAGATAATGACCCGGTCGCCGCGCTGCACGCCCAGCTGGCGCAGGCCGCCGGCAAAGCGGCTGGTGAGGTCCAGCAGCTCGCGGTAGGTGTAGCGGCGCACGGTGCCGGTCACCGGCGAATCGTAGAGCAAGGCCGACTGGTCGGCGCGGCCGTTTTCTACGTGGTAGTCCAGGCAGAGCCAGCTGGTATTCAGCTGCCCGCCCCGGAACCAGCGGTAGAACCCGGTGTCGGGGGCCTGGCTGAGCACCGGCCGGGGCGGCTCCCGGAACCAGTGCAGCTGCTGCGCCTGCGCGGCCCAGAAAGCTTCGGGGTTTTGGAGGCTGGCGGCGTATTCGGCCAGGTAAGAGGAAGAGGCGGAATTCATAGGGTGGGAAGCAAACGGGCGTGGGTGGGCAGAAGGCGTTTTGCGGAACCGGCAAGCGGCTAGCTGCTGCTGGCCAGCGGCAGCAACTCGCGCACTTTTTCCATGAGCTGGCGGGTGCTGAAGGGTTTGGGCAGGTAGAGGTCGGCGCCGGCGTCGTAGCCTTTCTGCACGTCGGCCTCCTTGCTTTTGGCCGACAGCATAACCACGCGGGTGGCGGCGCGGTCGGGGCGCTGGCGCAGGTGGCGGCACACCTGGTAGCCGTCCACATCGGGCATCATGATATCGAGCAGCACCACGTCAAAGGCGGTGTGGTCGATGGCCTCCAGGGCTTCGGTGCCGTTGCGGGCAATGCTGACCTGGTAGCCGCTTTTGCGCATCAGAAATTCCAGCGACATGACGATGTTGGGCTCGTCATCGACAATGAGAATGTGCGGGGCGGTAGGCATGGGGTAGTTGTTTTCGGAGGATGGGGCGGGTGGAGCGGAATTGCGAGTGAACGTCATGCTGAGCTTGTCGAAGCATCTCGCGTGCTGACGCTTGAATGGTAATCTGACGTCAGCACGCGAGATGCTTCGACAAGCTCTGCATGACGTTCTTTTTGGCCTGAAACGCTCATACTACCGGCAGCTCAAACGAGAACCGGGCGCCTTGCTCGGGGGTGCTTTCCACCCAGATGCGGCCGGCGTGCAGCTCCACTATTTTCTTGGTGATGGCCAGCCCCAGCCCTGAGCCCTCGGGCTTGCGCATGGTTTGGTTGCGGGCCTGGAAGAACTTGTCGAAGATGAGCTGGTGAAACGCTGGGTCGATGCCTTTGCCGTTGTCCTGCACTGTGATGCGCAGGCAGTCGGCGGGGGTTTCCACGCTCACTAGGATGCGGCCGTCGCCGTCGGCGCGGCACGACTTGACGGCGTTGGAGAGCAGGTTCACCAGCACCTGCATCAGCCGGTCCCGGTCGCCGGAAAGGGGCGGCAGGCCGGGCGGCACGGCTAAATCGAGGTGGATGTGCTTGGCGCGCATGAGCTGACCCACAGCTTCCAGCGCATCGGTGATGACGTCGGCCACGTCCACCGGGGCCTTTTCCAGGGTGGCCTTGCCCGACTCATACTTTTCCAGGTCCAGCACCAGCGTAATCAGCCGGCTCAGGCGCTCCGATTCCTTGGTGATGGTAAGCAGAAACCGGTGTTGCTCTTCCTCTTCCAGGTCGGGGTTGTCGGTGAGAATTTCCGACAGCGCCCGGATGCTGGTGAGCGGCGTGCGCAGCTCGTGCGTGACGGTATAGAGGAACTCGTCTTTGTGCTGATCCAGCTCCTGCAACTGGTCGTAGGCGGCCTGCAGCTCTTGGGTGAGGCGCTGCAGCTGCCGCTGCTGCTTCTGCAGCTGGCGGTTGGCTTCCAGCAGCTGCTGGCTTTCCTTGAGAATACCCACCACGTTGTCGAAGCTGATGTCCTCCACTCCTACCGACGAGCGCAGCAGCAGCCGTGCCGACGCCGGCCCAATGCTGCCGGCCAGCAGCTTTTCGGCGTAGGCCAGCAAACGCGGGTCGGCCTGGGGCGGAGCCGGCGTGCCGTCGGTTTCGGGGGCGTGAGCATCCGGAAACCGCTCCTCGAAGGCCCGCAGCGCCTGGTTGGTGCGCTTTTTCCCGAGGAAGCCGGCCAGCAGCGCCCGCACGTCGGGCAAAGCCGCTACGCCCTGCCAGCCGGCCCGCCCCTCGAAGCCGGCGCCGTGCCGGAACACGTCCACGAACACGTCGGCCTGGTGCAGCTCCAGGTCGGTGGGCTGGCGCCGGAGCGACACCCCTACGTACAAGGCCAGGTTGAAAAACCAGCTCCAGAACAGCCCATGCGACAGGTAATCGAGGCCTTCGAGGTGGAACAAGGCAAACGGCCGCAGCCAGTGCAGGCCAAACAGCCCCTCGCGGAGCACGGTGTCGGGGAGCAGCTCGGGGCCGACCAGCGTGGGCAGCACCAGCGTGTAGAACCACACCACGAAGCCCGCCAGAATGCCCGCCGTAGCGCCCTGCCGGGTGCCGCCCTTCCAGTAGAGGCCGCCCAGCACCACCGGCACAAACTGCGCCACCGCCGCAAACGACACCAGCCCGATATTCACCAGCGGCAGCAGATGGCTGACCTCCACGTAGTAGCCGTAGGCCAGCAGCAGCACCAGCACCACGGCCAGCCGGCGGCTGTGCAGCGCCACCTGGCCCAGGTAGGCAAACCAGCGCGGCCCTTCGGCGCGGGCGGCCGGCACGCGCACCAACAGCGGCATCAGCAGGTGGTTGCTCATCATCACGCTCAGCGCAATGGTTTCCACGATAATCATGCTGCTGGCCGCCGACAGCCCGCCCAGATAGATGAGCAGCGCCAGCCACGGCCGGCCCGCCTGCAGCGGCAGCGCCAGCACAAACGTGTCGGCATCGAGTTGGCCGGCCCCGTCGAGCAGGCGCCCACCGAAGGCCAGCGGCAGCACAAACAGGTTGATGACGATGAGGTAGAGCGGAAACAGCCACATGGCCTTGCGCAGGTGGTTTTCGTTGACGTTTTCCACCACCGCCACCTGAAACTGCCGCGGCAGCAGCAGAATGGCCGACATGCTCAGCAGCAGCAGCGTAAGCCACTGGCTGCCGCCGGTGCCAGCGCCCTGCAGCGTAAACAGCCGGCTCAGATCAGGCACTTTGGCGGCCCGCTCAAACACGTCGGCAAAGCCATCAAACAAGCCGTAGGTAACGAACAGGCCGGCCGCCAGAAACGCCACCAGCTTCACGAGGCTTTCCAAAGCCACAGCCAGCACCATGCCCTCGTGCCGCTCGGTGGCCTCGATGGAACGAACCCCGAAAATGATGGTGAAAAACGCCAGCGCCACCGTGGTGGCAAACGCCGACGACACCCCCACGCTACCCGCCGCGTGCAGCGTGCCGCCGCCCCCGGTCAGGATGTCGAACGACGCAGCAATGGCCTTGATCTGCAGCGAAATGTAGGGCACCACGCCCAGCACGCATACCACCGTCACGAGAGCGCCCAGCCAGGCGCTTTTGCCGTAGCGCGCCGAAATGAAGTCGGCAATGGACGTGAGACGCTGCAGCCGGCAGATGCGGATGATTTTGCGCAGCACCAGCCACGCCATCGGGGCCATGAGCGTGGGCCCGAGGTAGATGCCCACAAACTCCAGCCCGAAGTAGGCCGCCCGCCCCACCGAGCCATAATACGTCCAGGCGGTGCAGTACACGGCCATGCTCAGGGCGTACACATAAGGGTTGCTCACCAAACTCCGCCGAGCCGAGCCGGCCCGTCGCTCCGCCGCATACGCCACCCCAAACAACAGGGCGAGG
Source organism: Hymenobacter sp. APR13 (assembly GCF_000737515.1). Lineage (NCBI taxonomy): Bacteria > Pseudomonadati > Bacteroidota > Cytophagia > Cytophagales > Hymenobacteraceae > Hymenobacter > Hymenobacter sp. APR13. The sequence goes on from NZ_CP006587.1 coordinate 4,471,272, forward strand.
TAGCCAAACGAAAAGCCAATGACGAGCCAGGTGGGCATGAGGGTGTAATTAGTAATTGAGAATTCGTAATGAAGAATTCTCAGGTGGTTTTAAGGTGAATGAACGGGCATCGGTCGGGTAGCAAAATACCGGTGCAGCTCTTGGCGCTTGCAGTACTCAATCAATTCTTAATTACTAATTTCTAATTACTAATTCTTCTCACCAGCCAACCCGTGAGGGCTACCAGCGCAGACCAGGCGAGCAGCACGTAGAGGTAGAGCCCGGGGATGCCGCCGATGCGCGTTTCCCGGTCGAAGGTGCCCAGGAACGGGAACGTGAGCAGCACCCCGAACAGCACGGCCACGAACAGCAGACGCTGGCCCAGCCGCTGTTCCGGGCGGTCGGGTGGTGGGCTGGAGGGCAGTGCGGGGCCAGGTTTGGAGGGAGCAGACATGCGGGGAATACGAGCTGGTAGCAGGAGGCCGGGAGCAGTACCGGCAGCGCTTAAACCTACAAAATCCGCCGAACCAACGGCCCGGCGGATTTTGTAGGTTTCGGCCGGAAACAGGCAGCCTATTTTACATCGCCGGAGTTTTCCTCCATCAGCTTCACGTTGCGCACGTCCTTCATCAGCGCCTGCCCAATAAACCAGCAGATCAGGGCAATGATAACCGGATAGAGCAGGCCGGCGAAGCTGCTGTAGGTTTTGAACAGCGTGCCTTCGGGCTGGGCTGCGGCGCGCAGCGTCAGGGCCGTGGCAATGAACGGCACGAAGCCCCCGAACACGCCGTTGCCGATGTGGTAGGGCAACGACAGGCTGGTGTAGCGCACTTTCGTGGGGAATAGCTCCACCAGGTAAGCCGCAATTGGGCCGTAGGCCATGGTCACGAACAGCACCAGGCAGAAGGTGAGCACCGTCATGGGCACGAGGCTGGGCGTCAGGGCCTTCATCACGGCCGGCACGGCTTTGCCGCTGGCATCCACGGTGGCGGCGGTTACTTCCGTCAGGGGACCGGCGAAGGCCTTGAGTCCGTAGAAAATCGGGATGGTGAACAGCGCGCCGCAGAGCAGGCCCATCATGATGATCTTTTTGCGGCCGATCCGGTCGGAGAGGCTACCGAAGTACACGAAGAACGGCGTGGCAATCAGCAGGGCAATGCACAGCACCAGCGAGGCGTCCACGAGGTCGAGCTTGAGCGTGTTCTGCATGAAGGAGTAGGCGTAGAACTGGCCGGTGTACCACACCACGCCCTGGCCCATAGTAGCGCCGAACAGCGAAATCAGCACGAGGCGGCGGTTTACGGGGTTCACGAACGACTCACGCAGCGGGTTGGTGCTGGTCTTGCCCTCGGCCTTAGCCTTGGCAAACAGCGGCGACTCGTGCAGCTTGCGGCGGATGTAGTAGGAAGCAATTACCAACAGCCCCGACAGCAGGAACGGAATGCGCCAGCCCCACTCCTTGAAGGCGTCCTCGCCCATGGTTTTGCGGGTGGTGATAATCACCAGAATGCTCAAAAACAGGCCGGCCGTGGCCGTAATCTGGATAAACGAGGTGTAGTAGCCACGCTTGTTGTCCGGCGAGTGCTCGGCCACGTAGGTGGTGGCGCCGCCATACTCGCCGCCCAAAGCCAGGCCCTGCAGCAGACGCAGCAAGGTCACGATGATGGGCGCAGCAATGCCGATTTTGTCGTAGCTCGGAATCAGGCCCGTCACGAACGTGGCGCCACCCATAATCAGCAGCGTCAGCAGGAACGTGTACTTCCGCCCGATCATGTCGCCGATGCGGCCGAAGAACACGGCCCCAAACGGCCGCACCACGAAACCTGCCCCGAACACGGCCAGCGTGCCCAGAATGGTGTCCTCAATCTTGCCCGTCGAGCCAAACAGCACCGGCCCGATGATGGCGGCCAGTGAGCCGAAAATGTAGAAGTCGTACCACTCGATTACGGTGCCCACCGAGGAGGCCGTAATCACCTGCCAGATCTTGCTGGTCGAAACGTCGTTGTTGTCGTGCGTCACGGCACCGGCCGTGCCGGCTACGGGGGCGGCCCCGGAGTACGCTCCGGAGTCGCGCTGCGGTAGGTTTTGGTTCATGATGGACAGAATGAAGTGGGAAGATGAAGTTGCGGGTGAAAACCACGTCCGGCGCAGGAATCAGCCCGTTTTCCGGGGCTGACTCCTGCTTTAGTGGCCGTAAGTCGGGAGGAGTTATCCTACAGGGCTACCTGCGTCTGGAGCGTGATTTCGGGCTTGTAGTCCAGGTTGTTCACGTCGGTGAAATCGGGCCGGGCGCGGTAGTTGATCGTGAACTTGGCGTTGTGGCCGTCGATGTAGAAGTTGGCGCCCGCGTCGAAGATGTTCACGTTCTGCTGCTCGCCGTCGGACTTGCGCAAGCCTTCGTAGCCGGCCAGCAGGTGCGAGGCGTAGGGCTGCACGCGCAGCTTGGGACCCAGCAGGCTTTTGGGCAGCAGATAGCCAGCCTGCACGTAGCCCACGTTGCCGGTGCCGGAGTGAGGCACGGCGTTGCCACGGCGGGCATCAGTTCCCCAGCCGGTGTTGGAGGCCCCGATGAAGCGGGTGTGGTTGGGGCCCATGTTGTAGTTGTAGTACACGGCGTAGGCCGTGAAAGCCGTGCCGGTTTCCTTGTTGATGGGCGTGTCGAAGAACACGTCGGCCGAGAACAGGGCAATGTCGTGTTTGTCAACCGGCACGGTATTGAAGGCGCTGGTGCCGGCAGCTGTGGTGGCGGCAATGCCCGCGGCGTCCAGCACGCTGTTGCTGGAGCGCGACACCATGCCGTCTTTGTTGTAGAAGAAGCCGGCCCCGATGTTGAACACGCGCTTGGAGCCCAAGTACGTGCCCACGTTGAACGGCAGCAGATTGGCTTCTTGATCCAGGAACTCGTAGCTGAAGTAGCCCTGGTACACGTGGTTGGTGCCCTGCGGATTGTACTGCGCCACGTTGGTGCCGCGGTTGACGGCGGCGGCGCCCGTACCCGTGGTGGCACCCAGGCCCAGCGGCGTGCTGAAGGCGCCGGTCTGGTTGGTCAGGAACGACTCGTTGACCGACAGCACGTAGTCGAGCTTGCCCACGCGGCCCTTGCCGTACACCCCGATGCCCCGCACAAACTGGTCGATGGCCTCGATGGTTGGCCAGTTGGTAAGAGGCGCGTCCAGGGTCAGGTAGTTAATGGTGCTGGACCGCGTCATGCGCGAGAGGCCATTCTGGTAGTGCATACCGGCGCCCAGGTTCAGGTACTTGTTTACTTTGTATTCCACCACGGCCTCGTGCACAAACAGCTGGGGCTTCTTGCCGTCCACAGCCGGCGCAAAGCCACCGCTTACCGCCGTCTGGTTGTTGATGCCGATGTGTGTGTACACCAGAAACCGCGGATTCAGCTGCGACAGCACGATGAGACGCGAGCGGCGCAGGGCGAAGTCTATTTGATCAGACTGGGGCTTGCCGGGGGCGCGCAGCGTGCCGGTATTGTTTTCGGTGTAGCGGGCCCACACCTGGTGCCAGGTCAGGAAGCGCACGTACTTCGTGCCATCGGGCGAGAGGTTGAACTTCATACCCGCGCCGTACGGCACCGACTCGGAGGGCGGCGCGGGCGTGGCCGCTACTACGGGGGCGGGAGCCGCCGGAGCCGGAGCCGGCGGGGTGGTGCCGGGTGGCGGGGTGGGCGTCACCTGGGCCGAGGCCCCGGCGGCCGAAAGAAGGGCACTCAGCGCCAGCGCGTAACGGGTGTTTTGCATGGTAGAAGTGGTGGGAATGGAAGTGGAGAAGCGCAGGATGGGCAGCCGGCCGATTGCATGAGGCCAGACGACACCACCAAATAGCGGAATCCTTCAACATAAGCCACTTCGTTGCTATACTTCCGCTAACCACTATAGCCGCTACCCCTGCCGGAACCGTTCCCAGCGGATCATCATGTACTTGTCGCCCAGCTCCGTCACCATCAGCCCGGCCTCCTTCAAGTTTTCAGGTTTCTGAAAAAACTCCGCCAATTCCTTCTGATTGAGAATTTTATAGGTGGGGTGATACTCGGTCTGGCGGGGCGCCTTCACGCCGTACTTCTTCACCCAGTTCATCACGCTCACGTGGCTCACACCCAGCAGCCGCTCAATCTCGCGGTAGCTCACACCCTCCACATACAGCTGCAGCGCCTTGATGACGTAGTACGGATTGGTTTCCTTGCCCGTCTTGGCCACCGAGTAGTGGTAGCCGCAGTTGCGGCACTTATAACGCTGCCTCCCTCCCACTATGCCACTTTTAGTTGCTTCCTTGGATTCGCACTTCGGGCAGCTGATCTGGACCATGAGTCGGTGAGTAAGTGGTTACTAAATAGCTATAGCTAATTAGTAAAGATATACCATTTTAGCAAGTATTGAGCGTTATACGCAGATATACCTTTGCCGGACATGAACTACGGCCGACATAAGAAGATACGCGGCGGCAAACGCCACCTGAAACGCCTCGTGCGGCTGAGCCAAACCGCGGCGTCACTCTCAGAGCAAAGATTCCAACAGTCTTATTACGACTACAAGTGGCTTGGCCTGGGCGTCTGGCACTGGCACCATCGGCAACCGCCGAAACGGGTGCGGCAGCTGGCCGCCCGACACCTGCTCACCACCTTTTTCAACTGGCAACAACAGCTACAAGCGCAGCCCGAGCCATTCTATCTGGCTATCTGGCTGGTTTGTAGCCCTGAGTTTGCACACAGCTCAAAAGTAGTAGTAGCTATCCAAGGGATGCGGGCGCGGTATCGTGACAGGCTTCAGGAAGCTGACCCAGCGGGCCCTCCCCTGCCAGCAGGATACCGCGCATTGCCCGGCGCGGATACCCTGACGTGGCACGCGCACCCTTGGGAGGTTCTGGTGGATTCGTTTGATTACCCGGATGGCTGGCCAGCCTGGGCCCTGGCAAAACCGCATTACCTCTGTCAGCCAGAAGACTATGATGAGTACCTAATGGTGCAGACTGGCTGGGTGTGGGTCGGGCAGTTGCCCGACGCTACTACTTCAGCCGCGTAGCAGGGTGGCCAGCAGGGCATCCACGGCCAGGGCCAGGCGGCGCATGTCCAGGCGGGCCAGGGTGTCGGTGGGCTGGTGATAGTGCTTGTTGCGGTAAAAGGCCGTGTCGGTGAGCAGCACGGCCGGGTAGCCGAACTGCCAGTAGTTGAGGTGGTCGGAGAAATCGATGCCGGGTAGCCAGGCCGGGGCCTTGAAGCGCCGCACAGGCAGCGTGGCCAGGCCTTTGTAGCGGCGCGCAAACTGCCGCCCAAACTGCCCGTTCCCGAATTTCTGGGCCACCGTCACGTAGTTGCCGCGGCCGCCATACACCCATTTCAGCGGCCCAAACGGGTAGTCCTGACTGCCTTTTCGGTCGTCGTAATAGCCCAGCATTTCCAAAGCCACCATGCCGCGCACCGGCACGCCGGCGTCGTGTAGCGCCTTGGCGTGCACGTAGCTGCCCATCTGCGGCGTCCGGAAAAACGGCGGCTCTTCCAGCGTGTAGGCCACCAGCTCGATGCCATAGGGCAACGTGGGCTGGCGCCCCAGCAGCCGGGCCAGCTCCAGCAGCGCCGCCACGCCGGTGCCGTTGTCGTCGGCGCCGGGCTGCTCGCCGCACACATCGTAGTGCGCCCCCACCACCAGCTGCGGGCCGGTAGCAGGCCCGAAGCGGCCGATGACGTTGTAATACGTGTTGCCCTGCACGTCGTAGGGCTGCCGCACGGGCTGGGCGCCGGCTGCCTGCAGTTGCTGCTCGATGTAGCGCGCGGCCTGGTTGAGGCTGGGCAAGTGCTGATAATTGCGCGGCTCGGGGGTGCCGACGAGGGCCACCAGATGCTGCCGAAGCTGGCTGGTATCGGCCGGGGCAGCCGGTGGAAGTACCTGAGCGGCAACCTGCAGTGGTAGCGCGCCCGCCAGCCATAATGGAAGGGTAGAAATTGGCATCGGGATAGGGATAAAGGGAAATTGCCGGGCCGGTAAGATAGCAGGCTCGTCGGACTGCGGGCTGGATTCGTCGTATGGCTCGCGCGTATGGCTTGCCACACGTTACACGCGTGGTTACCTTCACGCATGATCATCTGTCGTTGGGTGCCGTTGTTGGGTGTTTTGCTGTTGCTGTCCGGCCCATTGGCCCGGGCCCAGAGCCCCGAATCTGCCCCGCTGAAGCGCGCCCTCGCCCAAGCCACTTCCGACACGGCCCGCGTGCTGCTGCTGGCCGACCTGAGCGCCACTTACCGCTACTCCCGCTTCGACTCGGTGCGCTACTACGCCCAGCGCGGACTGCGGCTGGCCCGCCGTATCGGGTTCCGCCGGGGCGAGGGGCGCTGCCTGTCGAGGCTGGGCATTCTGATGGGCGAGCGGGGCAACCTGCCCGCCGCCTTGCGCATCAACCTGCAGGCGCTGCAGCTCAACGAGGACAGCCACGACCTGGCCGGCACAGCCCGCACCCTCAACCAGACCGGCCTGCTCTACTTCGCCCTCGACGATTTTCGGCCGGCGCTGCGCTATTTCTTTAGGGCGCTGCAGCTGTATGAGCAAAGCGGCAGCACCGACGATTCGCAGCTAATCAGCGTGCTCACCAACCTGGGCGCCAGCTACGAGGGCCTGCACCAGCTGGATTCCACGGCCTACTTCCTCGACCGGGCGCACGCCATCACCATTGCCCCGCACCCGCGCGGCTGGAGCTGCTGGGGCAATCCGCTGCCTTACGTATTGCGCGAAATTGGCCTGCTGCATGCTTCGCGCGGCCAAACGGTCCAAGCCATTGTCTACTATCACCGCAGTGCCGCAGCGTCGGTACCCGAAAACGACCAGCGCAGCCGCAGCCGGGCCTATCAGTACCTGGCCGAGCTCTACCGCTCCCGCCAGCTGCCCGATTCCAGTATCTTCTACGCCCGGCAGGCGCTGACGGTAGGACAAAAGCTGCCGTTTATGCTGGGCGTGATGCGCAATAGTGCGTTGCTGGCTAATGCCTTCGAGGCCCAGCGCCGACCCGACAGCACGCTCAAGTACCTGCGCATCATGCTTACGGCCCAGGACAGCCTGCACGACCCGCAGCGCATCAAGCAGCTCGATGCCATCGGCTTTGCCGAACAGCAGCGCCTGCGCCAGCTGGAAGAAGAAACCAGCCGCTTCAATGCCTCGCTCCGCCTGTATCTGCTGTGGGCCGGGCTGGGCATCATGGCCCTCACGGCCTTGCTGCTGGGCGCTTTTGTATGGCGGCAGCGCCGCGCCAACCAGGTGTTGCGCCAACTCAACGAGCAGGTAACGGAGCAGAAAAGCCAGCTCACCCAGCAGCGCGACCGGCTGGCCCACATGCTACAGGAGCTGCGGGCGGCCCAGAGCCAGCTGGTACTGCGTGAGAAGATGGCCACGCTGGGCGAGCTGATGACGGGGGTGGCGCAGGAGATTCAGAACCCGATCAGCAATGTGAAAAACCTAGCGGCCATCAGTGTGGCCCTCTGCCAGGAAATCAGGGAGGAGCTGGCCAAGCTCCCGCTGGCCCTCGATGAGCAGCAGGACATTGAGGGCATGTTTGATAACCTGAGCCGCTACCAGTCGCGCATTGTCAAGCAAGGGCAGCGCGCCGACGACATTGTGGCCGGCATGCTGGACTACTCCAGCAACAGCCCCGCCCAGCGCCAGCCCACCGACCTCAACGTGCTGGCCAACGAGTATATGCGCCTCGTATATCACGACCAGCGCCTGAAAAACCGTCATTTCAACGCGGCGCTGCTGCCTCGGCTGTGGCCCGATCTGCCGATGGTTCCGCTCGTACGGCAGGATGTAGGCCGGGTGCTGGTGAGTTTGTTCACCAATGCCTTCTACGCTGTGCAGCAGCGCCAGCGCCAGGGCCTCGACGACGACTACGTGCCCCAGGTTCTGCTCAGCACCCAGCTTGTTGGCGACTACGTGGAGATTCGGGTGCGCGACAACGGCTTGGGCATTTCGGCGGCCGCCAAGGCCAACGTGTTTCAGCGCTTTTTCACGACCAAGCCCAGCGGCGAGGGTACGGGGCTCGGCTTGGCTGTCAGCTACGATATCATCACCCGCGGCCACGGCGGCTCGTTGCGGGTGGAAAGCGTGGAGGGCGAGTACACCGAGTTCATCATACAGCTGCCTGTGGAAGCCAAGCCGCTGCCCACGGCCTGGACTGTTCCGGCTTAGCTCCGTTCCAGCCGCAAGGTGGTAGAGGCGCACACCTTGCTGTTCGCGCAACGGCGGCCGCAGTCCGGGTGGTTTGTGGCATATTTGCGGCCTCAACGCGTCCTGTTCTTCTTCCCACCCGGCGGCCGTGGTGCCGCCTTCCCTCCTGCCCTATGTCTGCTGCCTTCCGCACCATCGTTCCTTCCGAGCTAAGCCCTTCCGACTGGCACCCGTTTATGGTGGGGGCCGTGGCCCCGCGCCCGGTGGCCTTCGTGAGCACCGTGGCCGCCGACGGCAGCGTGAACCTGAGCCCTTACAGCTTCTTCAACTGTTTCGGCTCCAATCCGCCCATCCTGGCGTTTTCGCCCGCCAACCGTGTGCGCGACAACTCGCAGAAGCATACCCTGCAGAACGTGCGCGAAGTGGCAGAGTGCGTGGTCCACATCTGCGACTACGCCATGGTGGAGCAGATGTCGCTGGCCAGCACCGAATATGCCAAGGGTGTGAATGAGTTCGTGAAAGCCGGTTTTACGCAGGCGTCCAGCCAGCTGGTGCGGCCGCCGCGCGTGCTGGAAGCCCCGGCCGCCTTCGAGTGCGTGGTAGAGCAGGTGATTGAGCTGGGACAGAACAACGGCGCCGGCAACCTGGTGCTGTGCCGCGTGGTGCTGGCCCACTTCCGCGAAGACATCATCCTGCCCTCCGGTATCGGCATCGACCCGCGCAAGCTCGACGCCGTGGCCCGCCTCGGCGGCGACTGGTACAGCCGCTCGGCCGAAACCCTGTTCGAAGTGCCCAAGCCCAACCGCCGCCTCGGCATCGGCTTCGACCAGCTCCCGACCTACCTGCGCGAGTCCACCATCCTGACCGGCAACAACCTGGGCCGCCTCGCCAACATCGAAGCCGAAGCCATGCCCACGCCCGAGCAGGTGCAGGCGTTCCGCCAGGATCCAATGGTGAGCTACACCCTCAGCAAACATGCCGCCGACCAGTCCGAGCAACGCCGCCAATTGATCCTGCTGGGCCAGAAGCTGCTGGAAGAAGGTAATATGCCGGACGCGTGGAAAGTGCTGCTGCTGGCCGCGGAGTAGACGCCGCGCACCAGAATCAGGGCAGCTGCAATTCCGGGCGGCACTGCTGCACTTGCTCCAGCAAGAGGGAGTCAATTTGTTGGTGCTGGCGAAAGGAGCCGTAAAATTTCAGAGAATCGTAATAACCAGGGCGCCAGCGGGTATCGTAGAAGGCTCCGATCCGGCGGGTGGAATCGTAAGAATCGAATGCCAGGTACAGAATCGGCCCGCATTGCCCGGCCTGGAAATCAGTGATGCGGGCCAAGTCGGTGCTGCCCACCAGCAGGTACGGTCCGGTCTGCCGCTGGCCGCGGTAGCTCAGTTCATAGTCCACGGCCGTCGTCCAGTCGAACTCGTTGGCTTGATATAAGGTGAACATCCACCCTTCCGGCCCGGCCGGCAGCCGGCCCACGTAGCGGTAGTCTCCCTCAGTCAATAGCGTGCGGCCCAACACGTACAGCCATGCGCAGGCCACTACCGCCAACTCCAGGCGGGCAGCCCAGCGGCGCAACAGGGGCGGCTGAAGCTTAGGGCTCATCGGTCAACAGGCAGCAGCCGGAAATACTTCGTTTTCAGCCGGCGCGCCAGATAAGACGGCAGCGGCTGGCCCTGCGCGTATGCTTCGGTTACGCGCTGGTACTGCTGCGGCCCGAACCGGCTGAGCCGGAAGAGGCCGTAGCCGGCCATCAGCCCGCCCAGCAGCAGGTCGCCGTTGGCCTCCTGCTGCTGGGCCTGGTAGGATTGCTTGTCGGTTTTCTTCGCGGCAGACAGCGCCAGTGCCGTTTTTTCTACGGCGGCTGTAGTCATCAGGCCGGCCCCCGTCTGCAGCCAGCCACGGGTGGCCCTGGAGCGCTGCACAAACAGGTGCTGTACCGCCCGCAAGGTATCCGAACGGTCGTAGCGGGCGGTGCTCAATCCGGAGTGGGCCACGGCGGCGGCGGCCGACGACGACGATGCGGCCGGCGTGGTAGCAGCCAGGGTTTGCGCGAAGACAGGAGCGCTGCAAGTCAGCCACAGCCCGGCCACGGCCGATACGTAACATCTGGTCATAGATAGAATAAGTAAAGTAGAAGTAAGGAAGGAAGCTGCCCCTGCCCGCGCACAAGCGCCAACGCCGCGGCGGGCAGCCACGCACAATATTCACACCAAATGCCCTTAAGTAGCAAGACATAAGGGCTAGGTATCCAGACAATCCCCGAATAATCGTCAATCAGACATTTGAATAATGTCCGGCTACTTAAAACAAGTAGAGCCAGCGCTTCCGCGCCGGCCCTGCTCATCCGGAGTCGTCCACAAAATCCGTGTAATCCGCTGAAATCCGTGCTAATCCGTGATCCTAGTTGCGCACGGCAATCATCAGGCCTAGCTCCTTATAGCGCATGTTGAAGCGCTTGGCGATGGTGGCGTTGGTGAGCGAGCCTTTGTAGATGTAGACGCCGCTGCGGAAGTGCTCATTGGTGAACAGCACCTCGTTGATGCCGCCGTGCTGGCTGATTTCCTGCAGAATGGGCGTGAAGATGTTGCTCAGGGCGTTGGTCGCGGTACGCGGCACACGGCTCGCAATATTCGGCACGCAATAGTGAATCACGTCGTACTTGCGGAACACGGGCTTGCTGTGGCTAGTCATCTCGCTGGTTTCGAAGCAGCCACCCTGATCGATGCTCACATCGATGATGACCGAGCCGGGCGCCATGCTGCTGATCATGCTTTCGGGCACCATGAACGGCACGCGGCCTTCCTCGGCGTTGAGGGCCCCAATCACCACGTCGGCGCGGCGCAGCTGCTGGCTGAGCGCAAACGTGTCGAGGGTGCTGGTGTAGAGCTGGGTGCCCAGGTTCTGCTTGAGGCGGCGCAGCTTGTAGAGGTGGTTGTCGAACACCTTCACCTCGGCGCCCAGGCCGGTGGCGGCGCGGGCGGCATACTCGGCCACCGTGCCGGCCCCCAGAATCACGACCTGCGACGGCGGCACGCCCGTGATGCCGCCCAAAATGATGCCCTTGCCCTCGTTGGAGCGCGCCAGATACTCGGCCGCAATCAGCATGACCGTGGAGCCCGCAATTTCGCTCATGGCGCGCACCACCGGCCGCGCCCCGCTCGGGTCCTTAATCAGCTCGAAGCTGATGGCATTCACCTTCTTGCGGGTGAGGGCCATGACGTACTCGGCGGTAAGCGTGCCAAACTGCAGAGCCGAAATCAGGGTCTGGTTGGCTTTCAGAAACTGAATCTCGTCGTGGGTGGGCGGCGCTACTTTCAGGATAAGGTCGGCCTCGTAGACTTCCTTTTGCGAGTAGGCAATAGTGGCGCCGGCCTCGGAGTAGTTATGGTCGGAGTATTTGCTGGGCTCCCCGGCCCCGCTTTCAATGATGATTTCGTGGCCTTCCTCCACCAGATGCTTCACGGCTTCGGGCGTGAGGCAGATGCGGTTTTCCTGCAGCGACGTTTCGCGCGGCAACCCGATGAACAGCTTGCGCTTCCGGGTTTCCACCGCCAGCATGGATTCCTGCGTGAAGTAGGCGCGGCCCGTAGCCAAGCCTTCAAATCCGGGAGGTACTGCGTCGGGCATAGTGGTTTGATTAGTAATTAGTAGTGAACAATCTGTAATGATTTTCTGACGGCCGGCACAGGCCAAGCCTCCAAATTCTTCATTATTAATTGCTGATTACTAATTCCCTGGAAGTGGGTCCGGTGACGGTGAGCGTGAGGAGTAGTCGTTCGGGGGGCAGCAGCGCCTCAATGCGGCTGGGCCACTCGATCAGGCAAAGATAGCCGGAATCGAAGTACTCCAACGCGCCAATGTCCTCGGCTTCGCCGGGATGGTTGAGGCGGTAGAAATCGAAGTGGTAAATAGGCTGGTTGCGGGCGTCGCGGTACTCGTTCACCAGCGAGAACGTGGGGCTGCTGACCTCGCCCTCGGGCACGCCCAGGCTAACGCACAGGGCCTTGATGAACGTGGTCTTGCCGGCCCCCATCTCGCCCTCGAAGCAAACGATGTTGTGGCCCTGCAGAGCGTCCCGCACCTGGTCGGCCACGGCGGGCAGGGCCTCTAGGCCCGGAATTGCGAGTGTCAGCATAGGAATTAGAGCAGATTGGGGCCGCAAGGTAGCAGGTGGCCCGGACCTGTCGGGCATGCCTGAGGCACCCTTGTTGGTCGCCAGAATTTTTCCACCCTGCCGTTCTTCCTACATTTGGCCGACCACAAACTGTCTTTCTCATGCAAGTTTCGCGAATGGCCGGCAGCCTCATCGGCTCCGAAATCATCAAAATCGGCAACGAAGTAAACGACATGATCCGCCGGGGAGAGCAGATCTGCAACCTGACCATCGGCGACTTCGACCCCGCCATTTTCCCGATTCCGGCCGCCCTCGAAACCGAAATCACCAACGCCTACCAGGCCGGGCACACCAACTACCCGCCCGCCAACGGCATGGCTGCCCTGCGCGAAGCCGCCACGGCCTTCACCAAGGAGCGCCTGGGCCTCGAATACTCCCCCAACGACGTGCTGGTGGCCGGCGGCTCGCGGCCCCTCATCTACGCCACCTACCTGGCCCTGGTGGACCCCGGCGACCGGGTGGTGTTTCCGGTGCCGAGCTGGAACAACAACCACTACTGCCACCTCTCGGGCGCCGAGCCGGTGATGGTGGAAACCCGGCCCGAAAACAACTTCATGCCCACGGCTGAGGAGCTGGCCCCGCACTTGGCCGGCGCCACGCTGCTGGCGCTCTGCTCGCCGCTCAACCCCACCGGCACGGTCTTCACCCGCGACAACCTGCTGGCCATCTGCGACCTGGTACTGGCCGAAAACCAGCGCCGCCAGCCCGGCGAAAAGCCGCTATACCTGCTCTACGACCAGATTTACTGGATGCTCACCTTCGGCCAGACCGAGCACTTCGACCCGGTGAACCTGCGCCCCGAGCTGCGCGACTACGTGGTGTACATCGACGGCATCTCGAAATGCCTGGCCGCCACCGGCGTACGGGTGGGCTATGCGTTCGGGCCGGCCGTGGTGATTGACAAGATGAAGGCTATTCTGGGCCACGTGGGCGCTTGGGCGCCCAAGGCCGAGCAGGTGGCCACCGCCAAATTCCTGCCCAACGCCCCGGCCGTCGATGGCTTCATCGGCGAGTTCAAAGAGAAGATTCAGCGCAGCCTGGATACGCTGCACGCGGGCCTGCAGGAGCTGAAAGCGGCCGGCTACCCCGTCGATTCCATTGTGCCCATGGGCGCCATCTACCTCACCGCCCGCCTCGATGTGCTGGGTAAAACCACCCCGGCCGGCCAGCTGCTCAGCACCACCAAAGAACTGACTTCTTACCTGATCAGCGACGCCGGGCTGGCGCTGGTGCCGTTCAGCGCCTTCGGCACGGCTGGCATGGCGCCGTGGTTCCGCATGTCGGTGGGCGGCGCGTCGCTGGAGTCGATTGAGGCGGCGCTGCCCCGTTTGCGGGCCGCGTTGGACGCGCTGCGGTAAATGGCTCTCTCGACAATAGTCTATATCCAGCGGCTACCCGCCGGGAAGTCCTTCTGTAGTAATCCCCGGCCTATACGGCCGGGGGTTCTCTTTTTGGGCCATTTCTGGTTGGCGTCGTCCCTAATAGGGAAAATCCTTTACTATTTTTAAATACTTAAAAATCAGACTACAACAATCTGACGAATCCAATTATGAGAATTTCAGACCGGTTGTAATCTTGCCGGAAAGCGGTTTGTTGCTATCTTTCAGTAAGCAAAGCAGGCTGGCTTTCCGCTAACGCTACTTTGCGGCTATCCTTGTACTCTATTCTACCTGAGCTTCTGCCCCAATTAAGCCAAGCGCTCAGCTTGCCACCTATTGCACGTTCCGTTTTCTCCCACCGGAAAGTGCACCCATGGATCTTTTTTTTGCCGGTACGCAGTGCCGGATTTCGTATTTACTGCCACTACTCGCTCTGGCGGGGCCCTTGGCAGCACAACAAATACCGGCAGCCTTACCGGGGCAGGTTCGTACTGTTTCCGGGGCGCCGGTGGAGTTTGCCACCGTGATGCTGCACCGCGCCACCGACTCAGTGGCGGTGAAAACCGAGTTTACGGATGCCAATGGTCAGTTTGTGCTGGTGCCGGCCACTGTGGGCCAGTATTTGGTGTCGGTGATGCAGGCAGGCTACGCGCACAACTGGTCGGGGCCGGTATCCGTGACGGAACAGGCGCCGGCCGCCCCGCTGCGCCTGACGCTGGCTCCCCTGGCTACGCAGCAGCTGCGCGGCGTAACCGTAACGGGCCAGAAACCACTGTTTGAGCGCCTCTCCGACCGCACGGTCATCAACGTGGAAAACAGTACGCTTTCCAGCGGCAATACAGTACTCGACGTGCTGGGCCGTGCCCCAGGCGTGACCGTAGACGGCAACGACGAGCTGGCCCTGCGCGGCAAGCGCGGCGTACTGGTGCTACTGGACGGCAAGCGGGTGCCGATGAACGGCGCCGAGTTGGCCAATATGCTGCGGGCTCTGCCCGCCGAGCAGGTGAGCACCATGGAGCTGATTCCGAACCCGCCGGCCAAATACGACGCGCAAGGCACGGCAGGCGTTATCCTCATCAACCTGAAGAAAGACCAGCGCCTGGGCACCAACGGCAGCGTGAATGCCAGCTACGGGCGCGGCCGCTACGGCAAGCACACTTCGGGCGGGTCGCTGAACTACCGCGGCAGGCAGGCCAACCTCTACGCCACCTACGCCTACACCGACCGCCGCAACTTTCAGAACCTGGTGTTTTCGCGGCTTTACCGGCCCGAAGGCTTACCCCAAGCCAGCAGCCAGCAGCGCAACGAAATGCGCAACCACCTGGTGTCGCACACCTGGAAAGCAGGCCTCGACTATACCCTGAGCAAGCAAACCACGCTGGGCGCCATGGTGAGCGGGCTAGCCAGCCAGTCGCCGTGGCAGGGCATCAACGAGTCGGCGTTTTTTGACGCCCAGGGCCAGCCCGTGAGCCGCTACACCTCCGACAACTTCCGCGACCTGCGCACGCCCAACGTGGCCGCCAACCTCACGTTCCGCCACACGTTCCGCCCCGATTCGGCGGGCACGCCCGAGCTGACGGCCGATGCCGACCTGGCCCGCTACGGTATCCGGCGCGTGCTGGACCTGGCGACAACCTTTAGCCTGCCCGCCGACCGGCCGGCTACGACGCTCATCGGCACACACGACGGCACGCTGCATATCCAAAGCGCCAAGGCCGATTATGTGCGGCCGCTGCCGCGCGGCTTGCGCCTGGAGCTGGGCCTGAAAGCCAGCCAGGTGCGCGCCGACAACGATGTGGTGTTTTACCGAAACGGCAGTTTTCTGCCGGACGCCACCCAGTCGAACCGGTTCCGCTACGACGAAAGCATCCGGGCGGCCTACCTGACGATGAGCCGCACCCGGCCGGGCCTCACGCTCACGGCCGGCCTGCGCGCCGAGCAAACCGTGGCCACCGGCCGCCAGGACATCGGCAACGAAAACTTCGATCGTCGCTACCTGCAGCTGTTCCCAAACCTGAGCCTAAGCCGGACGCTGTCGGAGGCGCACACCGTGGGCTTCACGCTGAGCCGCCGCCTCGACCGGCCGACGTACACCCAGCTCAACCCGTTTCGGTCTTATGTAGATGCCACCTCGTACCGCGCCGGCAACCCCTACCTGCAGCCCATGACCAGCTACAACGCCGAGCTGACCCACACCTGGCGCCAGAAATACACCACGGGCCTGAGCTACGCGCGCGGCCACTGGCCCATCGTGCCGGTGTACCTGGCCCAGCCCGGCCCCGAGCGGCTGGTAGCCGCCACCGACGTGAACCTGCAAACCCGCCACTACTACGCTTTCACGCTCACGGCCCCGCTGGCCCCCACCAAATGGTGGCAGCTCTACACCGATATTGAGCTGTTCTACATCTACTTCGATGGCCGCCTGAGCAGCACCACCGCCCCGGCCGGCCGGCCGGGCGCCATCGTCAGCGCCAACAGCACCTTCGCGCTGGGCAAGGGCTGGACTGCTGACCTCAATGGCAGCTACCACTCGCGCGAGTGGTACGCTTTCCAGGTGGTAGAGGCGTTTGGGCAGCTGGGCGTGGGCGTGCAGAAAAGCCTGCTCGACGGCCGGGCCACGCTGCGCCTCAACGCCACCGACCTGCTCTACACGGCGCCGATTACGGCCACCTCGCGCTACCAGGTGTTTGAGGAACGCTACCGCGCCAACCAGGACAGCCGGGCGGCCACAGTGTCGTTTACGTACCGCTTTGGCAGCAACGAGGTGCCGCCGGCCCGCAAGCGGGCCACGGGGGCCGAGGAGGAAAAGCGCCGCGCTGTCAGCCAGTAGCCGCGCAACGCAGCAGGATTTGGCAGGTCATTTTTTGCTGAAAAACGCTGGCCGGCTCTGGAATAGCCAATACGCTGCGGATCTTTGCCGGCTGTCTGTTTACTGTCTGCCGTGGCCAATTCGTATTTTCAGTTCAAAGAGTTCCGGATCGAGCAGGGCGCGTGCGCCATGAAGGTGAGCACCGACGCCTGCGTGCTGGGTGCCGTGGCCCCGGTGGCCGGCGCTCAGCGGCTGCTCGATATCGGGACGGGCACCGGGTTGCTGGCCCTGATGGCGGCTCAGCGCAATGCCACCGCCACCATCGAGGCCGTTGAGTTGGACCCCACTGACGCCGCGCAGGCCGCCGCCAACTTCCTAGCTAGTCCCTGGGCGGCCCGGCTCACGCTGCACGCGCTGCCGCTGGCCGGCCTGGCCGCCACCCACCCTGCGCCCTTCGACGGCATCCTCTGCAACCCGCCTTTCTTCCGCCACTCCCTCCGCTCGCCCGACGCCCGGCGCACCACCGCCCGCCACACCACGGATGATTCGCTGACTTTCGCTGAGCTGGCGCAGTTTGCGGCCGAATTCCTGGCGCCAGCCGGCCACCTCACGGTGCTGCTGCCGCCGCCCGAAATGCAGCACTTCGAGCAGGCCGCCGCCGAAGCTGGCCTCTGGCCGACCGCCCAGCTGGTAGTGCGGCACAGGGCCGGCAGCAAGCCGCTGCGCCACATCACCACGTTTGAGCGCCAGCCGGCCCAGCTCCGCCAGCAGGAGCTGCTGATAAAAGGTGCCAATGAGGAGTATTCGCCGGCTTTCCGGGAGTTGCTGGGGCCGTTTTATCTGGCGCTGTAGCGGCTGGTTCAAACCTGGCCTTCATTTGGCAGAAGCCGGTGGACCTGGGCCAGCTTTTCCTGGTAGAACTCGTCGAGCAGATCGGCCTGCACCTGCCCGAACTCGGCGGCGGTATAGCGGCGGCGCACGGTGCCGTCGGCCAGCACGGTCAGCTCGTCGCAGAGCTCAGTGAGGGAGCCCAGCAGGTGCGAGGTCAGCAGAATGCCCACCCCCTGCCCGCGCAGGCGCCGCAGAATTTCCATCAGCAGCAAGTTGGCATTCAGGTCGAGGCCGTTGAAGGGCTCGTCGAGGATGAGGTAGCGGAAGGGCTGCACCAGTAAGGCCAGCAACGCCAGTTTCTTCTTCATACCGGCCGAATACTCTTCGGCGTATTGGTCGAGGGGCAGCTCCAGCAACTGGTTCCAGCCGTTGAAATCCACCACAGCCCGGCCGCGGGCCTGCAGCGTGAACTCAAGGTACTCGCGGCCGGTGAGGCGCGGGTAGAAATACGGCTCGTAGGACAGCAGCCCGGTGCAGGGCCGGATAGGTAGTCCGGTGGTTTCCAGCACGGTGCCCTGGTAGTCGGCGTGAAGGCCGTAGAGGCAGTGCAGCAGCGTGGTTTTGCCGGCACCGTTGGCCCCCACCAGGCCGTGCAGGGTGCCGGGCTGCAGCGTCAGGCTCACATCGTGCAGCACCAGCTGGCTCCCGAAGGCTTTGCTCAGGTTGCGAATCTCAATCATGCCTCAGTCTTGTCGGAAAGTGGAGAGTCGCTGCCGGCTTTTCCAGAGCAGCCCCGCAAACGCCACCAGCAGCAGCGCCGGAAACACCGGCTGCCCCGCCAGCAGCGTTAGCGACAGAATGGCGCCCTGGGTGAGGCGCACCAGCAGCGCATCGGGGTAGAAAGCGTACCGGGCCAGCACCACCATCGTGAGCAGCACTGCTCCGCCCAGCAGCAGCAGGCCCGCCCCGCCGGCTCCCGCTGGCCCCAGCGCCAGCAGCCCGGCAAACGGCGCGGCCGTAAGCAGCAGGTAAAGCAGTGCCAGCCCCACGCGCCGCCGCAGCCACGCCCCCGGCTGCCGCAAGGCCGGCAGAAGCAGCGTCCAGGGCTCAGGGTTTCCGTAGCACCCGGCCAGCAGCAGCAGCCAAACGACCAGCGCCAAAGCCGGCACCTCCGGATACTGCCGCCCCCACGCCGCGCCGGCCAGCAGCAGCGGCCACCACACCGCGGCAGCCGTTTGCCGCAGGCCGCTCACCAGCTCCAAGGCCTCGCTGCGCATCAGGCTGCGGCGGCGTTTCTTGCTGTCTTCGGGCCGGGCCGCCGGCAGCCAGGCGGCGGCCACAGCCAGCCCCAGTGTCAGGAGCGCCGCGCCCAGCTGCCCGAAGGCCAGCAGTGCGGCCACAGCCGGAAAGCTCCACAGCCCGTATTCGGCGGCCAGCCAGGGCCGGAACCGGGGCGCGGTCAGCTGCAGAAACGCTAGGTCGGGGCGGCGGCGGTGCTGGCTGACAATGAACAGCGCCACCAACAGCGGCACCAGCCACTGCCCGGCCGCGTGCGGGGCCAGCACCACGAAGGCGCGCGCCACCGACAAGAGCAGAAACGGCCCCAGCAGCGCCAGCCGCCACCAGCCCAGCTCGGCCAGCAAGCGGCCGCCTATTTGCAGCCGCAGCCACAGATACCCTTTCAAGTGCGCAGAATTGATTTGATCCAGGACAGGAAAGCTGCCGGGCACATGCCTGAGTTGGCACGTGTCTGCGGCTGCCTAGAGAAGTTGTTGCAGTTGCTTTCCGGCTGGGTGAACGAGGTAGAGGCGTACTATCTTGTGTCTCGTCGTTGCTGATGTTGTTTCGCCGGACAATCCGGCGTCAGTTGTTCAACGACGAGACTCCAACTATTGCGTAGCTACCTCGCCTGTTCCTGCCTGAAAAAAGCTATGAGCAAGGCTAGCGCATGGTTTCGTGCTCCTCGAACCGGATGCCGTAGTCGGCCGCCAGCTCCGCCAGAATCGGCTGGTAGAGGTCGGCACCGGTAGGAATCAGCACGCCCCGTGCGGCCACCTCGCCCCGCGCCAGGCGGCGCACGGCCATGCCCAGCGGCAAGCCCACGGTTTTGGCCATGGCCGTGTGCGTGGCATCATCCCCGAGCACCACCAGCGAGCTGGTGCGGCCGTAGCGCACGCCCGCCAGCTCAAACTCAAACAGGTGCTGCATCACAATCATGTCGTGGTCGGCGGGCTGTAGCTGCCACTTCTGCGTCAGCAGGCGCTCCAGCAACTGGGCCGGCGTGCCGTTGGCCAGGCCCACGGGCTGCTCCCCAAACAAGCCCAGCCACTGCAGCCGCTCCATCTCCGGCCCGGCCATCGAAAGGCCCAGATAGTCGGCGCAGTGGGCTGCCAGGGCGGTTTCGGTGGCGGCCCGCGGCACCAGCACCGGCAGATACGACTCCATCAGCTCGCGCCAGGTCAGGTCGGCGGCATTGCCCAGATGCACGGTATCATCGGTGAGGCCCAGGCGCACCAGCGCGTGCCAGGCGGCGCAGTAGCCAGCCCGGCGCAGCGTGCCGCGCAGAATCGTCGGAATATCGTCGAGGCCGTAGGGCGCACGGTAGCTGAGCGAGTCGCGGTTGGCGTAGCCGTCGAAGTCACCGTAGCCGGGCACCGATATCGACTCGGTGCGGGCAAACAGGTGCTGGTAAGGAATGTAGCGCGGATGGCCGTTTTCTAAGTACTTGGCCGTGCTTTGCCCGGCCAGCACCACGTTGCGGGGGTTCCAGGTGAACTTGTACTTCCACGGATTATCCCCTTCCGAATCGGGCGCCATCAGCCCCCCGCAGTACGACTTAAACGAGGTGATGCGGCCGCCCCGCTCCCGGATTTCCTCAATTACGGCCATGGCCGACATGTGGTCGAGGCCGGGGTCGAGGCCGCATTCCATCAGCAGCGTACAGCCGGCCGCCTGTGCCGCCGCATCCAGGCCCCGGATTTCCTCACTCACATAGCTGGCCGTGGCCAAGTGGCGGCCCAGTTGCACGCACATGCGCGCCACCGGCCCATGCAGCAGCGCCGGCAGCATCGAAATAACGATGTCGGCGCCACTTACCAGTTCCTGCAGCAGGGTCTCATCTTCCAGCGCGAAAGGCACGGCGCGGGCGTATTCGCTGTGCGCGGCCAGCACCGGCACCAGATGCGCCGGGTTGGCATCAGCCACGGTGAGAAACCAGTTTTCGGTGGGCGCGTGGCGCAGCAGGTACTGAATCAGCGAGGAAGCCGAACGGCCGGCCCCGAGCAGGGTGATACGGGTCATGGGTGGAAATTTGCGGAGAAGCCAATCAGGCCCGGCACAGCGGGCAAATCAGCGCAGCAGATGAAAGGGCACAAAACAGGGCCAATTCTAACGAATTCCTGCCAATCCGGTCTGTCCGCAGCCCTGGTCGGCCATCAAGCCAGACTGCAACTGCGAAATAGCCGTTTCCGCGGCCGCCTTTCTCCGGGCCGCATGCCGCTACTCCGCCGGATTTGTAGTACATTCACCGCCCCTTCTTCTGCCGGGGCCGCGAGCCGGTACCGGAATATCTATTTCTGCCTATTTCATGGCCCAACCGCTCAACCTCACCATTCACGTCGAGGTTCTCACTGAAGCCGAGCTAACGCCCGCCGAAGCCCTTACCTGGCAGGCCGCCCGCGCCGCCACCGACCAGGCCTACGCGCCTTATTCGCACTTCCACGTCGGCGCTTCCCTCCTGCTCGATGACGGCACCATCTTCCGGGGCACCAATCAGGAAAACGCGGCCTTCCCTTCGGGCCTTTGCGCCGAGCGCACCGCCCTGTTCGGGTTGGCCGCCTCGCAGCCCGAGCGCCGCATTCTGGGCATGGCCGTGGCCGCCCGCCCCGCCGCCGGCGACTTCGTGCCGGTATCGTCGTGCGGGGCCTGCCGACAGGTTATGGCCGAGTACGAGCACCGCCAGAAGCAGGCCATTCCGCTGCTCATGCCCGGCCCTGACGGCAGCATCTACCGTTTCCGCAGCCTCTCCGACCTGCTGCCGTTTGGCTTCAGCGCCGACGATCTGCCGTCGAAAGGCTAATCTTCTTTTCCCGTTCGGCCCGCATATTGCCGCCGTTTGTTCGGCAGGCACCGGCTACTGCCGGGCGCTCTGCCCTGACGAGCGGGCGGGCAGCCTGAACTGATTTTGTGCGCTATGGCCCAGGAACACCATATATCGGTTGCGCGTACGGCGCGCTACTTCCAGCTGGGCGAGCTGACGGCTGCCACCCGGCAGGTTTGGTTTGTGTGCCACGGCTACGGCCAGCTGGCCCAGTATTTCATCCGGCACTTCGCGGCCATCAGCGCCGCCGATCCTTCCCTGGTAGTGGTGGCGCCCGAGGGCCTTTCGCGGTTCTACCTGCAAGGTACCGGCGGCCGGGTGGGCGCCACCTGGATGACGCGCGAAGACCGGCTACTCGAAATCGACGACTACGTCGGCTACCTCAACCAGCTGGCCGCCACCCTGCTGCCCCAGGCCTCGGCTGAGGCCCAAGTAACGGTGCTGGGCTTCTCGCAGGGCGCGGCTACTGTCAGCCGCTGGCTGGCGCGTGCGCCCTTCCGGCCGGCCCGGCTGATTCTGTGGGCCGGCGCCTTCCCGCCCGACATGGACTTTCAGGCAGCGGGACGGTTGCTGCGCGGCCTGCCCGTCACGCTGGTCTGCGGCGACGAAGACGAGTTTGTTTCGCCTGCTGATGTAGAGAAGCAGGGCGCATTTCTGCGCGAATTCGGCGTAGAGCCCGAAATTCTGCGCTTCGCCGGCCAGCACACCCTACACGCCGGCCTGCTGCAGCAGCTGGCCTCCCGACAGCTCTAAATGCTACACAGCCCGGCCAACTGATTGGCCGGGCTGTGTTTTTGCAGCTCGCTGCAGTGCGTTGGCTTTCGGTTATGATTCCCGCCGAATGGTAGCAGCCGCGCCCTGCGCCGTTGGCAGCAGAAGCACCTCAGCTACGTTTACGTGCGGCGGCCGGGTCACCATGAACTGAATGACTTCGGCCACATCCTGCGCCACCAGCGGCTGAAAGCCCTTATATACAGACTCGGCGCGGGCTTCGTCGCCTTTGAAGCGCACTTTCGAGAAGTCGGTTTCCACCGCGCCGGGGTTCACCTCTGCCACCCGGATGTTGTGGGGCAGCAGATCCAGCCGCATGGTGCGGGTCAGCATCGACACGGCGGCCTTGGAGGCGCAGTACACGTTGCCGTTGGCATAGGCCTCGATGCCGGCAATGGAGCCGATATTGATGATGTGGCCCACTTGCCGGCGCGTCATAGCGGGCAGCACGGCCCGGCTCACGTACAGCAGCCCCTTCACGTTGCCATCGAGCATGGCGTCCCAGTCGTCGGGGTTGCCGTCCTGAATCGGGGCCAGGCCGTGGGCATTGCCGGCGTTGTTGATCAGCACGTCTACCTCAGCAAACGCTGCAGGCAAACTCCCGACGGCAGCCTCCACCGCCGCCCGGTCGCGCACGTCGAAGGTGAGAATGTGCGTGGGAGTATCCCCCAGTTCCCGGGCCAGCTCCTCCAGCTTCTCGCGGCGGCGCCCGGTAACGACCAATTGGAACCCGGCCTGTGCCAGCGCTACGGCCGTAGCACGGCCAATACCCGAGGAAGCCCCGGTGATGAAGGCAGTTTTCATATAGACTTGTTAAAACGACAGAAAGCCAGATGAAAAATGGCTGGCCACGCCAACACACTGTTGGGCAGCCAGCCATTTCTTGATTTCAGCCACGCATTCGCAGGTTACTCAAAGGTCAGGTACAGCGTCACTGTGTTGCTGCGCAGGCTTTGGATGCTGCGGCTGTAGATGTTGTCTACGCCCTGGTGCTGGTTGCTCAGGCCATGCGAGAAGCGCAGTTCGGGGGCAAACTTGAAGAACGGGTAAAACAGGTCGAGGCCCACACCATACTCAATGGCTAGGTCACTGCTGGCCACCGACAGCTGGTTGCGGTCCGGGTCTTTGCGACGCGTGCCCACGTTTACGCTGGGCTTAAGGCCACCCACTACGTAGACGCGCGTGTTACGGCGACGCTCCGAGTGGAATTTCACCAGCAGCGGCAAATCCACCTGTGTGGCCCCTACCTCCTGAGTCAGGATTTCTTCCGGATCATCTTCGTTGGCAGGGTTTGGCGTGTAGCCATCTGGCTTGAACTCAATCTGACGTGTGATGAAACTCACGCCCGGCGCAAAGCGCAGGTTCAAATAGTCGTTCAACCGCGCATCGCCCACAAAGCCTACAGCGAAGCCGGGGCTGATCTTGGAATTAGCCGTTACGCCGCGTGACGTGCCGAAGTTGGCGATGTAAGCCGGTGACTGCTCAACCTTATAGCTCGAAAAGTTGGGGGCAATGTAGAAGCCGGGGTGAAACCACTTGTCGTCGTAGCCGGGCAGGTTTTGCACCGTAATGGACTTCACGCGGCCGCCTTTGCCCCGGCTGGCGCTGCTCCGGCTCTTGTTCTGCGCCAGCCCACTGAGCGGCACGGCCAGAGCCAGCAGGCCGGCCAACGCAACCTGGCCTACTTGAGTGCGGTGTAAATGGAGCTGATGCCGAAAGTGAGGGGTTGCCATGCGGGAGAAGTAAAGCCAACCTGCCGGAGAATAGCCAGGAAGTCGGGGCCGTCCGGGAAAGCCTGCACCGATTCGGGCAGGTACGTGTAGGCGGCGCGGTCTTTGGAAATGAGTTTGCCAAATACCGGCAGAATATGCCGGAAGTAAAAATTGTAGGCCTGTTTCATGGGAAAGGCCGTGGGCTTGGAAAACTCCAGAATCACGAGCTTGCCGCCCGGCCGCAGTACCCGCCGCATCTCGGCCAGGCCAATAGCCAGGTTTTCGAAGTTGCGCACCCCAAACGAAGCCGTTACGGCGTCGAAGTGGCCGTCCGGAAACGGCAGATTCTCCGAGTCACCCAGCTCCAGCCGGATACGGTTGGTGAGGCCTTTGGCTTCCAGCTTTTTACGCCCAACCGCCAGCATTCCTTCCGAAATATCCACCCCCGTCACCTGCGCGTCGGCCGAAGCCGCCCGCAGTGTCTCGATGGCGAAGTCGGCTGTGCCGGTAGCAATATCCAGAATCCGGGCCGGCCGCAGTTGCTTCAACTCGCTCACGGCCTTACGCCGCCAGTAGATATCGGTGCCCGCACTCAGGAAGTGGTTGAGGAAGTCGTACTTCCCGGCAATGCTGTTGAACATGTGCGCCACCTGTGACTTTTTGCCAGCGGTGTCGTCTTTGTAAGGTACTACGGCCATAGTTCTGGGGCGAACAACGAAAATTCAGGGGCAAAATTGCCCAAACATAACGTTGGTTCGGCCATTATGTTGAAAAAAAACGGGCCGAGCAATTTGCCCGGCCCGTTTTACTAGCTATCAGAAGCGGCTTAGTCGTTGTCCGTCTTCACTTTGGTCTTTTCGCCGTTGGCGTCTTTGGTCTTGGCATCAATGGTACCTTCTTTGGTCACCGTCTTGCTTTTCTCGTCCGAAGCACCTTTGGTTTTCACTTTCACTTTGTCGCTGTCCTCGTCCACTTTGGTTTTCACCTTGGTGCCGTCAGCCATCTTCACCTTGCTTTTGCCGGGCTGCAGTGGCGTAGTGCGCACTGGAGTGGCCGAAGTTGGGGCAGCAGGAGGCGTCATGGTTGGCATGGCTTCACCCTCCTTCAGAATCGTACGGAACTCTACGCGGCGGTTAAGCTGCATGTTTTCTGGCGTGTCGTTGCCGGCTGCCGGACGACGCTCGCCGTAGCTAACCGTTACCATACGGGTTTCGCCTACACCCTGCTTCTTCAGGTAGTTGTAAGCAGCATCCGCACGGTTCTGACCCAGTACCATGTTGTACTCGTCGGTGTTGCGCGAGTCGCAGTGGCCTTCAATCGAGATGTTCACACCAGGATTAGCAGCCAGGATAGCGGCAATGTTGTTCAACTCCGTGATGCTTTCAGCCCGCAGCTTGTACTTGTCGGTATCAAAGTAGATAGGCTTCATAGCCACACCAGCTACCGAGCTCGTGTCTACGTAATCAACGTAGAAGTTCTTCTCAATGACCGTCGAATCGTTGGTCGATACGGGTATTGCAAATTCCTCCGTGGCTACGTTCTGACCATCCTTGGAAGCAGCTACTTGGTACGTACGGCCCGAAAGCACGTTCACCTGATAGTCGCCGGTTTCGGGCTTGGTTACGTCGCGGTAGCTCAGGGCCGTTTTGTCGGCCTGAGTGCCGCTGAATACCAGCTCTACGCCGGGAATTACCGTGGTGCTGTCGCGCTTGCTGAACACTTTGCCCCGGATGATGGCGTTCTTGATGTAGTTGATGGTGTAGATATCTTTTTCACCGTAGCCACCGATGCGGTACGACGACAGATACGCATACGAGCCATTCGGGCTCAGACGGTAGTACGTGTCATCATCAGGCGTATTCACAGGGTAGCCCATGTTCTCCGGACGGCCCCACTTGTTGCCTACCGAATCATAGTCCGACTTGAAGATGTCGTAGCCGCCCATGGTGTTGTGGCCACGCGAAGCGAAGTACAGCGTCCGGCCATCCTTGCTCAGGTACGGGCTGTCGTCGTCGTATTTGGTGTTGATGCCAGCAACAGGCTTAGCCGTGCCCCAGTCGCCACCCTGCTGACGGGTAGCGTAGTAGATGTCCAGCGTACCGTCTTCCGAGTATTTACCCGTAGAGAAGTAAATGGTCCGTCCATCCGGGGTGATGTATGCGTCCGACTCGAAGGCTTTGGAGTTGATGTTGTCGTTCAACTTCTTCGGCTCGGTCCAGTCAGCGCCCGACTTCTCGGCGTACATGATGTCGCCGTTTTCGTCATTGCGGTACATCAGCAGTTTGGTGTCGTTATCGAACACCTGAATCGAAGCATCGTGGCCTTTGCCGTTGAGCACCGTGCTCAGCGAGCGGGGCTTCTCCCAGTTCTCGTCGTCGATGCGGCGCGCTTCGTAGATGTTTTCGTAGTACTGACCGTCAGTCGCCAGGTTCTTGTCTTTCTTGTTGTTCTTGGCGTCCTGCGCAACCGATTGGGCGCTCATGTTATCGGAGCGCGACGTGAACAGCAGAATCTTGTCGTCCTGCGAAATCACGGGGCTGTGCTCCGAGTAAGGCGTGTTGATCGTAGGGCCCAGGTTCTTCACGAAGATGTCCTTGGGGCTGTTGAACTGCACCTTGGCATTTTTCGAGTGCTGAATCAACTGCGCCAGTTGAGCTTTGCGCGTGTCCTTGGGCTTCAGCGTGGCATTGTACGCCTGATAGTGCGTGATGGCCTCATCAAAGTTGTAGTTGAGGTGGTCAACACGGCCAAGCCAATATTCTACGTCCTTCGAAACCTTAGGCTTCAGCTTCTGAGCTTTATAGATATAGTCGCTGGCTTTCTCTTTGTCAAACGACATATAAGAAATACCGGCACGGAACAGCGCCAGTGCGTTGTTGGGCTCCTTTGCCAGAACCTGCTCATAATAAGGAATGGAGGCCCGGTAGTTTTCTTGGTCGAATAACTTATTTGCCGTCTTAAGCTGCTGGCGCGTGCTCTGGGCCAGCGCAGGCTGGGCCACGGCCGCGGTAAGAGCTAAGGCGCAAGAGGCTTTCAATAACCTTTTGACTAAGTTGTCCATCTGAGGAGGGGTTTGAGGAATAAGGAGTTGCAAGAGGAGTTAACCCAGGTGCGGATACTGCTTGTAGCAGCGGTTTTGCGGTAAGATGCCTCTTATACTGAAAACCTGTCCTAGGGTTAAGTAAGGAACTATTTTTTTCACGCTAAAAAGAGCAATTTTTCTTCTTTACGCTACTTATTTCAGGATTTTGGCGAGTGCAGAACAAGTGAATTTGCGGGCAAAGATAGAAATTTTATAATACCAACTTAGTCCCATCCAATTCATATAAAATCAGTGCAGCAACGCCCAGAAAAAAATAAGGCTATGCCGTTTTTTTGCTTTGAGCAAGGTACTCTAACCGCGCAAATATAGGTCTGCTTTACAAACAACCTCGAATAGGCTACGAAATTTGCCTCAACTCCGGTTTACCTGGCAAGAATAGAGGCAATGTTTTTCCGGGCGTACCTTTGCTTTCACACCTGTCCATTTCAGTATGCAAATTCGTGACGCTTCTTTCTTAATGAGCAATACGCGGGTAGACCAATGCCCGCCGCCCACGCTCCCCGAGTATGCCTTTATCGGCCGCTCCAACGTGGGCAAATCCTCGCTCATTAATATGTTGATGGAGCGCAAAGGGCTGGCCAAAACATCTTCCCTGCCGGGCAAGACTCAGCTTATCAACCATTTCCTGGTTAATAAAGAATGGTATCTGGTTGACTTGCCGGGCTATGGCTACGCCAAAGTCAGCAAGGACAGCCGCGTGAAATGGGGCCGCATGATTAATTTCTATCTGCGCCAGCGCGAAAACCTGTCCTGCGTGTTTGTGCTGATTGACTCCCGCCATACGGCCCAGGCCGTGGACCTGGAATTCATGGAAATGCTCGGCACTGAAGGCATTCCGTTTGTGATGGTATTCACCAAGGCCGACAAACAATCGGGGAGTCGCACGCACCAGAACGTGACGGAATACATGCGCAAAATGAGCGAATCGTGGGATGAGGTGCCGCGCCATTTCGTTACGTCGGCGGAGGAGAAAACGGGCCGCGACGAGGTGCTGGCCTTCATCGAGGACGTGAACCGGCAGATGGCCCAAACGGAGGAGATTGTGTAGATTGGCCTCGTAATTGTCTGGGTGCCGGGCCGGGTTGTTCCGGCTTTTTTCCTTCCCTTTTTTCTTGCTGTTACGTTCATGAAAAAACTTTCCTTCGCGCTGGCCCTGGGCCTGCTGGCCTGCTCGGTACCGGCGTTGGCGCAGAAAACCAAAGTAAAGGTCAAGACCGATGGGCCGGCGCCGGAAACGGTAGCGCCGGAAGCCGAACCAGCCGCGGCAGCCCCGGCGCATCAGGTAGGCAACGTGAGCAAAACCATTCCGGTAGCCGAGTACTACGAGGGTGGCCAGGATGCCTTGTATGCCTTCATTGAGAAAGAAAAGAAATACCCGATTCTGGCCCGCCGCAACCGCATTCAGGGCACCTGTATCGTGAGCTTCACGCTGAACACGGATGGTACCATGTCGGGTATCAAACTGGTGAAGAACATTGGGGGTGGCTGTGGCGAGGAAGCGCTGCGCGTAGTACGCCTGCTCCAGTTCAAGAAGCCCGATTATGCCGTGCTGACCAGCCTGCCGATTGTATTTAAGCTGCCAGCCCCCGGCCAAGCCGCCGCAACTGAGTAACTTTGCTTTTTCCAACAACTGTTTTACCCCTATGCCCTACGACCTGAAGGAGATTGCCGCTATCAGCGGAATGCCCGGTCTGTACCGCCTCGTGAAGCCAACCCGCGCGGGCGTTATCGTGGAAGCCCTCAATGAGCAGGCCACCCGCTCCGTGGCCTCGGCCCGCAACAAGGTGTCGCTGCTGCAGGAGATTTCCATCTACACCCAGGACTACGACCAGACGGTACCGCTGACGGAAGTTTTCGACCGGATTTACCAGAAGCATGGCAGCAGCCTGGCCCTCACCCACAAGTCGGATGACCGCGACCTGACGGCGTTCATGGGCGAAATCATCCCCGACTACGATCGGGACCGGGTGTACATGTCCGACATCAAGAAGCTGGTGCAGTGGTACCACGTGGTAAGCAGCCGCTTGGAATACCAGGAAGCCGCTGAGGAAGCTACCGAAGCTGCCGCCGCTGAAACCGAAGCCCCCGCTGCAGCGCCTGCTAAGAAAGCAGCCAAGAAAGCCGACGACGAGGCTACGGAAGAAAAGCCGAAAGCCAAGAAGAAAGCTGCTGAGCCCGCCGAGGAAGCGGAAAAGGCTCCTAAGAAAAGCGCCAAGAAGAAAGACTAGTTCTTTTCTTCAATAGCAATAAAGAAGCCCGTCTGCAGCAGTGCAGACGGGCTTCTTTTTATAGGTATGCCAGCTGAATCCGGCCGGAGCGACCGGCTACTCTGCCTGAGCCAGTTCGCGGGCCATAAACTCCTCAGCCTGGCTCACCAAGTCTACAGAGCCGATGAACAGTGGGCACCGGTCGTGCATGTCGAGTGGCTCGATTTCCATGGTGCGCATGTAGCCGTTGCTGGCTTTGCCGCCGGCCTGCTCCACAATGAACGCCAGCGGATTGCACTCGTACATAAGGCGCAGCTTGCCCTTCGGCGACTTCTGGGTGGAGGGGTAAATGTAGATGCCGCCCTTGAGCAGGTTGCGGTGGAAGTCGGCCACCAGCGAGCCAATGTAGCGGGCCGAGTAGCCCTGCTCCTTGCAGTGGGCCACGTAGGCGGCCATGCCGGGCGAGAAGGACGCCGAACTGCCCTCATTTACGGAGTACACGTTGCCCGATTTAGGCGACTGAATGTTGGGGTGCGATAGGAAGAACTCGCCCAGGCTGGGCTCGTAGGTGAAGCCGTTGACGCCGTTGCCGGTGGTGTACACCATCATGGTGCTGGAGCCGTAGATTACGTAGCCGGCCGCTACCTGGTGGGTGCCGCTCTGCAGGCAGTCTGCCATTGTGCCTTCGGCGCCGGTGGGCGATACGCGCCGGTAGATGCTGAAGATGGTGCCGATGGACACGTTTACATCGATGTTGCTGGAACCGTCGAGCGGGTCGATGGCCACGATGTACTTGCCCTGCACGTTGCCGGTCTGGATGACTTCCTCGTCTTCCTCGCTGATGATGGTGCACACCTCGCCGCCGTTGCGCAGCGCCCGGATGAAGCGGATGTTGGCAATGACGTCGAGCTTCTGCTGGTCTTCGCCCTGCACGTTGCGGTTGCCGTACGCGCCGGCAATATCGATGAGGCCGGAGCGGTTGATTTCGCGGTTCACGATTTTGGCGGCCAGGGCAATATCGCGCAGCAACTGGCTCAGCTCGCCGGTGGCATAAGGAAAATCCTCCTGCTTGCGCATGATGAAACGGTCCAGAGTAGTGCCTACGGGCAGCGCCAGCTTGTCGTGTTGATTCATAAAAGCCTGAGAGAATGAACGGATGGGTGGGAAGCCAAAATTAACCTTTTTCGGGCGTAGTGGCACAAATATCCGTTCCGCCCTACATTTGAGCCCATGCAGGAATCCTCTCAGTTGAAAGTCTACAAGTTTGGCGGCGCCTCGGTGAAAGACGCCGCGGCCATCCGCAACCTCGGCCGCATTGTGCAGGAGTACGGGGCCGGCGCGCCGCTGCTGATTGTGGTGTCGGCGATGGGCAAAACCACCAACGCTCTGGAGGAACTGTTTCAGCTGGCCCACAGCGGGCAGGATTTCACCGCCCCACTGGCCCACCTGCGCGAGTTTCATGCGAACGTAGCCGCAGAGCTGGGCGTAGCCGACGAGGCAGCCCCGACCGACAGCGCCGCCCCGCTGCTGGCCACCCTGTTCGAGCAGCTCGGCGACCGGCTGGCCACCCTCCTGCCCGGCGACTACGACCGGCAGTACGACCAGATTGTGAGCTTCGGGGAGCTGCTGGCGACGTGCATTGTGGCCCGCGCCCTGCGCGCCCAGTGGCTGGACTGCCGCCCCCTGATTCGCACGGACCATACCTGGCGCGAGGGCCGCGTAGACTGGCCCACCACAGAGCGCCACCTGCTGGCCGCGCTGCCCGACCTGCTGGCCCACGGCCCTGTCGTGACCCAGGGTTTCGTGGGCGGCACGGCCAGCGGCCAGACCACCACGCTGGGCCGGGAGGGCTCCGACTACACGGCGGCCATTTTCGCCTACTGCCTGCAGGCCGGGTCGGTGACTATCTGGAAGGACGTGGCGGGCTTGCTGAACGCCGACCCCAAGTTTTTCCGAGATACGGTGCGCTACCCCGAAATCAGCTACCAGGAAACCATCGAAATGGCGTACTACGGCGCCAGTGTCATCCACCCCAAAACCATCAAGCCGCTGGCCGTGCGCCGGATTCCGCTGCTGGTGAAGTCGTTTCTGGACCCCAGCGCCGAGGGCACCCGCATCCACGACTGCCGCCACGGCCTGCTGGCGCCGGCCTTCATCCGTAAGGACGGGCAGTGCCTGGTGTCGTTTGAGAGCAAGGACCTGACATTTATTTCTGAGGAAAACCTGGAGGTGATTTTCGGGGCGCTGGCGCAGGTGCGGCTCAAGATTCATCTGATGCAGAACTCGGCCATCAGCTTTTCGGTATGCACGGAATTCTCGGCCTACCGCCTCGAAAAGCTGCTGGCCTTGCTGCGCGACCAGTTCACCATTCACTACAACACGGGCCTGGAGCTTTACACCATCAAAAACTACGATGCGGCCAGCATCCAGCGCCTCACCGAGGGGCGCGAGCTGCTGCTGGAGCAACGCACCCGCCAGACCTTCCAGGTAGTCTGCCGCGGGCAGGCGTAGGGAGTTGTTCGTTGTCAGGCACAATGTATAGGCAGCACGCGGCTTCTAATAGCTAACAACGAGCAACGAATCACGAACAACGAACAACACCCTTCCAGCGGCCTCACTGAACATTTTTGGGACTGGCGGGCTTATAGGCGTATCTTTGCGGAGAAGCATTCTTACCTAGTGACCTTTCATTCTGAACATACGCCGCCCACGCCGGGCCAATTGCGCGACCGACTGGCCAAGGCCGGCCTGCGGGCCACCCGGCAGCGCCTGACTATTCTGGAGTGCCTGCTGCAGCTGCCGGGCCACCCCACGGCCGAGCAGGTGCACCGGCAGGTGCTGCAGCAGGTGCCCAACCTGTCGCTCGGCACCGTGTACAAGGCCCTCGACTCGTTTGTGGAAGCCGGCCTCACGCGCCGCGTAGCCTCGGCCGAAGGCGGCTCGCGCCGCTACGATGCCGACTGCTCGGCACATCACCACCTGATCTGCTCCGACACGCAGGAAATCCTGGATTTCCACGACCCGCAGCTGGATGCCCTGCTGCAGGAGTTCTTTGCGCAGCGCAACATGCCCGGCTTTCAGGCCCACACCTTTTCCCTGCACATCACCGGCGAGAAAGTGGCCCGCTAGGGCAGCACGGAAGTCAGTGACCCGAGCTTAGCCGTACGGCTTTTCGCGTAGCGCGGCCTGTTCTTTTCAGCTGCTTCATCCGATTGCACTCCACCTTCTTCGCCTCCTCATCACCCAATCAGTTCATCACCAACTCACCAATCCATGGCAGTTCTCGTAGGCAAGCGTGCCCCTTCTTTCAAAGCTACCGCTGTAATTGACAGCGAATTCGAAGAGGATTTCTCCCTCGATCGTTACCTGGGCAAGAAGCACGTCATCTTCTACTTCTACCCCGCCGACTTCACGTTCGTTTGCCCCACCGAAATCATTGCTTTCCAGGATCGTCTGGCCGACTTTGAGGCCAAGGGCGTGGCCATTGTAGGCTGCTCGACGGATACGCACTTCTCGCACTTTGCCTGGCTGCAGACGCCGCGCGACAACGGCGGCATCGAAGGCGTGAAATACCCACTGGTGGCCGACGCCACCAAAACCATTGCGGCCAACTACGACGTGCTCGGCGGCCACTACGACTACAACGAAGCCGGCGAAATGACTTTCGTGGGCTCGCCTCTGGCCTACCGCGGCCTATTCCTGATTGATAAGGACGGCATCGTGCGCCACCAGGTAGTAAACGACGGTCCCCTCGGCCGTAGCATCGACGAAGCCATGCGCATGGTGGACGCGCTGCAGTACTTCGAGGTGAAGGGCGAAGTTTGCCCCGCCAACTGGGAAGAAGGCAAGGAGGCTATGTCGGCCACCCGCGAAGGGGTTGCCAACTACCTCGGCAAGCAAGCCAATCACTAATCTGTAGTGCATAACGCTTTGTGCCTAGTGCATAGGGCTCTTCAAAGGCTCCGGCGGATACGTCGGAGCCTTTTTTAGTTCGCCTGCAAGCAAAAGCCTATTTTTGCGCACTCTCGTCTGAACTACTGCTCGTTTGGGCTTCCGAGCGCACGGCTACCATTTCGTTGCCTAAGCTCGAAGCATCAGGCACTAAGCACCACCAATTGTCTTTCCTCTATTCCATTGTCCTGCGCCTGTATGCGTGGCTGCTGCAGCTGGTAGCGCCTTTTGTGCCCAAAGCGGCGCAATGGGTGCAGGGCCGGCAGGGGCTGCTGCCCCGGATTCAGGCTGCCCTGCAGGCCGAAACCGCGCCGCTGGCTTGGTTTCACTGCGCCTCGCTGGGCGAGTTTGAGCAGGGCCGCCCCCTGATGGAGGCCTACGCCGCCCGCTTCCCCGGCCACAAAATCGTGCTGACGTTCTTTTCGCCCTCCGGCTACGAGGTGCGCAAAAACTGGCCCGGTGCCCACTACATCTTCTACCTGCCTCTGGATACGGCTGCCAACGCCCGCGCCTTTCTGGATGCGGTGCAGCCGCAGCTGGCCGTATTCGTGAAGTACGAGTTCTGGTATTTCTTTCTGGCCGAGCTGCAGCGGCGGCGCATCACCACCATCTGCGTGTCGGCCATTTTCCGGCCCGACCAGCTGTTTTTCCAGCCCGGGGGTGGTTTTTTCCGGAAAATCCTGGGCTGCTTCACCCACATCTTCACCCAGAACCAGGCCTCGGCCGCCCTGCTGCACGGCGCCGGCATCAGCCAGGCCAGCGTGGCCGGCGACACCCGCTTCGACACGGTGGTGCGCACCGCCGCCGCTCAGCCCCGCCCGCTGCCCCTCGTAGACGCCTTCACCGACGACTGGGTGCCCGTGTTCATCATTGGCAGCAGCTGGCCCGAAGACCTGCCGGCACTCACGCCGCTCATGCGCCAGTACGCCGCGCAGCTCCGCTTCATCGTGGCGCCCCACGAAATCAGCGAAACCACTTTGCGGCTGGTGGAGGACGTGCTGCCCGGCCAGGTGGTGCGCTACTCCCGCGCCGAGCCCGCCACCGTGGCCCAGGCCCGGGTGCTGCTCATCGACAACGTGGGGCTGCTCAGCCAGCTGTACCGGTTCGGGCATTTCGCCTACGTGGGCGGGGCTTTCGGCAAGGGCCTGCACAACACGCTGGAGGCCGCCGCCTTTGGCCTGCCGCTGTTCTTCGGCCCTACTTACCACAAATTTCAGGAAGCCGAAGACCTGGTAGACCTGGGCTGTGCCTTCCCGGTGACATCGGCAGACGAGCTGCTACGCGCCTTCGGGCCGCTGTTTCACCAGGAAGAAGCCCGCTTGAAAGTGCAGGACCTCAGCCTCGACTACGTACACGACCACAGCGGCGCCACCAACAAAATCATGCGCTGGCTTGAACAGAGTAACTGAGCAGTTGAGTAACTGAGTAGTGCGTTCTACAGCTCAACCCTGCTACTCAGTTACTCAACTGCTCAGTTACTCCTTACTCAGATACTCCTTTACTCAGTTACTCTCATGACCGGAACCGTTGTAAAATCCACAGGCTCGTGGTATGTGGTGCGCGAAACCGGCACGGGGCAGCTGCACCGCTGCCGACTGCGCGGCAAGTTCAAGATCAAAGGCCTGAAAGTGAGCAACCCGCTGGCCGTGGGCGACGAGGTGGCCTTCACGGTAGAAGAGCAGACCGAAGGTGCCGGCGTAATCCACCACATCGAGCCGCGCCGCAATTACATCATCCGGCGCTCGGTGCACAAAACTGAGCACGCCCACATCGTCGCCGCCAACCTCGACCAGGCCATGCTGGTGGTCACGCTGGTTTCGCCGGCTACCTCGTTCGGCTTCATCGACCGGTTTCTGGTGACGGCCGAGGCCTACCGGATTCCCGTGACGCTGCTTTTCAACAAAACTGACCTCTACGACGAAGACCTCGCTGACTACCAGGAGCAGATTCTGGACATGTACCAGCGCATCGGCTACCCGGGCATGCGCTGCTCGGCCCACACCGGCGAGGGCGTGGCGGAAATCGACGCCCAGCTCAACGGCAAAACCACCCTGCTCTCCGGCCACTCCGGCGTGGGCAAAAGCACGCTCATCAATGCACTGGTGCCCGACCTGGACCTGAAAACCGCCGAAATCAGCGAGTTTTCCGACAAGGGCGTGCACACCACCACCTTTGCTGAGATGCTGGAAGTGCGCCCCGGCACCTTCCTCATCGACACGCCCGGCATCAAGGAACTGGGCCTCGTGGACATGAAAGCCGGCGAGCTGGCCCACTACTTCCCCGAAATGCGCGCCCTGCTCAACCAGTGCCGCTACCACAACTGCCAGCACCTGCACGAGCCCGGCTGCGCCGTGCGCGAAGCTGTCGACAAAGGCCGCATCGCCCTCCCCCGCTACGACAGCTACGTAAGCATGCAGCAAGCCGACGACAATCGGAAATAGGTGTTTTTTTGGTGATGAGGTGATGGGGTGATGAGGTGACAGGTGACAGGTGACAGGTGACAGGTGACAGGTAAAATAAGAACGTCATTCCGAGCAGCGCGAGGAATCTCGCATGCTGATGCCTGACTACTATTGCAAAGTCAGCACGCGAGATTCCTCGCTTCGCTCGGAATGACGTTCATACGTTATAACCCCTGCTACTTTTCACCTGTTACCTGTCACCTCATAACTTCATCACCTCATCACCTCATCACCAAAAAACACTCTTGACACAGCATAACGTAGCCTTCCTCGGCCTGGGAAATATGGGCGAGGCCATGGCCAAAAACCTTCTGAAGGCCGGGCACCGCCTCACCGTCTACAACCGCACGGCCAGCAAAGCCGCCGACCTCGAAAAGCTGGGCGCCACCGTGGCCGCCACCCCCGCCGCCGCCGTTGCCGACGCGGCCTTTGTGTTCTCCATGGTCACGGATGACGCCGCCCTACTGGAGCTGTGCCTGGGGCCCGATGGGCTGGTCGCTGCTCTGCCCGCCGGCGCCGTGCACGCCTCGTGCAGCACCGTGGCCCCCGACACCAACCGCCGCCTGGCCGAAGCCCACGCCCAGCACGGCAGCACCCTGGTAGCCACGCCCGTCTTTGGCAAGCCCGACGTGGCGGCCGCGGCCAAGCTCTGGCTGGCCGCTTCCGGTGAAGCCAGCGCCCGCCAACGCCTCGCGCCGCTGCTGGAGGCCCTCGGCCAGGGCGTCCACGATTTCGGCGACGACCCCGGCGCAGCCAGCACCGTGAAGCTCTGCGGCAACTTCATGCTGGGCGCTGCCATCGAGGCTATGGCCGAAGCCTTCACGCTGGCCCAGAAAAGCGGCCTCGACCGGCAGCAGGTGTACGAGTTCTTCACCTCCACCCTCTTCAACACGCCCATCTACAAAGGCTACGGCAAGCTGGTGGCCGAGCGCCACTACCAGCCCGTAGGCGCGGCCCCGGTCATCATCCGCAAAGACATGCGCCTGGTGCTGGATGAATCGCGCACGCACCTGGTGCCCATGCCCTTCGCCAACATCCTCCACGACCACCTCTCCACCACCGTGGCTAAAGGCGAGCAGGGCGACTGGGCCGGCTTTGCCGAGCGCATCACCGACGGCGCCGGGCTGTAAGCCAAGCCCGACGGCAAGCCCTACAGCCAGCACAACACCCACAAAAACGACCGGCCGAATGGCCGGCTTTTTTGTGTTCATCTGACGTCCTTATTCAGCGTGTCAGATGAGCAATACTACTCTGCCGTGGGCAGCAGCACACCGTCGATAACGTGCGTCACGCCGTTGCTAGAGATGACGTCGGCCGTAGCCACGTTCACTGGAGCATCTTTGCCGTTGCTGAGCATCACTTTGCCATCCTTCACCATCACCGACAGCTGCTGACCGTTGACGGTGGTCAGTTTCTGGCCGTCTTTCAGGTCCTGGGCCAGCAGGCGGCCGGCAATTACGTGGTAGGTGAGCACGCCTTTCAGCTTGTCTTTGCTTTCGGGCTTGAGCAGGCCGTCGAGCGCACCTTTGGGCAGCTTGTCGAAGGCAGCGTTGGTGGGGGCAAACACCGTGAACGGACCGGGGCCGCTGAGCGTGCCATCGAGGCCGGCGGCCTGCACGGCCTTCACCAGCGTGGTTACGCTGCTGGCCTGCACGGCATTCTGCACGATGTTCTTATCAGGCGTCATGGCCACGCCGTCTACCATCACGCCTTCGGGCTTCGCCATGCGGGCCGAGTCAGTCATCATCGCCGTGGAGTCGACAGTAGTGGCCATGTCGGTCATGGTGGTGGTTTCGGCGGTTTTGTTGTCGCCGCAGCTTGCCAAGGCAAACGAGAGCAGGCCAGCCGACAGAACACTCAGGGAAGCGGTGCGCAGATTCTTTTTCATAAAAACGGAAAGTGGATTGGTGGAAAGGCGGCGGCTCCGGTCGGAGGGCGCCGTGGTAGTGTGCTTACGAAACTGTTGCGGCACCCGGATGTTTATGCCGCAACTGAATTGGTTACCTTTGCGCCCGGTACCGCACCCGCGGACCCGGGCCCTGCGTATAGGTGCCGTTAATCCTAATTTCCTTCCTTATGAAGACTGCCGAAATCCACACCAACAAGGGCGTGATGAAAGTGGAGTTCTACGAACAAGATGCTCCCAAAACCGTGAAGAACTTCACCGACCTGGCCCAGCAGGGCTTCTACGACGGCCTGAAGTTTCACCGCGTCATCCCCAACTTCGTGATTCAGGGCGGCTGCCCCAACTCGCGCGATGGTGCCAAAGGCATGGCCGGCACCGGCGGCCCCGGCTACAAAATCGACTGCGAGCTGACCGGCGACCACCAGTACCACGAGCGCGGCGCCCTGAGCATGGCTCACGCCGGCCGCAACACCGGTGGCAGCCAGTTCTTCATCGTGCATGACCGCCAGAACACTGCCCACCTCGACCGCAACCACACCGTGTTCGGCAAAGTGGTAGAAGGCCTCGACGTGATTGACCAGATTCAGGCCAACGACGAGATTCAGAAAATCGTGGTAACCGAGCAAGCGTAACTGCCAGCTTATCCAAACGCTAAACGCCCCGCGCACCTTTCGGTACGCGGGGCGTTTTTGTAGCGCGAACTTTGTAGTTCGCGTCCCCGCACCGTTGCAATCGTCTGAACGGCGCGAGGGCGCGAAATGCAAAGTTCGCGCTACTGGTTTTGGCTACCGACGGCGGCCGCGCTGGGGCTTCTCGTCTTCGTCGTCCTCGTTGTCGTCCTCGCCGAAGCTGGGCATGGTGAACATGCTGCTGAGCAGGTCCTTGAACTGGGCACCGGCCGTGAGGCGGTTGCGCGAAATCAGGCTGTACTCGCTCAGGCCGTGGAGCAGGAACTCCATCAGGAAGTAGGTGTGCTCGGGCGTTTCGTTGGGGTGCAGCTCCGTCACGATGTCGCGCAGGCCGGGTACCTGGTCGAGCACGGCGCGGTAGTCTTTCGTGCTGGCATCGTGGAGCAAATCCACGGTGTGGCCTGAGCCGAACCACTCCTGCACCGTTTTGTAGGGCGAGGGGCGGCCTTTAAGCTTCTTGGCTTTGTCGGGGTCAGGGAAGTAGTTCAGGAACAGGGTGCGGATGGCCTTGCCCATCAGCTTCTCGGCCACGATGCCGGCTCCCTCCTGCTCGCCTTCGTACACCAGCTCCACCTTGCCCGTCACGGCCGGCACTGCCGAAATGAAGTCACCGAGGCGCACGTAGGTGGTGGCTTCACCGTTGATGAGGGCGCGGCGCTCGGCGCCGGCCACTACCTGCTCGTAGGCCGAGATGGTGAGGCGGGCCGACACGCCCGACTTGGCGTCCACGAACTCCGAAGCGCGGGCCTCTACGGCCACCTGCTCCACGAGGTCATGAATCACTTCGTTGGTGGTTACCATGCCTTTCTGCACGTCCTGGATGCGGGCTTCCTGCTTGGTAATGCGCTTGCCGATTTCGATGGATTTCGGGTAGTGCGTGATGATCTGGGCGTCGATGCGGTCCTTGAGGGGCGTTACGATAGAGCCACGGTTAGTGTAGTCCTCGGGGTTGGCCGTGAACACAAACTGCAGGTCCAGCGGCAGCCGCACCTTGAAGCCCCGAATCTGGATGTCGCCTTCCTGCAGAATATTGAACAGCGACACCTGGATGCGGGCCTGCAAGTCGGGCAGCTCGTTAATCACGAAAATGCCCCGATGCGCCCGCGGAATCAGGCCGAAGTGGATCACCCGCTCATCGGAATACGGCAACCGCAGCGTGGCCGCTTTGATGGGGTCGGCGTCGCCGATGAGGTCGGCTACAGATACATCGGGGGTCGCCAGCTTCTCGGTGTAGCGGTCCTGGCGGCCCATCCAGGTCACGGGCGTGTTGTCGCCGTGCTCGGCAATCAGGTTTTTAGCGAATACCGACAGCGGCTGCAGCGGGTCGTCGTTGAGCTCGGAGCCGGCCACTACCGGTACGTACTCATCGAGCAGGCCGATGAGCAGGCGGGCAATGCGGGTTTTGGCCTGGCCGCGCAAGCCCAGCAGGTTGATGTGGTGGCCGGCCAGAATGGCGCGCTGCAGCTCGGGAATCACGGTTTCCTCGTAGCCGAAGATGCCGGGAAACACGTCCTCTTTGCTTTGGAGTTTCTTGATCAGGTTGTCGCGCAGCTCCTGTTTCACGGAGCGCGGCTGATAGCCCGCCTGCTTCAGAGCACCGAGGGTGGTGATTTGCTGGAGCTGGTCGGCGGAGAGAGAATCGTAAGAAGGCATGAAGGGAGAATAGAATGAGCGAATGGAAAGAGGTAGACAGTAGCGCGAACTACAAAGTTCGCGCTACTGC
Source organism: Hymenobacter sp. APR13 (assembly GCF_000737515.1). Lineage (NCBI taxonomy): Bacteria > Pseudomonadati > Bacteroidota > Cytophagia > Cytophagales > Hymenobacteraceae > Hymenobacter > Hymenobacter sp. APR13. Next base: position 4,511,229 of record NZ_CP006587.1, read on the forward strand.
GAGGCCGTTCAGCCGTTACACGTTTTTGCGGCGGTTGCGCTTGTAGTCCTCGAAAATCATGTGGCCGAGGCCTTTGAGCGACGAGTAATACGCCTTACCCTGGTTGACCTCCGTGAATTCCTCCACAAAGCGGCGCAGGTACGGGTCGTCGGCAATCATGAAGGTGGTGATGGGCACTTTAATGCGGCGGGCCGAGGCGGCCAGGTTCAGGGTTTTGTTGACCACTTTGCGGTCGAGCCCGAACGAGTTTTTGTAGTAGCCGCCAGCTTCCTTCAGGCAGGTGGGCTTGCCGTCGGTAATCATAAAGATCTGCTTGTTGGGCGTTTTGCGCTTGCGCAGCAGGTCCAGGGCCAGCTCCAGGCCGGCCACGGTGTTGGTGTGGTAGGGGCCCACCTGCAGGTAGGGCAGCTCCTTCACCTCAATCTGCCAGGCGTCGTTGCCGAACACAATCACGTCGAGGAAGTCCTTGGGGTACTTCTGCTTCACCAGCTCGGCCAAAGCCATTGCCACCTTCTTGGCCGGCGTGATGCGGTCCTCGCCGTACAGAATCATCGAGTGCGAAATGTCAATCATGAGCACGGTGCTGGTCTGGCTTTTGTGCTCGTTTTCGCGCACTTCCAGGTCGCCCTCAGTCAGCATGAAGTTGTCGCCGTCCATGCCGTGGTTGAGCTGGGCGTTGCGGATGCTCTCGGTCATGGAAATCTGGTCGAGCGAGTCGCCGAAGCGGAACTCCCGCATGTCGGTGCTCTGCTCGTCGCCCTGGCCGGTGTGGGGCGTGCGGTGGTTGCCCTGCCCCGACTTCTTGAGCTTGCCGAAGATTTCCTCCAGCGCCGACTTACGAATCGTCTGCTCGCTTTTGGCCGTGATGTTGAACGAGCCCGGCTCCTGCTCGTTCTCGTCGATGTAGCCCTTCTTCTTGAGGTCCTCGATGAAGTCGCCCATGCCGTAGCCGTCGTCGGTGAGGCCGTACTGCTTATCCAGCTCGTTCAGCCAGGAAAGCGCCTCGCCCACGTCGCCGCTGGTAATGGTGACCAGCTGCATAAATATCTTGAAAAGGGAGTCGAAGCCTTTCTCAGTCGACTCCTCGGGCACGAAATCCCGAAAACGAAAGCCTGCGGACATAAAAATTGGGGGAGTGAGCTTTTAGAACAACGGAAGCCGGTTTTTAGTTGTCGGGGGAGTAGGTAGTAGTTGCCAGTTGTTGGTTGTCAGTTGTTAGTACGAAACCAGACAGCCAACAACTACAACCTGACAACTAACAACTAAAACCCGACTACCCATGAAAGCCATCTGGAACAACACCGTCATTGCCGAAAGCGACGAAACCGTGGTCGTTGAAAATAACCACTATTTCCCGGCCGATTCTATCAAACGGGAGTTTTTCGAGGACAGCATTGCGCACACTTCCTGCCCCTGGAAAGGCCGGGCCAGCTATTATTCCCTGCGCGTAAGCGGCGAGCTGAACAAAGATGCCGCCTGGTATTACCCCGAACCCAAGGAGGCAGCCCAGCAAATTAAGGGCCGGGTGGCCTTCTGGAAAGGCGTACAAGTGCAAAGCTAAACCTACGCTTTATCTGAAAGCCGGAAGCCGATGAAAGCCGTTCACGCTTTGCATTGGCTTCCGGCTTTTTTACGCCAATTTGCCTCAGCAAGCTAGTAGGAACCTAGCAGTCTGTATGCCGTTCATGATCAGGCTCGGTGTCAAGCCCCTAGTTGGTTGTACTGCTGCCCATCCAGAAAATACAATACTGGCATTTGTCCGTTTTTAATTTGTATTTGACCGAGAATGAGGTACCTTGCGTATATATTGCGCATTCTCTGCGTGGCCTATCATTATTCATTGGCCCGCTTGGATTGCTCTTTCACCGGTCCTTCGGGGCCGAAGGCCCGCACTCGGTCGGGCTAGCAACTTGTACCACTCTTCCTAACCACTTTTTATGAAAGCTCCCATTTTCGCCTTACTCGGCACTGCCCTGGTTACCGCCACTGCCTGTGATTCGTCGCGTACGGCAGTGGAAGACACCTCTTCCAGCACTCCAACCGTAGAGAATACGGCCTCTACCGAACCCGTGAGCTTCACGCGCGAAATCACGCAGGGCGACTCCCGCTTCGAGATTCGCACGACCGGTGAAAGCGCCCAGCGCCAGCTCACCATCCGCGCCTACCGCGGCTCGGCTCTCTCGGCCGACCCCGTACGGGTTGACATCAACGGTGCCGTGCGCGACGCCGTTTCGGCTGACCTGAACGGCAACGGCAAGCCCGAACTGTACATCTTCACCGACAACGCTTCGGCCAACGGTGGTTTCTACGGCTACGAGTTCGGCGAGCGGGGCTACACGCCCGTAACCTCGCCCGGCATGATTACGGGTACCGCCGCCACCGGCTACAGCGGCAAAGACACGTACATGCTCAGCAACGGCATGCTCAGCCGCTCGTTCCCGGTAACTACCGCCACGGCCTCTACCACTGACGGCACCACGCCGGCCGCTACCACCCCCACCAGCCGCACCATCACCTACAAGCTGGGTGCCGACGGCAAATGGACCATGGGCCAGGTAATGGACGGCCAGTAAGAATCACGGATTTCTCCGGATTAGACGGATGGGGCGGATTTTGTAGCCGACTTATCACGTAGCCGGAAAGCAAAAAAAGGAGGCTTGCCAAACGGCAAGCCTCCTTTTTTATGTGTTCAGTTAATTGACAAGAGACCGGATCAGTGTCGACTACAAAATCCGACTAATCCGCTTAATCCGGAAAAATCCGTGATTAGGTTAGTCGATCCACTTAAAGCGGTATTCCAGCTTGGGCACCGACATACGGTCGGCGACGCGGCGCAGGCGGTTGGGCAGGGCCATCACGTAGTCACGGGCTTTCTCGGCAGGACCGGTGAGGCCAGTTACGTCGGCTACTTTCCAGTCGGTGAGCAGGGTTTCGAGGATGTCGGTGTAGTCTTGGCTGGTGTACACGCCGAGGCGCTGGGCGGCGTCGGTGAAGTGACCGAAGGTTTTGCCCATCTCGATGCCCATTTCACGCATGTAGTGCGCTGGCATCACAATCTTCTTGCGCATCATGTCCTCGAAGGCCAGCATCATTTCCGAAGGATCAACTTCGAAAATTTTCTCCACGAACGTCTTGTAGACGCGGGCGTGGCGGTTTTCGTCGCCGGCAATCATGCCGCAGATCTTGGAGAGGCCGTCGTCGCCGACTTTGCGGGCCAGCTGGCCCACACGGCGGTGAGAGAGGTTGGTGGCCGTTTCCTGGTAGCTGGTGTACACGAAGGCGCGGTACGGGTCGTGAGCGGTGCCTAGGTCGAAGCCGTCGGCAATCAGGTACTGCGTGCTGACCTCGAACTCGCGCATGTTCACGCGGCCGCTCAGGTAGAGGTAGCGGTTGAGCAGGTCGCCGTGGCGGTTTTCCTCGGCTGTCCAGCCCCGGATCCACTGGGCCCAGCCATTGTTGGGGTCGCGACCCAGATCATCGAGCTGATGAAACCAAGCTTCGTAGTTGGGCAGGGCTTCCTCGGTGATAGTGTCGCCGATAAGTACGGCCAGCAGGTCGTAGCTGAGGCCTTTGGCACGCTCGCGCAGCAGCTTTACCTCATCGAAGAAGTTTTCGAGACGCGAATCGGGCAGGTAGTCGGCGGGCTGCCAGCTGTCTTCCACGCTTTTGAGGAAGGTGCCCAGGTTTTCGCGCAAAAACGGCTCGAGGTGCTGCAAAACCTCTCCGCGGGTGATGGTCGTGGCAATCATGGCAGTGGAACTAAGCAATAGGGGAAAAGGAGAGTGACCCAAAGGTATATAACCACTACCCGGTATTGCACCGAATAAGTCCGGAACGCCGCCTATAAAATTATGGCCTTTTCGATTATTGCGCTGTGTTCCCGCGCATTTCATAGGCCCGGGCAGCGCCGGTTCTGGCGTTGCGGGCCTGAATTCTCGCCCCCTGCAAAGGCAGCGCCCGGGGTAGAATTGGTACTAATCGAACACGCGGCCCGGCCGGCCGGGCGAGCTGCCGGTTGATAATGGCGGCCGTTTCGGGCGTGAGAATCCAAGCTACGCCGGGCCGGCTGGCCAGGCGGCGCAGGCTCTCGGGAAAATGGCGCGTACCGGTGAGCTGCCGCCGCCATGCTGCCTGCGAGGGATGCAGCGTCAGCCAGCCAGCCACGGGCATATAGCGGGCTTCTGGCCGGGAGGTGCCGGAATAGTGGCCCGGCAGCAGCGGCCCTACTGCAAAAGGCGACTCCGATTTGCCGGTGGCCTCGAAAGCGTCGGACACGATTAGCTGCGAGGCGGCGCTGCCGCGCTGCCGCGTAAGCCAGCCCAGCTGCTGCCGGGCCAGCTGGTTGTGCTGCCGCTCCTGCCCCAGCACAGCCGCGCGGTGCGCGGTTTTGTAGGCGTAGGGCCCGGCCACCAGCGCCAGCGCCCCCAGCAGCACCCAGGGCGCCCGCCGTCCGGCCACCGGCAGCACCGCCGCCAGGTTGCCCAGCAGCCAGATATCGAGCAGCGGCAACGCGAGGCGGGGCGGCAGCTTGAGCACCGCGGCCAGCGCCAGCACCAACCCGGCAAACAGAGCCTGCACCAGCCAAAAACCACGGGGCCGCCCCGTTGCGGCAGCCAGCAGCCAGCCGCTGGCCGCCAGCAGCAGTAGCAGCGGGAAATAGTCGCGCAGGAGCTGCGGCAGCGCCAGCCGGAGCTTGGCTGGCGCTAGGGTGCGCAGGAAATAGGCCGGCGTGGGCAGGGGCGCGGCACGGTCGAAAAGTCGCTCGTTTACGAGCGTGGAATCGGCCAGCAGCCAGTGCCGGGCGGCGGCCAGCCCGAGGCTGTCGGCGGGCGAGAGGCCGATGGTGGGTTGGTAGAGCTGAAAGTCCAGCAGGTTGGACTTGCGCACATCGAGGCGGCGGAAAGTGGCCGTGGCGGGGCTCCAGGTCAGGTTCAGCCAGAGGGCCCCAGCTATGGCCACCACAGCCGCCCCACCCAGCATCGGCAGAGCCCGGCGGCCGCCCAGCCACCACGCTCCCGGCGCGGCCGCCAGCAGCCCCAGTACGGCTGCGCTGGGCCGAATCAGCCAGCCCAACCCGAAGGCCAGCAGCCCCAGTGCCAGCGCGACGCGGCTGGCGGGGCGCTGCGCGGCCGTGAGCACGCCCACGCCCGCCAGCAGCAGCGGCACCCGCACGTAGCTGAACCAGAAGCCGTGCTCCAGCCAGGCCACCAGGAAAAACAACGTCAGCAGCCCCGCAATCCAGGGGCCCGGCAGCCGGCCCAGCAGCAGCCGGTCAAGGAAGGTGAAGGCGCCGACGGTGGCGGCATAGAGCAGGCCGTAGAGCAGCAGCGCGTACCAGGGCACGGCAGGCGCCACCTGGTAGAGCCAGCTCAACGCGGCGCCCAGGCCGTGGAAATACAGGTGCAGGTCGGTGACGGGAGTTGCCGCGCTGGTGCCGCGCAGCAACTGCATGATGGCTACGTCGTCGTTGGTTTCACAGTACGCCCCCAGCCCCCACCCCACGACCAGCAGCAGCAGCGCCGGCAGCAGCACCCGTCGGATTAGTTTAGCTGGCATTTTTCTGGGTGACAGGTGATGGATTGACAGGTGACAGGTGACAAGAGAAGAACGTCATTCCGAGCGGAGCAAGGAATCTCGCGTGCTGACGCTGTGCTATAGCTGTGCTGTAAATGTACGCAGCAAAAAGGCTGTCGAACGACTGCGGGCAAGCGGCTGCCCTTGCCCCTCCACTCCTTGCCTAGACGCTACAAAATTGCCCCTGAATAACCGCAAGCCTTCCAATCCAGCGCAGAAACGTCAGCACGCGAGATTCCTCGCTCCGCTCGGAATGACGTTCTCGCATTACCCCTTATTCCTTGTCACCTGTCACGTGCCCCCTATCACCTCATAACTTCATCACCAAAAACCACCTCACCACTTAATCACCATCTTTGCCGGTGTGAATCACCGCCTGCTTTTCCGCTTTCCTACGCTGGCCCTGGTGCTGGTGCTGGTCGTGACCGTGGCCTTTTTTGGGCTGGCCCACGAGGGCCTCTACGACCTCGACGACTACCTCTACGCCCGCTACGCGCAGGCCCTGGCCAGCGGCACCTACCGCCCCCTCCCCGACCCGCAGCACCTGCTTCACGACCCGCTGCAGGAGCGCCTGCTGATTTTCGGGCCCGTGGCGGCGCTCTACCGGCTGCTGGGCGTGAACATTATCAGCACCACGCTTTGGCCGTTGCTGTGTACACTGGGCTGCGCCGGCATCATCTGGCAGCTGTACCGGCGGCGCGAGCCGCTGGTGGCAGCCGGCGCTGTGCTGCTGCTGGGGCTGCACTACTTCACCCTCAACCTGAGCATCTATCTCTACCCCGACAACGTGCTGATGTTCTGGTGCCTGGCCGGGGCGGCGGCGCTGCTGGCGGGGCGGCGTGCAGGGCAGCTTCGACCGGTGGCCTGGGGCGCGGGCTTCGCTGTGTTGAGCTTCGCGGGGCTGCTTAGTAAGGAAACCATCGTGTTTTACCTGCCCTTTTACCTGGGCCTGCTGGCGCTGGATACCTGGCGGAAGCAGCACGGCCGGTTGTGGCGCACGGCGCTGCTGACGAGCGCGGGTTTGCTGGCCGCCTACTTGCTCTACTACCAGCTGCTCACCGGCGACGTGCTCTACCGTTACCACATCATCGAGCAAACCAACGCCTACATGCGCGACGGCAACTACGTGCAGGGCCACGCCGAGGCTCTGCTGGGCCGCGTAACGTGGCAGCCGCTCGACTTTTTTGTGGCGTTGGGTATGGGCGTGATGCTAGTACTGGCCGTAGCCGCCGGCTTCGGCCGCCGCCGCCCGGGTGGCCCAGCAGATGCGGCCACGTCTGACGATGAGGCCGGGTTCTGGGTGGCGCTGGCGGCCAGCACGCTGGCGTTCTACTGGTGGGGCAGCACCTCCCTGCACGAGTACAACCCGATTTCGCTGCAGGCCCGCATGGTGACGCCGCTGCTGCCGCCGCTGGCGCTGGCGGCCGGGTTTGGGCTGCGCAACCTCTGGCAAACCGGGCGCGGAAGCTGGCTGATCGGGCTGGTGCTGCTGGGCTTTGCGGGCTGGCTGCACAACGGCGTATCGGTGCTGTACGGTGGGCTGGGCCTGCTACTACTGGCTGTAGCCGGACTGCGCTACGTACGCAGGCTGCCCGGCTGGCTCACGCCGGGCACCTCGGGTTTTGGGGCGCTGCTGCTGGGCACGCTGGCGCTACTGCTGCTGGTGCGGCCGGTGTACTACATGCGCAAGCCCAGCGTATCGGCTCACTTTGCGCAGGCGCGGCTGCTGAAAACCCACCTGCCCGCCAGCCGCCGCGGGGTGGTGTTCACCGATGATATGCTGCTGCGGCACGCCGATTTCTACTACGGCTTCCGCCCCACCCCCGGCCTGCACTACGAGCGGTTCGCACGGCGCGACTCCATAGCCCGCCGCCCCGGCGACAAATCGTGGCTGCTGCTCAACCGCGCCACCCTGCAGAACGACGAGCTCACCCGCAAGCTCATCCAATACTCCGCCGACTCCATGCTGACCTGGTTCCCCCGCCGCCAGTTAGTTGCACAGGATGGACCGGTGGAGTTGTATGAGGTGATGAGGTGACAAAATAAGAACGTCATTTCGAGCAGAGCGAGGAATCTCGCTTGCGGGCTAATTCCCTAAAACTGTATCACCTGAAAATATTCGTCTGGCTCCCCCTCTCTGCAGGAGAGGGGGCCGGGGGGTGAGGCCCACGCGAGATGCTTCGGCTGCGCCTCTGCATGACGTTCTCACCTCATCACCCCCTCACCTTCAGATACGCTCCTATTCCGTGCTCAATCAGCCCGGCGCCGCCCAGCTCGCGCAGTAGGGCGTACAGGTCGCGGGCTTCGGGGAGGTTGCCCCAGCGGGCGGCCTGGCGCAGCTCCCAGCGTACCCGCTCGGCCAGCGCTTCGCGCTCTGCGGCGGTGCGGCAGAGCGCGGCGGCTTTGTGGCAGATGCGGATGGTGGAGGCCACCAGCGGGTCGCCGGGCCGGTAGCCCTGCGCCGACATGGAGCGCGGATGCAGGCGTTTTTCGGTCAGGATTTCGTCCTGGTAGCTGAACTGCCAGTTGCGGGAGGCCCGCACCCAGAAATCGAAGTCCTCGTAGGCCAGCGTTTCGTCGTAGCCGTTGAGCTGCTCCAGCGTGGCGCGCCGCATCATCATGGACGGCGCGCTGATGAAAAACCGGCGTAGCACGTCCTCAAATACCCAGCCCGACGCGGGAGCCGGCTGCAGCGCACCCGTAGGACCGGGCGCGTGGAACAGCCGCTGAAACTCCCCGGCCTCGGTGTGCAGAGCCACGTTGCCGTAGAGCATGCCGTAGCTGGCATCCAGCTCCTGAAACCGCGCCACCTGCCGCGCCACCCGCTCGGGCAGCAGGATATCGTCGGTGGCGAAGTCGATAAGAAACTCACCTTGGCTCTGGAAGAAAGCCCGGTTGAATGCCGCACAATTGCCGATGTTTTGGGGCAGAAAAACCGTTTTCCACTCCGGATGCGCGGCAGCGTACTCGCGCAGCACCGCTATGCTGTCGTCGGTGCTGCCATCATCCACCAGAAACACCTCCAGCCGCGGGTACGTCTGGGCCAGAATGGAATCCAGCGCGGGCCGCAGGAAGCGGGCGTGGTTGTAGCAAAGCGCCACAATGGTAACCAGAGGCGTCATTTCTTCTGTGGTGATGAGGTGATGGGGTGACAGGTGACAGGTGACAGGTGACAGGTGATGGGGTGATGGGGTGACAAAGTAAGCACGTCATTCCGAGCGGAGCGAGGAATCTCGCCCGTGTAGTGAAGGATTCTACTGCGCTGGCAAGATTCCTCGCTTCGCTCGGAATGACGTTCTGTTTGCTTCTTCTTACCTACCCCATCATCACCTCATCACCCCATCACTTCATCACCTCCCCAACCCAAAACCGCCGAAAATACCAGCCGCACCAGAGCAGCAGCAGACCGTGGCGCAGCGCCGAGGCCCACACCGCTCCCACCAAACCCAGCCGCGGCAGCAGCAGCGCCAGGGCCGCGGCGTACAGCACCGCCGAGGCTGCCTGCAACGCTACGTAGCGCCCTACGCGGGCCTGGGCCGTGAGCACCATCACCAAAGGCCACGCTACAAACCGCAGCCAGTCGCCTAGCAGCTGGGGGCCCAGCAGGCTGGCGGCCGCCCCGAAACGGGCCTCAAATAGCACCGGCAGCAGCCAGTGGCGCAGCGCGTAGAGCAAACCCAGGCCGGCGGCCAGCAGCGGCACCAGCATCCGCAGCACCGTGCGTACCCAAGCCCGCTGCGCGGCTGGCTGAGGCGCCAGCGCCGCCAGCCGCGGGTAATACACGCTGCTCATCACGGCCGTCATCACCATGGTGTAGTTGTCGGAGAGCTTGGCTACGGCCTGCCAGAGGTCGGTTTCGGCGAGGCTGAACTGCCGGATCAGCAGCTCCCGCACCGCAAAGTCCACAGCCTTTCCGAACAGCAGCAGCCCCACGGCCATCAGCAGGAAGCGGCCCAGGCCCCGCAGCGCGGCTTTGCTCAGGCGGCCCGGCCACAGCGCCGGCAGCAGCCCGGCCCGGTGCGTCAGCCAAAGGGCGGGCAGCAGCGTGGCACCCTGAGCCAGCAGATACGCCAGCAGCGCCGTGGTTGCCGCGCCGCCGCCGGCCAGCACCATCGCCACCGCCGCCGGCCCCAGCAAGCTCAGCGCTACCGTCAGGCCAACGTAGGCGCGCAGCTGCCCGGCAGCCAGCAACACGGCGCCCAGCAGCGCATAGGCCGTGAGCAGCGCAATGCCCAGCCCAAACAGCGCCACCCAGCCCACCGAGGGCTGAAACACTCCCACCAGCGGCCCCGGAAACAGCAGCAGCGCCAGCAGCCCCAGGGCCAGCGCGGCCCCGTTCAGCAGCAGCGCGGCCCCCAGCCACGCCCGGTAGCGGCCGGCGCGGGCCGGCAGCGGCGCCAGATATTTCACCAGGCCCACGTGCGTGCCGTCGTTGGGCAGCGTCGTGAACAAGGCCATCAGGTTCTGGAAGTGCGCCAGCAGCGTGAGGCCGCCGGGGCCGCCGTACACGGCCAGCAGCTTGTTGAGCAGCAGTGCCCCTGCCGCACGCGCCACCACGGCCACGCCCGAGCCTACCGAGCCGCGCACAAACTGCCGGGCGGCGGGTGGCGCGGCGGGCGGCGTGGCGGCGGATGGGCGGGCAACTGACATGGGCCCCAAAAGTACGCCGGCCAACTTTCTCCCCGCCTTCCGCCGTACATTGGCCTCAATCCGCCTCCCTTCTATGGAACCCGCTTCTCCCACAGCCGCCGCCCCGCTGCTGCCGCCCCCCGATGCCTCCACCGAGCCCACGCCCGAGCGCCGGCATTCCGTGGCCGACCGCGCCGACACCCGCTTGGCCCGCGAGGCCCACGTGGGCCAGCGCCCGGGCACACTCACCATCCGCGAAGGCTCGCTCACGCCCCGGCTGTTTTTGATTTCCTACGACGAAAATTCCTGCCAGGAGCGCGAATACGACGACTATCAGGAGCTGCTGGCCTACTTCCACGGCCACCCCGAGCTGCGCCACTGGATTGATGTGCGCGGCTACAACGACCTGGAGCTGATGCAGCAGATTATGGCCGACTTCGAGCTGCACCCGCTGCAAATGGAAGACGTGCTGGGCGACTATCAGCGGGCCAAAGTGGACGTGTTCGGCGACAATCGCCTGTTTCTTGTGTCGCGCATGACGGAGTTCACGCAGCTGCTCGAAATCGACGACGACCAGCTCTCCATCTTCACCGGCCCCAACTACGTGCTCACGTTTCAGGACGACTACGTGGACTGCCTCGACACCGTGCGGCAGCGCATCCGGTCGGGTTTCAGCCAGATCAAGCGCAAGCCGCCGCTATACCTGGCCTACGCCCTCACCGACGTGGTGCTCGACCAGTACTACCCCACGATGGCCGCCATCGGCGACTATATTGAGAAGCTGGAAGACCGGATTCTGCAGGACCGCCCCGACCGGCGCGTGCTGGGCCGCATTCTGCGCATGAAAAAGGACATCATCCGGTTCCGGCGCTTCGTGTACCCGGAGCGCGAGAAAGTGGCCGAAATCCTGCGCATGCCCGACGAGATAGTGCCTGAAGAAATGAAGGTCTACTTCCGCGACTGCTACGACCACGCCATCCAGGCCCTGGACTTGGCCGAGAGCTACCGCGAATCGGTGACGAGCCTGGTGGAGCTATTCATGAGCAACCAGAGCAACCGCATGAACGAGGTGATGAAGGTGCTGACCATCATCAGCTCCATCTTCATCCCGCTGAGCTTCGTGGTGGGCCTCTACGGCATGAACTTCCAGCGCGAAAACCCCGACGGCAGCATCAACCACCTCAACATGCCCGAGCTCTACGAGCCCTGGGGCTACCCGGTGCTGCTGGTGGTGCTGGTGAGCATTGTGGCGTTCCAGCTGGTGTATTTCTACCGCAAAGGCTGGCTCACGAATAGGTGAGATACTACAGGTCCTGTCATCCTGAGCTTGCGAAGGACCTTATTTCAGCTGAACGATAATCGTAACAACGACTTGTTCAAGCGTGATAAGATCCTTCGCAAGCTCAGGATGACGATAAATCCACCAACCCACTACCGCACAAACCCACCACCTACCCCCACTTGCGCGGGTCGGTGGTGAGGGCGGAGGCCAGCACGTTCTGCGGCTCGCCGAGCACGGCGTAGACCTGCTGCAGGCGCTCCTCCACGGAGCCCGTGAGCAGCGTGTAGGGGATTTGCAGCATGTCGAGCTGCATGGCCACCATGCCGTGGTGGAAGTCGCGCAGGGCTTCCGGGTCGCGCCAGCCGTCATCTTCGTACGGAATGTCGGGGGCGCAGAGGAAGGTGTGGAAGTAACGCTGCCGGCATTCGGCGGCCAGCGCCATCAGTTCGGGCGCGCAGCGGGCATAGTAGAAGTAGGAGAACTGCGCCGTGGTGGCCGCGTTGGTGTCCACGAACAGGAAGTGGCGGGCGTGCGGCACGGCCTCGTCTTCCAGCTCGCGGTGGCGGTGCGCAATGTAGAGCAGGTCGTCGAAGTCGGTGGCGCCGTTCTTTTCCTCGTGCAGCGTGCGGCCGTACTCGTGCACCCACACGGTGCCGTAGGCCGCGGCCAGCGCCTTGCTGAGCGTGGATTTGCCAGTGCTTTCGGCCCCCATCAGCACAATCTTGCGGATAAACTGGGGCGAGTGAAAGTGCGCCTGCACCACCGGATGCAGGAAGGCATTGTGCCCGTACAGGTCTTCGCGAATCCGGGTGCCGGAAATAGGCACCGTTGTGCGGGCCGGATCTACCCCCACGTACTCAGCGCCGATGTGCGCTGCGAAGCCGGGGCCGTAGTCTTCGGAGGCAAATACCACATCGGGCCGCAGGGGCTGCTGCCGCAGCCAGCGCCGCACAAACTCGCGGTGCGAGTGGTCGTCGGCCTCGTTGGGCGGCACGGGCAGCTGGCCCACCGGCAGGGCCACCACGTGCAGCACCGTGCTACCGATGCGCGGCGGCGTGCCCGGCTCGGACCCAGCCGGCGTGTAAATCTGCCGGATCCAGCTGGCGCGGGTTTCGGCGTCCATCGTGGCCGGATCGGGGTTGGAGTACACCAGCACGTAGAGGTCCTGCACGCGGGCCGCCGCCTGCTCCAGCAGCAGCTGGTGCCCGGCATGAAACGGCAGAAATTTGCCCACCACCAGCCCGATAGGCCAGGATGCAGCGGAAGTAGAAGTTGGGTTCAAGCGCAGTGAAGTTGAGGCCGGCCTGAAAAAGCGGCTGGCTGAACAGGCAATATATTCAGTTTTGCATGGAAGCCGGCCTTGCGGCGCTTGCATGAGCGCGCCCCAACCTCTCCCAGACGGCTATTTCAGCTCCAGGCCCGTACGGCGCAGCTCCGGGCCGGCGGTGCGGTAGAGGTGGTAGGTGTTGGTGCCGGCTTCATATTCCAGCCCGATTTCCGGGGCGCTGCTCTCGAAAGGCTGCCCGCCCAGCAGGCGGCCCTGGCTGTCGTAGAGGTAGGCCTTGCCGGGGCCCGGCTCCGTGATGGCATACACGCGGCGGCCACTGCCAAAGTCGAAGAACTGCACCGGCTTGGCGCCGGAAGTGAGGAAGCGCTGGCCCAGCAGGCGCCGCCCGCCGGCTTCAAACAGATCCAGCTGGCCGCCGGCTTCGCGCACCACCACGAAAGAGCGCCGCTGCTGGTCGGGGATGAGCCGGAACACCGAGCTGCGGCTCCAGGTAGCCACCCGGCGGCGGCTCACGATGTCGCCGGCCAGCGTGAAGGTCACCTGCTCGCCGTGCTGATTGACCACGGTAAGGCGGGTGCGGCTGAGCGTGGGGCCGGCCGCTTCCACCAGCGCCTCGCTCTGCAGCCTCGCACCCATGCTGATGGGGAAGCCCGGGTAGGTGGCGCCCTGCTGATCGAAGGCGTAGACGTAGCCGTTTTCCAGCAGCACCACCAGCACGTCGCGCCCGCCTACGGTTAGGTACAGCGGCTGAGCGGCCAGGTTGAAGTCCAGGCGTTTGGGCTGCCAGTTGGGGTAGGCGTTGCCGTTGGTGTCGTACAGAAACAGGTTTCCGCCCCCCCGGCCACCAGCAGCCGCGGGGCCGCCCCCGCCCCTTCCGGCGACACACTCAGGCCCGTAGCCCGCACCGAGTCGGGCAGGTTGAGCGGAAACTGCGGCGCCGGGCGCCCCTGCTGATCCAGGAAATGCAGCTGCCCGGCCGTGGCCAGCAGGTAGCCGGCGCGGCCGGCCACCGTGCGGCGCTGCAGCCGCCCCACCAGCGGCCCCGGCAGCGAGTCAGACCAGGCCACCACGTTTTCGGGCGTCACGTAGTGCAGCACCTGGGCGGCATCCTGCACCAACACGCCGGGCCGGGTGGCGCCGGCCACCGGCACCAGCAGCGGCGCTCCGGCCAGCGGCGTTTTGAAGGCCAGTACGCTGCCCGTGCCAGTGCTGCCCTGCGGCCGCGCCACGGCCGGACCCACCAACGGATGGCGCAGCAGCAGCTGGCTGAAATACTGAGCGCCTTCTTCCTGCTCATTGGCGGCGGGCACCAGCTGCAGCGCCACCTGCGGAAACCGCTTAAACAACGACTCGTTGCGCAGCAGCCCGGCCCGGCGCTCTTCCACCAGCCCGCGCAGCAGCAGGTTCCAGGCGTTGCGGGTATCCAGCACCACGCTCAGGCGGGCCAGCGGCTGGGTTTCCTGCAGAAAAGCCACCTGCGTGGGCGAGCGGGACCATACGTTTTCGGCGGCCACGTCCTGCAGCCAGGCCCGCAGCGCAGCGGCATCGTCGCCGAACACCAGGTAGCTGCCCACCACGGCCACCACCGGCGCCCGGAAGCCGGCAAACAGCGGCCCCACCAGCCGGGCCGGCAGTTCCGGCACCCCGGTCTGGTGAATCTGGTAGGGCCCTACCCGCTCAAACGACGGGCTGGCGCCCACTACCCGGCGCAGCTGGCCCAGCAGCAGCGCCTGCTGCGCGGGCCGGGCACACCACATCAACGCCAGGCGGCCGGGCTTCACGCGGGCCGTGGGCGGGGCCAGATAGGCCAGCGCCACTTCCTGACTCAGGCCCGCCGTGAGGCTGTCGAGCAGCGGCAGCACGGCCGGGTTGAGGGTATCGGGGCGGGGTGTAGCCGGGCGCGGGCCGCGCAGAACGCCGGCCGGGCCCAGGCCCAAGTGCACCAGCAAGGCCGTGCGCAAGCTCAGCACTTCGGCCATGCGCAGGCGCTGGGCGGGCTGGCCACGCAGCCGCTCGTGCAGGCTGCCGGCCGTGGTTTCGGGGTTGACGAAGCCGTTGAACACCACTTTGTTGCCGGCCAGCTTCATTTCCAGCTGACCGTTGCGGCCCAGGCTGGTCAGGGCCCCGATGCTCGGCCCTACGTCGGCTCGAAAAAACACACCCAGCAGTTGCGGCAGCCGGCGGTAGTTGATCAGCAGCGTGGCGTCCACGTCGCGCAGGCGGAAGAAGTCGGTGCCCTGGAAGTCAGCGGCAACAGTGGGCTGCGCGGGGCCAGCCAGGCGGCGCACCACGGCTTCCACCAGCAGCGGATTAGGACTAAATATCAGGTGGTTGCGGTGGTTGAGAAACGTGAGGCCGCGTCCGGTGCCGGGCTCATTGATTTCGGTGAGCAGCGTGCCCTCGTAGTCGCGGGTGCGCACCCGAAACTGCGGGTCGCGGGCCAGGGCATCCACCAGGCTGCGCACCTGCCGGTACTCGCGCACGCTGCCGATGGGCACCTGCAGCAGCACATCGAAGCGGCCGGGCCCGGTGACGTGTACCGACGTCAGCACGTGCTTGCGGCCCAGAAAGCGCAGCACCACGTTGCGGCTGCCAGTGAGGCTGTCAATCAGCGCCACCGTGTTTTCGAGGTTCTGGAAATACCGCACGGTGGTGAGGTTGTCCCAGACCTGGGTTTCCTTGAGGTGGCGCACCAGCGTGGGCTGGTCGCGGGTGGCGGTTACCAGCACGGCATCGTCGGGCACCAGCGCCCAGGGGTCGAGGGGAACGGCGGCTACCGTGCGCCGGTAGTACACGTACGACGCCAGCGCCGCCAGCAGAAACAGACCGGTAAGAAAGACTAGTAGCTTTTTTGACATTGGAACTCCGGGAGCGGGCGGCAAAAATAGGTATTCAGCCGTAGCCAACCGCTTCGCTGCCCCTCATACGGCGCCGGCCGGCGCGAAGCCGGACCACGCGCCCCCGGCCTAGCGGTTTGGCTTCGCGCCGACGGCCATAGGATGCCGCTAGGTTGGCGCGCAGCCGGTCCGTAAATCTGCTTATCTTCAACCCATGACTTTCTGTGGCAGATTTTTCGGGGTTGGGGCCGCAGGGCTTTCGTTCAAAGCCGGGTTGCTGGCAGCACCGCTGGTGCTGCTTTCGGGCTGCTTTCAGCTGCGCGAGCCCGAGCCCGCCGGCGCGGCCAGCGACTGGCTACCGCCCACCCAGATTGATATTCTGCTGGCTAATTTCACCACGGCCGTGCAGACCCTGAACGTGGTGAACTACGAGCGCACATTTGTGGGGCCGCAGTACCGCTTCCTGCCCGACCCCACGGCGGCCGGCACCGCCACCACGCTGTTTACCAACTGGAGCGTGAACGAGGAGCGCGACTACCTCAACGGCCTGCGCCGCCGCTCCGCCGCCGGCACCGCCCAGAACCAGCTCACGTTCAGTGGCCGCCGCGACCAGTTTTTCACCGCCGACTCGGCCGAGGTTTCGGCCCTCTACCAGCTGAAAATCGTGCAGTCGGACACGGCGTTTCGCTCCACGATGCTGGAAGGCAACATCCGGTTGCTGGTGCGGCGTCGTAATAATGAATGGAAGATAGCCAGCTGGCGCGACCAGCGCACATCCAGCGCCCTGAGCTGGACCGACCTGAAAAAGTATTTTATCCGCAACTGAAGAGTAGCTGAGCAGTTGAGTAGCTGAGTACTTTAGTTTACCTGCCGCTGCCGCATATCCGCCTATGCCCCAACTTACTCAGCTACTCCGTTACTCGGTTACTTTCTGCGCCGTGGGAGCCGCAGGCTGCAACCCGTTTGCTCCTGGCCTCGACGACCAGCCCACCGACCCCAAC
The DNA here is from genome assembly GCF_000737515.1 of Hymenobacter sp. APR13. Classification (NCBI taxonomy): domain Bacteria; kingdom Pseudomonadati; phylum Bacteroidota; class Cytophagia; order Cytophagales; family Hymenobacteraceae; genus Hymenobacter; species Hymenobacter sp. APR13. The sequence continues at coordinate 4,527,840 of NZ_CP006587.1, forward strand.
CAGCTGCTGGGCAACCCCGTGACGGTGCGCGGCTTTTTCGAGCGGTTCCGCAGCGCCTATCAGCTGCGCGACTCCACGCTCTACGGCCAGCTGCTCGACCGGCGCTTCACGTTCACGTACCGCGACTTCGCGGCCAACGTGGACCGCACCTGGAACCGCGACGTGGAAATTGCCACCACCTACCGCCTGTTCCGGGCCTCGCGCACCGCCAACCTGCAATGGACCCAGTACCTGCCTACCACCGACACGCTGTTTTCCGACACGCTCGTGTACGTGGAGCGGGCTTTCCAGCTCAGCATCGAGCAGCGCGACAACCAGCAGTTCAGCGGGGCCGGCTCGGCGCGGCTGGTGCTGGTGCGCCGCCAGAAAGGCGACCCATGGCGCATGCGCAGCTGGTACGACCGGAGCGAGTTTTAGGGCTTCTACCCAATCTTCACGCTACGACGCCCACAGCGCATACATCCTGCCCCCCAAAACCAACGGGGCGGCCGCCAGAGATTTCCAGCGGCCGCCCCGTTCGGCAAGCAATACTACTTATTGGATGTTGGTCAGCTCCACGTCGAAGCGCAGGGGCGCGTCGGGCGGGATAACGCCGTTGGCGCCGGCTGGCCCATAGGCCAGCTCCGACGGCATCAGCAGAATGGCCTTTTCGCCTTTGCGCATCTGCGCGATGCCCAGCTCCCAGCCCGTAATGACCTGGCCGCCGCCCACGCGGTACACAAACGGCACCGGCTGGCCGTCGGCCCCAATACGCGACTTATCGAACACTTGATTGTTGCTGATCAGGCTCCCCTTGTACACCACCGAAGCCTGCTGGCCGGCGGTAGGCAAGTTGCCGGTACCGGGCGTTTTGGTGATGATGTAGAGGCCTGAAGGCTGCCGACGGGCCGTGGTGAAGCTGCTGTCGGCAATGTATTTGGTAATGGCCAGCGAATCGGCTGTGCGCACCTGCTTCTGGCGCAGCAATGCCTGAGCGTTCAGAGCGTCAATGTCGATACCGGAGTCGTTGCAGGCCGTGAGAAGCGCACCCGACGACAGCAGCAGGCTGCCAGCCAGCAAGTATCGAGCGGAAGAAACAGTGCGAAGAAAAGAAGGGAGCATAGGGAGAAAAGAGAAAAAGTCTGATCAGGAACAAGAGTACAGCTGGGGCCTATAGGTTGCAGGCCGCTGAGCGTCCACCAAAAGTAAGCACATTACCCAGCCGGCCCCTGCTTGCTGCTTAGTACAGCGCCCGTGGCCCCAATGGTTCCGGGTTGCCGGTTTCTGGAGCTGCCACGGCCCCGTATGGTATTCGATGCTCAGAATACTTCTATCTTCCCGGCCCAAATCCTGTTTTCGCTCTTTTTTATGTCTGAGAAACAAGGCCATTTTCAGCGGGCCATTACGCTGTTCGACGCCATCATGATTGTCACCGGCAGCATGATTGGCTCCGGTATTTTTATTGTCTCGGCCGGCATTGCGCGGCAGGTTGGCTCGGCGGGCTGGCTGCTGGTGGTGTGGCTGATTACGGGCTTTATCACGCTGGCCGGCGCCGTGAGCTACGGCGAGCTGGCGGCCATGTTCCCGAAGGTGGGCGGGCAGTACGTGTACCTGCGCGAGGCCTACAACAAGCTGGTGGCCTTCCTCTACGGCTGGTCGCTGTTCCTTGTGATTCAGACTGGCGTAATTGCGGCCGTGGCCGTGGCGTTTGCGCGGTTTGTGGGCGTGCTGGTGCCGTGGTTCAGCGAGCAGAACGTGCTGTTTGAGCTGGGCCCGCTGAAGTTTTCCACCGTGATGCTGCTGGCCATCTTCATGCTGGTGGGCCTCACCTGGGTGAACTCGCGCGGGGTGCGCGGCGGCAAACTCATCTCCAACATCTTCGGCAGCACCAAGCTGGTGGCGCTGGCGTTGCTCATCCTGTTCGGGCTGGCCCTGGGCATCAGCGACCAGGCCGTGAGCCTCAACTTCCACAACATGTGGGAGGCCGTGAGCTACGACGCCGCCGGCCAGGGCACGCCGCTTACCACCTGGGGCCTGGTAGGCGCCATCGGCCTGGCCATGACCGGCTCCCTGTTCAGCTCCGACGCCTGGAACAACATCGGCTTCTCCGGCGACGAAATCGTGCGGCCCGAGCGCACCATCGTACTCAGCATGGCCATCGGCACCGGCATCGTGACGGGGCTGTACCTGCTCATCAACCTGGTGTATCTGTTGGTGCTGCCGCTGCACGGCGACCCGGCCGCCGCCGCCTCCGACCTCATGAGCCGCGGCATCATGTATGCCGCCGACGAGCGGGTAGGGACGGCCGTGGCCGGCAGCATTCTGGGCAAAGTGGGCGCCGGCTTCATGGCCGTGCTCATCATGATCAGCACGTTTGGGGCCAACAACAGCATCATCCTGAGCGGCGCCCGCGCCTACTACGCCATGGCCAAAGACGGCCTGTTCTTCCCTGGCATGGCCCGCCTCAACAAGGCCGGCGTGCCCGGCGTGGCGCTGTGGGCGCAATGCATTTGGGCCTGCGGGCTGTGTTTGTCGGGTTCCTACGGGCAGTTGCTCAACTACGTGATGTTCTCGGTGATTCTGTTCTACGTCATCACCATCATCGGCATCTTCGTGTTGCGCCGCACCCGTCCCGAGGCGCCCCGCCCCTATCGCGCACTCGGCTACCCGGTGATTCCGCTGCTGTACGTGGTGCTGGCGTCGGCCTTCTGCGTCATCCTGCTGGTGTCGCCCACCACGGCCCGCGACGCGGGCCTGGGGCTGCTGCTGGTAGCGCTGGGCGTGCCGGTGTACTACCTGTTCGGCAAGCGCTTCGGCGGACAATAACGGCCCCGGCGCTCCGCCGCGGCTACTTTCAACAAGAAGGCCTCCCCGGATATCCGGGGAGGCCTTCTTATTGTTGCGGTCAGTGAGCAGGGAGTAGTTGGTAGTGAGTAGTTAGAGCGAGAAAGTCGTGTGGACGTTGAAACTCAGCTCAGCCCTCCGCTCAACGCTTATTACCAAATACTCAATACTGATTACTTGCGGCGGCGCTTGGTTCCTTCCGAGGGCAGCAGCGTCACGTTGACGGGCTGGGAGCCGCGGGTGCGGATTTCCTGGTCTTGGTAGCCGCCGTAGCCGTACACGAGGGAATTTTCGCCGGCGGGTACTTCCAGCGTGTAGTTGCCGTTGGCATCAGTGCCGGTGCCTTTGCGCGAGCCTTTCAGCAGCACCGTGGCGCCGGCCATCGGGCGGCCATCCTCGTCCAGAATGCGGCCCGAAAGCGTAACGGTGGCAGGGGCCGCGGGTGCGGCCGGAGCAGCTTCAGCAGCCGGAACGGCTTCCTCTGCCGGCGCTGCTACCGGTGCCACCGACTCTGCGGTGCGAGCGGCCAGGCCAGCCTCGGCGGCTGGGCGCACTACGGTGGGCTTCTTGGCATCGGTGGCGGCCAGCTTAGCGGCATCGGCAGCCGCTTTTTCTTCGGCGTCCGTTGCATCGGCGGTGGCAGCAGGAGCAGCTTCCCGTGCGCCCGTTACGCTGGCTTCACCCAGCATCACCGACGGAATGATGGTGGTAACCACGCGGCGGCCGCTGGAACCCGGCAAAAACATGTAGCCGATGACGGCCAGCAGCAGAATGGCACCCACAATCAGGGCCAGCCGGCCGTTGCCGGAGGAATAATCCTCTTCTTCACTTAGTAGTGCGCTGTCGTCGGTTTCAGGCTCAGGAACAGTAAATTTAGTGGGCATAGGGATGGATTGGGGAGTTGGAAAAAATCAGAGCAAAACCGGTGCGAACCTGGCTGCCAGCGCTGAAAAAACAGCGGCTGAAAAAGGGGTTCACCACGGGTTCCTAAAGATATAGGAACTGTTACATTCTATCCTAATTATTGCAACTATCCGGCCCTGGGGACGCTGCTTTTTTCATTTTAGCAATAAGACAGGCCCCATGAGTAGCGCGCACAAAAAATCCCCGCTCCTTTCGAAGCGGGGATTCTGTTGCTCGCAGCCGAAGCCGATGGCGTTAGTCGTGGGCGGGTTTGGCCGGGCCGCTGGGCTCCTTATCGCCAAAATCCTGGTCGCGCGACCGGACAGCGTTGCCCATGTCGTAGCTTCCTTCGGCCTCGAAACCAGGGCCCTGGGCCTGCTCGCCGGCGTTCTGGTGGTCGTTGCCGCCCTGGGGCTCGGTTTCGCTGCCGCCAATGTGCAGGTTTTCGAGCTGGTTTTTCTGGTCGCTGCGCTGGGTGTAGCCGTTGGCGCCGGTGTTGCGTTGCGCCGAGGGGTCGTTGGCTTCCTTGCCGTTGCTGAGCAGCGACTTAAAGTCTTTTTCCTTTTCCAGCTGCTCGTTCTGAGCCGTGTTGCTGTTGTCGGTGATGTTCTTATTTTCCTGGTCGTTTTTGTTGACATCGTCGCCGCTGCCAAACAGACTATCTAGTGCCATGTTGGGGGAATGTAATGGGTGAGGAATTATATGAGCAGGTACGCGCCTTACCCCGTGAAGTTGTGTGCAGGCCACGTCCCGGCAGTAGGCTCTCTGTAAACCCGGCAGCAGCATGTCAGGTTTTGGCATCGGCACCGTCAATCGTATCAGTAGCGGCCCGCCCACGCCAAACCGCGGCCCGGCTCCGGCCCGTATACCGGGCTGGCTCACGCAGCCAACTCCGGCCGGGTTTGCCCGACATTGACGATGTTTGCCGCCGGGCTTTTTTCATTTCCCCCCTCCCCTTCGCGCTATGCACCTGGTTATCATCGGCAACGGCATTACGGGCGTGAGCTGCGCCCTGGCAGTGCGGCGGCTCTCGCCCGAGGCCCGCATTACGCTGGTGTCGGAGGAGACGCCACACCACTTTTCCCGCACGGCCCTCATGTACGTGTACATGGGCCATATGCGCGCCCAGGACATCAAGCCCTACGAAGACTGGTTCTGGCTGGAAAACCGCCTGGAGCTGGTCCACGACACCGCCACCGCCCTCGATGCCGGCCGCAAAACCGTGCACCTGAGTTCCGGTCCGCCCCTCACCTACGACAAGCTGCTGCTGGCCACCGGCTCGGTGAGCCGGCTGGCGGGCTGGCCCGGCCAGCACCTGCCGGGCGTACAGGGCCTGTACTCGCTGCCCGACCTAGAGCAGATGCACCGCGACACGCACGGCATCCGGCAGGCCGTGGTGGTGGGCGGCGGCCTGATCGGGATTGAGCTGGCTGAGATGCTGCACTCCCGCGGCATTGCCGTGACCATGCTCGTGCGCGACAGCCGCTACTGGGGCTCGGTGCTGCCCCCCGAAGAAGCCGCCCTGATTGAGCTGCAGCTGCGCGCGCACCACATTACGGTGCATTACGGCACTGAGCTGGCCGAAATCCTGCCCGACGACACTGGCCGGGTGCGCGCCGTGCGCACCACCCAGGGCACCGAGCTGTCCTGCCAGTGGGTAGGCTTGGCTACCGGCGTGGCCCCCAACCTGGCGTTGGCCCGCACCTGCCCCAGCCTGGAAACCGACCGCGGCATCCTGGTGGACGCGCACCTGCAAACCAGCCTGCCCGACGTGTACGCCGCCGGCGACTGCGCCCAGCACCGCCAGCCCGGCGCCGCCGAGGTGCCCATCGAGCAGCTCTGGTACACCGGCCGCATGCAGGGCGAAACCGTGGCCTACACCCTCTGCGGGCAGCCGACGCCCTACCAGCGCGGGCCGTGGTTCAACTCGGCCAAGTTCTTTCAGCTCGAGTACCAGACCTACGGCCGGGTGCCGGCGGAGGCTATGGCCGACGAGCACACCTGCTACTGGCAGCACCCCAATGGCCGCCACGCCCTGCGCATCAACTACCGGCCCGGCCAGGGCAACGCCGTAACGGGCGTCAACGCCCTGGGCATCCGGCAGCGCCACGACGTGTGGGAAACATGGCTGCGGGCCGGCACGCCGGTGCAGGAAGTGCTGGCCCAGCTGCGACGCGCCAACTTCGACCCCGAATTTTTCCGCCGCCACGAGCCCGCCATCCTGCGTACGTTCAACCAGCAGCTTCTTTCAAGGAGTACCTGAGAACGTCATGCAGAGGCGCAGCCAAAGCATCTCGCGTGCTGACGTTGTGGTGCTGCTGATTACTACACGAGCGAGATGCTTCGGCTGAGCCTCTGCATGACGTTCTCACCTTACTCCGTTACTCAACCACTCAGCTACTCTTTTCCCGTGGATTTCTCCAAGCTCTACCGTCCCAGCGCCCTCAACAGCTTCCAGTTCATTGCCGTTACGGGCCTGATTATGAGCGGCGGCGCGCACCTGATTCTGCATTTCTTCGCGCACCACTCACTGCCCGGCTACAACTGGCTATATGTGTGCTGGGCGGCGCTATACGTGGTAGGCTCGCTGCTGAACCTGTTCGGCAAACCCAGCGAAGACCACCATCACCACCACTAGGCGCGGCCTGTTGCCAGCTTTCATTTCCCGCATGTTTTCCGCTGTCTGTCATGGCTTTTGACTCTAACCTGACCCTGCCCCGCCCACCGGTACCCGACACCACGGCCACCGAGAAAACCCTGCTCACGGTGGTTGGCCTGGGGCTCCTGGCGCTGCTCACCGTGGCCTTCGATGCCGATGCAGGCCGGGCGCGCCTCAGCTTCTGGGCGGGCGTGCTGCTGCTGAGCGCGGGCACGCTGGGCTGGGCCTGGTACACGTTTGGGCGCCAGCCGGCCGGGGTGCTCCAGGACAACCTCTGGCTGCGGGCCAGCAGCAGCCGCGGCGCCGTGGCCTGGCTTACGGCCGTGGTCCTGACCGGCTTCTACGTGGTACTCTACTGGTTCAGCAACGACGACGGCCAGGGCAACTTCGGGCCGCTCAATCAGCTCATTCACGCCCTCGACCCGTTCAGCCAGTGGCTGCGCCACAAGCCCAGCGACCAGTGGTTTTTATACGGCACCTTCTACACGCTGGCCGTGCTGCTGATGGGTGGCCGGGCGCTGTGGAAGTACCGCCACTCGCCCTACCAACGCATCCGAACGGCCTCGGTGATGTTCTTTCAGCTGGGGTTTGCGTTTCTGCTGCCGGGGCTGCTGCTAGCGTTTCAGCGGCCCGAGTATTACTTCTCCTACTTCTGGCCCCTGAAATACGACTATCTGTTTCCAAGCACGGTGAGTTATCTGCTCAAAGACGGCGGCCCGGCGCTGGGCGTGTTCATGGTGTTCTGGGGCGTGGTGATGTCCTTGGTGGGCACGCCCATTCTCACGTATTTCTTTGGCAAGCGCTGGTACTGCTCGTGGGTGTGCGGCTGCGGCGGGCTGGCCGAAACCGCCGGCGACCCCTACCGCCACCTCTCCGACAAAAGCCGCGCCGCCTGGCGCTGGGAAGTCCGCATCATCTACACCGTGCTGGTGCTGATTGTGGCCCTCACGGCCCTGCTGTGGCTGGGCGCCTCGGGCGCGGTGCCGGCCCTGCAAGCCGTTACGGAGCCACTGTCCAAGGCCTACGGCTTTGCCATCGGCTCGGTATTTTCGGGTGTGATTGGGGTGGGCTTCTACCCGCTGATGGGGGCGCGGGTGTGGTGCCGGTTCGGGTGCCCGATGGCAGCCTATCTGGGGCTGCTGCAAAAGCACTTTTCGCGCTTCCGCATCACCACCAACGGCGCACAGTGCATTTCGTGCGGCAACTGCTCCAACGTCTGCGAAATGGGTATCGACGTGAAGCAGTACGCCCAGCGGGGCGAGCCTATCATTCGGGCCTCGTGTGTGGGCTGCGGCATGTGCTCCACGGCCTGCCCGCGTGGCGTGCTCAACCTCGAAAACGGCCCTACCGAAGGCCGCTACCAGGGCAGCCAGCTCATCCACGCCGACTCGCTGCGGATTCTGAGCTAAGCCACTTATTGACTGCCACAACAGAAAGCGGCGGCACTTCCTGATAGGAACGTGCCGCCGCTTTTTTCTATGCTTGTTGGCCTGGGTCTGCGTTTGCGGGCTCCCGTAACCTAGCGCTTGAACTCCAGCGGCCCTTTCGGCTTCAGCCAGGCTTTGAGGTCGGCGTAAGGAAACAGGTAGTCGGTTTCGGGCTGCAGGGCCTGAATGACGTGCGGAAAGCCGAAATCGTAGTAGAGCGTGAGGCCGAAGGGCGTGAGGGCGAAGTCGTAAAACCGCGGGTCGTTGGCTTCGAGGGTGGCGGTGCGGGTGCTGTCGTTCCAGTATAGGCGTTGCCGCACGTCAGCCAGCATGGCGGTATCCAGCTCCGGGTAGCTGGTGGGCAAAGCAGCCAGGTGCGCCCCAATGCGGCGGTTGATGGACTGCTGCCAGCGCTGGCGGAGCGCCAGCGTGTCGGCCAGCAGGTCGCGCACCTGCAGCAGGCGGCCCGTGCGCAAGTCGAAGGTGGCGTGCCGAACCGACGACGACGGGTATGCGCCCATATACTCCGCCGTGAGGGCCATCGACAGCAGGTAGTCATCATTGTAGAGCACCTCGTAGCTGGTGCCCACAAAGCCGCTCTGGCCATTGATTTCGTACTCGGCCAGCGCCTGCCGGAGGCCGCTGGCGGCTGTCAGGGGCTCGGGTAGCATCTCCAGGTCTTCGCCCAACGCCGCGTCTACCAGGTATTGGTTGATGCGGCCGGCTGCCGCCGCCACGGGCAGCTGCACCTGCGGCACGACGAAGGCGCTTTTCCCGGTGTCACCGACGCTCACGACTAGGGCGCGGGGGCTGGCTGCCACTACCGCCGGGGCTTTGGCCGGCCGGCCGGCCGTAGCACTTTTTTTCTTGGGTTGAGCTGGGGTTGTCCGCTGGGCCAGCGTGGGCACCGTAGTCAGCAGCAGCGCCGGCAGCAGCCAACGCAAATAGGTCTGGGGCATAAACAGGCAGGATTCGGCTGCAACTTACAGTTGAATCCACACATCTGCCCGGAGCAGCCGGCCGGCGTCAGCGGCAAACGCCCTACGGCTTTACAAAAGCCAGCAGCGCCGCCAGAAACTGCGGGGTGGCCTCCAGATGCGGAATGTGGCCCACGCCCGCCAGCGGCACTAATTTGGCTCCTTTGATCTGGCCAGCCACGCGCTTACCCAGCACCGGATACTGGCCCATGGCGGCCAGCACCTGCGGATTGTTGATGAGGCCCTTCCCTACCACCGTGCGGTCATCCTGCCCGATGATGAGCAGCGTGGGCACCCGCACCTGGCCGAACTCGTAGCAGACCGGCTGCTGGTAGATCATGTCGAAGGTGAGGGCGTTAGCGCGGGCCACCTGCCCGAAATCCGGGCTTTTGGTTTGGGCCGCCAGCGGCAGCAGCCACTGGTCGTGGGCGGCGGGGTAGCCGTGCGGGTAGTAGGTGGCGTGGTATTTCCGGATGCTGGCCTCGGTGCTTTTGCGCTCGGTAGCCTCGGCCTGATCGACGGATTGGAACGGTACGCCCACGCGGTAGTCCTCCAGCCCGATGGGATTTTCCAGGACCAGCTTCTCAGTGGTTTCGGGGTAGAGCAAAGCGAAGCGCGTGGCCAGCATACCGCCCATGCTGTGCCCCACCACCACCGCCTTTTTCACGCCCAGCGTATCGAGCAGCTGCCGGGTGTTGCGGGCCAGTTGGTGAAAGGAATAATGAATATCGGGCTTATCGGACTTGCCGAAGCCCAGCTGATCGGGCACCACCACCCGGAAGCCGGCGGCCGTCAGCGCCCGGATGGTTTCCACCCAGTACGCGCCAAAGAAGTTTTTGCCGTGCAGCAGCACCACTGTGTGGCCGTTGGGGCGGGCAGTGGGCGGCACGTCCATGTAGGCCATGCGCAGCGGCTGCCCTTCCAGCTTCAAAGGCAGCATACCCACCGCAAACGGGTAGTCGTAGCCGGAGAGGGTAGCATCGAGCACGGCAGGCACAGGCTGGGCCGCTACGGCGCGGGCCAGCAGCAACATCAGCACCAGAAGAGAGGAACGCAGCATCAGCAAAGCAGCATAGGTGAGCTGCTGCTTACGCAGAACCGGCAGGCCGGGCTGCCGATGCTTCATGGCGCAACGCTGCCATGTGCGTTAGGGCCGCCACCATATCGGGCCATTGCCGCAAGGAGAAATAATGGTCTATTTCTTCTCCGTTGTAGGTAATGCTGATATACTGTTCGTCGGTTTCAAAGTCTTCCGCCACTTCCAGCTGCAGCACTGCAACTGGCTGATCAGCCTTCCGGCTCCCACCATCCAACAACCAGCGGCCATTGAGCATCACGGCTTCCAGCGGCGCCCGGTAGCGGTGCGGGCGCAACCAGCCCCCGGTAACCAGGCGCACTTCAGTGGGAGAAACGCTGAACCGGCCAAACAGCAGCCAGACACTGTAGAGGCTGCCGGCCAGCAGCCACGCCAGCCACACCACGGCGGATTCCCCCAAAAGCAGGTGGCCGAAATACACCACTACCAGCAGCAGGCAACTCCCTATACCGTTCAGCCCGGGCCAGCTATACAGCCGGATGCGGGGCGCGCGCACTTCGGAAAACACCGGCATCGTGCTTCTGCTTCTTGCGCTGCTAGCTGCCGGCGGCCTGGTCGCGCTGGCGCAGCAGCAGCTCGATGGTGCGCGTGTCCTCGTCGCTCCAGATTACGCTGCGCACGTCGTCGAGGCCGAGCACGGTGTGGCCGTCGGGCTCGCCGTACTGGGTGTACACTTCCAGCAGCAACTCCTCTTCCGTGAGCCGCACCACGTAGCCGTAGTAGTCGTGGTCGTTCTGGGTTTCGAGCAGCAGCAGCTGGTGCGTGTCGAGGGCGTGCTGAAGCAGCGCGGGCACGGTGTGGTAGGTGGTATCGAGGCCGTCGGGGGCGGCGGCCTGGCCGTAGGCTACTTCGGGGTTGTTTTCCTTGAACTCAATCAGGCGCACATACCGGTCATCGAAATGCACTTCCGACACCGTTTCCAGGCCGAGCGTACGCACGCCCGTGAGCAGGCCCTGCCGCGTGATGGTGCGCAGCACCAGCAGCTCGGGGTTGATGCTGAGCACGTAGCCCAGAAACAGCGTGCCACCGGTCTGCACCGACACAATGCGGCGGCTGCGCTGGGCCCGCTGCAGCATATCAATCAATAAAGCTCCCATCGTAGTAAACAGCTAAAGGCCGTAAATATAGGCCGTCGGTTGCTGCTATCGAAAGTAAGCTGCTTTTGCGGGCTGAGCGAAGAACGCTAGGCCAGCGTTTGCATGAGGTAGCGGTCGAGGAGACGGTGCAGCGCCTGCAGCCGCTGCCCTACTGCCTGCCGGTCGGCCTCGCTGGCCGACACGGTGCCGGTGCGGCTGGTGAGGTAGCGGGCCAGCGCCGAGTTGTCGTGCAGCAGTTCCTGCAGCTCGGTTTGTGCCTGCTCCCACCGCTCCGGCAGGCCGCAGTCCAGGAGCTGGCGCCGCAGCTGTATGGTGCGGCTCACTAAGTCGGCTAGCATGGTAAGCAGGGTTTCTTCGCCGGACGTAATGGCGCGGGGTTCGCGCCCAATCACGCACATCGACCCGATGTTGTCGCCGTTGGGCATGCGCAGGGCCGCGCCGGCGTAGAACCGCAGCCCGGCCGACTGCGCCGTGTACGGATTGATCAGGCGGCAGCTATTGGCCGACAAATCCTCAAACGACAGCACCTTATCCTGCAACACCGCCGCCGAACACAGGCTATCGGCCCGATCTACCCGCTCCAGCCCGGGCAGGCCGGTATTAGCCTTGAAAAACACCTGCTCCTCATCCACCAACGAAATCAGCGAGATGGGCAGGTTAAACAGTTGGGCCGCCAGCGCCACATACTCATCAAATACGGGCTCGGGCGTGGTGTTCAGAATCCGGTACTGGTGTAGGGTGCGCAAACGGTGCGCATCATGAGCTGGAATCAACTGGTCAGGCAAGGCATCCATGGCGGCAAAAATACCAGTCCCGAAGCAGAATGGCTAATATATTTTATTTAATATATTAAGCTTGATTCAGCTCGGCCAGCACTTTTTTGGCCGTTTCTACGTGGTCGGTGGCCCGGTTCATGGAGTTGAAAATGTAGCGAATCATGCCTTCCTTGTCGATGACGAACGTGACGCGGCCGGGCAGCAAACCCAGCAGGGCGCGGGGCACCTCATAGAGCTTGCGCACCTGCCCGCCGACATCGGCCAGCAGCGGGAAGGGCAGCCGGTGCTTCTGGGTGAATTTCTGGTGCGAGGCCTCCGAATCGGAGCTGACGCCCACCACTTCGGCCCCAAGGTCCTGGAAATCCTGGTACTGGTCGCGGAACGAGCAGGCTTCGGCGGTGCAGCCGGGCGTATCGTCTTTGGGGTAGAAGTACAGCACGATGGCCCGCTGCCCGCGCTGCTCGCTCAGGCGGAACGAGTCGCCGGTGGTGGTTTTGAGAGTGAAGTCGGGGGCCTGGTCGCCTATCTGAAGCATATATGAGGCGCGCAATGTGCGCGGGCTGAGGGTGTGAGAAAGCCGGCAGCTACCTATAAGGCGGGCAGCCGGCGCGCAAAAGTAGATGGAAACCCGCTGCCAGCACCGAATGTTGCGCCCGCCGCGGGGCGGCGTGGGGGGCAACCGGGTCCAAGTCTGCATCTTTGTGGTCTGTAACTTTCTCTGCCCTCCAAAAGCGGGCGGCTATGTGCTGCCCCTGCCATGCTGATTGACGTCATTATTCCTGCTTTCAACGAAGAGCAGTCCATTGCGCAGGTGCTGCGCGAGATTCCGGCCGGTCTTGTGCGGGAAGTCATTGTAGTCGACAACAACTCCTCCGACCGCACCGGCGAGGTGGCCCGCGCGGCTGGCGCCACGGTGCTGCGCGAAACCCGCCCCGGCTACGGCCACGCCTGCCTGGCCGGCATGGCCCACGCCTTCGCCCGCCCCCTGCCCGAGCAGGCCGACATCATCGTGTTTCTGGACGGCGACCATTCCGACTACCCCGAGGAAATGCCGCTGCTGGTGGCCCCCATCCTGCGTGGTGAGGCCGACATGGTCATCGGCTCGCGGGCGCTGGGCGAGCGGGAAGCCGGCTCCATGATGCCGCAGCAGATTTTCGGCAACTGGCTGGCCACTAACCTGCTCCGCCGCCTCTACGGGGCCCACTTCACCGACCTGGGCCCGTTCCGGGCAATCCGGCGGGAGGCGCTGCAACGTATTGGCATGGCCGACACCACCTACGGCTGGACGGTGGAAATGCAGCTCAAAGCCGCCAAGCTGCGCCTGCGCAACACCGAAGTGCCGGTGCGCTACCGCCGCCGCATCGGCACCAGCAAAGTATCGGGCACGGTGCGCGGCACACTGGGCGCCGGCTACAAAATCCTCTGGACCATTTTCCGGTATCTGTAAACGGCCTGATCTTGTGCAAGTAAGAACGTCATGCAGAGGCGCAGCCGAAGCATCTCGCTTGCTTACTCAGGATTAGTAACTCAACCTCAGCAAGCGAGATGCTTCGGCTCCGCCTCTGCATGACGTTCTCTTTAGTCATCTTTTGAAATGCTTTTCCTCGAAATCACGCTGCTGGTCGTTTATGGGCTGTGTCTGCTGTTTGTGTTGGGCTTCAGCCTCACGCAGTTTCAGCTGACGCGGCTGGCCCGGCGTGCCTACCGGCAGGGCCTGCTGCCGGAGCCGGCCGCGCCGGCCGTGTGGCCCCGCGTGACGGTGCAGCTGCCGCTCTACAACGAGGTGTTTGTGGCCGAGCGCCTTATTGACGCCTGCGCCGCCCTCGACTACCCCACCGACCGCCTCCACATCCAGGTCCTCGACGACTCCACCGACGAAACTGTGGCCCTGGTGGCGGCGCGCGTGGCCTACCACCAGGCCCGCGGCCTGCACATCGAGCAGGTGCGCCGGCCCGACCGCCAGGGCTACAAGGCCGGCGCCCTAGCCTACGGCCTGACCCATTCCGAAGCCGAGCTGGTGGCCATCTTCGACGCCGACTTTGTGCCGCAGCCTGATTTCCTGCGCCGCACGGTGCCGTACTTTCAGCAGGAGCCGCGCCTGGGCGTGGTCCAGACGCGCTGGGGCCACCTCAACGAGGAGTATTCGCTGCTAACCGAGCTACAGGCGTTCGGGCTGAACGCGCACTTCCATGTGGAGCAGCTGGGCCGCAACGCCGGCGGGCACTTCATCAATTTCAACGGCACAGGCGGCGTGTGGCGCCGCAGCTGCATCGAGGATGCCGGCGGCTGGCACGCCGATACGCTCACCGAAGACCTGGACCTGAGCTACCGCGCCCAGCTGCGGGGCTGGCGCTTCCACTACCTGCCCCACGTGGTGGCCCCGGCCGAGCTGCCCGCCACCCTCGACGCGCTGAAGTCGCAGCAGTTCCGCTGGACCAAGGGCGCCGCCGAAACCGCCCGCAAGCACCTGCGCAACGTGCTCCGCTCCGGGCAGCCGCTGTCCACCAAGCTGCACGCCACGTTTCATCTGCTCAACAGCTCGGTGTTTGTGGCCATTCTGGTGATGGCGCTGGTGAGTGTGCCGCTGGTGTTCGTGCGGGCCGATTTGCCGGAACTGAAGCCGGTGCTGCGGGTGGCCTCGGTGTTTCTGCTGGCCTTCGTGCCACTGGTGTACTACTATTACACGGCCTGGCGCCTCGATAAGCCCACCGCCCCGCGCTGGCGCTTCGCGGCCGACTTCCTGCTGTTTTTGTCGGTGTCGATGGGGCTGACGCTGCACAACGCGCGGGCGGTGCTGCTGGGCTACCAGGGCCGGCAGTCGGCGTTTATCCGCACGCCCAAGCTGGGGCTGGTGAAGCGCACCGGCGGCTGGCGCGGCCGCCGCTACCGCACCGGCGACCTGCTCGACGGCCTCACGTTCACGGAAGGACTGCTGACGCTGTACTTCGCCTTCGGAGTGGGCGCCGGGCTGTATTTCGGCGACTGGGGCCTATTGCCGTTCCACCTGATGCTCACGGCCGGCTACGGCATTATCTTCCTGTATTCCGTCCGGCACCGGGCCTGATACCGGTTGTCAGCTACTTCATCCAACAGATCAGCTACCCGGCATGAACAAGCTGACGGACAACAATTCACCCAAACCGCTTGCTAACGATTCGCGGCCGATAACCGGCCGGCAAGCGCTGGCATTGCTGGTTTCGGGCGGGGCGTACGCGGGGCTGGCTTACGCCACTCCGCGGGCAGAATTCGGGCTGCTGCTGGGGCTGCTGGCGGTGGCATTTGGGGCGTACGCGTGGCTGCTACACTCGCGGCTGCCGCTATGGGCGGGCCTGCTGGCGGCGCTGCTGCTACGGCTGCTGTGGCTGCCGGCCCTCCCCGCCCTCTCCGACGACTACCACCGCTTCCGCTGGGACGGCCTGCTGGTGGCCGCTGGCCTCAACCCGTACCAGTACCGCCCGGATGAACTCGTGGCTGATGATTCTGCGGCTGGGGTCCAGGCCAACCCGACCTCGCCCCAGCCGGCAACCACGCTGCTTCAGCCCGCCGCTGAGGAACTCCAGACGCTCTATCCGAGGCTGAACTCGCCGCACTACTACTCCGTGTATCCGCCGGTGTGCCAGGCGGTGTTCGGGGTAGCGTCGGGCATCTTTCCGGCCCATGAGCGGGGCGCGGTCCTGCTGATGCGGCTGGTGCTGCTGCTGGCCGAAGCCGCCACGGCCGGGCTGCTGCTGGCGCTGCTGCGGCAGCTGGGGCTGCCCCGGCAACGGGCGCTGTGGTACCTGCTCAACCCGTTGGTGCTGGTGGAGCTGACCGGCAACCTGCACTTCGAGGCCCTGGTGGTAGCACTACTGCTGCTGGCGCTGTGGCTGCTGGCGCGGGGGCACTGGGCGGTTTCGGCGGGGGCGCTGGGGCTGGCGGTGGGCACCAAGCTGCTGCCGCTGCTGCTGCTGCCACTGCTGTTGCGCCGGCTGGGCTGGTGGCGCACGGCAGCCTACGGCGCCCTCACGCTGCTGACGGTGGCGCTGCTATTCGCGCCGTTCGTGTCGGCAGAGCTGGCCCGCAACATCGGCCGCAGCCTCAACCTGTATTTCCGCAGCTTCGAGTTCAATGCCAGCGTGTATTACCTGCTGCGCGCCGGCGGCTACTACCTCACCGGCTACAACCAGATTGCCCGCATCGGGCCGGCGCTGGCCCTGGGCAGCGTGGCTTGGATTCTGCTGCTGACCTTCGGCGAAAAGCGCCCGACCTGGGCCACCCTACCGGCCACCCTGCTGCTGCTGCTCACGGGCTACTACCTGCTGGCTACCATCGTGCACCCGTGGTACCTGACGCCGCTGCTGGCCCTGAGCGTGTTTACGCGCTACCGCTACGCCTTCGTGTGGTCGGGACTGATAGTGCTGTCGTACGCGGCTTACCAAACCACGGCCTATACCGAGAATCCGTGGCTACTGGCGCTGGAATATGGCGTTCTGCTGGGCGCTATGGTTTGGGATTATCGCCAGCAGCGGCTGGTGCGGCTGGCTGCTTAAGCTGCTGGTCGGCACCTTACCCCCAGCTTCTACTCGCCGGAGGTGTCGCGCCAAGCGGCCAGGTCGGCGGCATCGTCTACGTCGCGCAGCGTGGGCAGCTGCGCGACGGTCAGGCCCATACGGTCAGCGTCGGCCAAGGTGTGGGCCAGCACGGAGTCAGTACTCCAGCTTTTTCCCAGGAAAACATCTTCGTACAACTCTTTCATTCCCAACAGATAATACCCGCCATCCTCAGCCGGCCCTACAACCAGGTCATGCGTAGCCAGCGCAGCGTATGCCTGCTCCAAAATAGCCGTGGACAAACCCGGGCAATCCGTCCCGACGATGAGGACGGCGCGGGCGCCCTGGTTGAAGGCGTGGGCAAATGCCGTCAGCATGCGCGCCCCCAGGTCGCCGGGAAACTGCAGCTGCTGCTCGTAGTCCGGCCAGGCGTCGGCGCTGGCGGGGGGGGTTGTTGGGGCTTCGGCCAGCCACACGGTTTTGTGGGCGGGCAGTGCCTGCGCCACGGCCCGGGTATGGGCCAGCAGCTCCCGGTACACGGCCAGCGCCGCTTCGTTGCCGATGCCGGCGGCCAGTCGGGTTTTCACCTTACCCAGTTCGGGGTGGCGGGCGAAAACGAGCAGGTGCTGGTGAGCAGGATTGGTACTGGTGGCAGACATAAGCGGAAGAGAATTCAAAAGCAATGATTGTGAAGCTGACGTGACGCCGCTGTGTAGCGCGAACTTTGTAGTTCGCGCCCCCGCGCCGCCCGGACGATTTCGTTTCAACGGCGCGGAGACGCGAACTACAAAGTTCGCGCTACACAGCGTCAGGACCGACGAGCCTACTCATATACCTTACGGCCTTTTTTCAGCCACGGGCTCCACAGCACCGAGTATGGGTGCACCTCGTCGGTGCGGCCCTGGGCGTTGAACACCGGGTAGCCGTCGTTCACCCACTGAAAAATGCCGCCGTAGAGGTTGCGCACGTCGCGGAAGCCGAGGGCGCGCAGCCGCTCCCCTACCCGCTCGCTCCGGTAACCTACCGAGCAGTACACCACTACCGGCCGGTCGCGGGGCACGTCGCGGAACTCAGCCTTCTCGAAGGTGCCGAAGTCCACAAACCGGGCGCCCTGCAGGTGGCTGATGCGGTACTCTTCGGGTGTGCGGGTGTCCAGCAGCACCACGCCGCCGGGCTTGGCCTGCAGGGTGGCGGCCAGCTGCGCCGGCTGCATCAGCGGCACCGTGTTGCGGTACAGCGTTTTCAGCAATTGGTCGTAGGCGGTGTTGTTGCGCGCCGGCTCGCCCTGCCGCTCCCGCCCGCAGGCCCCCAGCGCCAGCAGCCACAGCCCCGACGACACCAAACTCGTGCGGCGCAGCCAGGCCAGCTTATGTACAAGGCGATTCAGCATATTTAGTGGTGCGGTTTATGGCAGTTGCGCTGGCCGAAGTGGCTACGTGGTAGCGCCGCCGCAGCTGGAGCCCGCACCAGCCGTACAGCCGAAGCAATGCTGGTTTACCACGATGGCCCGGGCGTTCAGCGCCGCTTCGTCGAAGTCGCGGATGTGTTGGGGGGCGGTGGCGGCCACGGGCAGCTCCAGCATCTGGTTGAAGTCGCAGTCGTAAAGCAGCCCGTCCCAGCTCACGCTGAGCGTGCTGCGGCACATCACGTTTTCGGCCGCCGTGGGGTTGTAGGCGGCCACCAGCTTCTCCATGTAGCTTTCGTAGTTGCCGCTTTCCAGCAGATACTCCAGAAAACGGCTCACGGGCAGGTTGGTGATGGCCAGCAGGTTGTTGAACACGATGCCATGCTCGCGCAGCAGCCGCTGCTTAAACTCGCGTTCCAGCGACGCCTGGTTGCCGGGCAGAAACGCCCCCGACGGGTTGAACACCAGATCCAGCTGCAAACCCGAGCCTTCCACGCCGTAGCCTACCTGGTTCAGCATCTGCAAGGCCCGGATGGAACGCCCGAACACGCCTTCGCCACGCTGGGCATCGGTGCGGGCCGCCGAGAAGTGCGGCAACGACGACACCACCTGCACCCGGTGCTTGGCAAAGAACTCCGGCAAATCGTGGTACTTTTTGTTGGCCACGATGATGGTGAGGTTGCAGCGCACGATGGTCTGCCGGCCCAGGGCCGAAATCTGCTCCACCAGCCAGCGGAAGTCCGGGTTCATCTCCGGCGCTCCGCCCGTTAGGTCCACCACCTGGATGTCCGACTGCGCCAGCGCCGCTAGGCACTGCTGCATCGTTTCGCGGGTCATGATTTCGGTGCGGTCGGGCCCGGCGTCCACGTGGCAGTGCTTGCACACCTGGTTGCACATCTTACCCACGTTGATCTGCATCACGCGCAGGCTGGTCGGGCGCAGCGGCAGCAGGCCGGTTTCGCGCAGCTTGTGCGCAAAGGCCGGCAGGTGCGCCCCGGCGGCATCAGCCTGCGAAAGAACCGTCAGCTGGTAGCCAGTATCGGCCAATAGCGCGTGGCGCGCCTGGAGAGACTTCATAAATCGCTGATTTACGCTGATTGAATTGATTTCACTGATTACTGGTCACCAGAAACTGCTACTGAAAGGGCATAATATCTGACTGAAAAAATCAGCGAAATCACCTCAATCAGCGCAAATCAGCGATTCACATGGACAGCTCTTTGGCCTTGTTCATCATCTGCACGCCGTGCACCAGGGCGGCTCCGCCCTTGATGGCGGCGGCCACGTGCACTGCTTCCATCATCTGGGCTTCGTCGGCGCCTTTCTGCAGCGAGTCCGACGTGTAGGCGTCGATGCAGTACGGGCATTGCACGGCGTGGGCTACGGCCAGCGCAATCAGCGACTTTTCCCGCTCCGACAGGGCGCCGTCCTTGAACACCTCGGCATAGTAGGCAAAAAACTTGTTGCCCATCTCGGGCTGCCACTCGGTGATGTTGCCAAATTTGGCCAGGTCGGCTGGGTTGTAATAGGTTGACTTTTCCATGGAAAGAAGAAGAAACAGAGGGTGGTAGAAAGTGAATAGATGCGAGCAGGCCGTTGTCAGGCCGTTACTACGCGGCGGACCCGAATGCGAACCTGCTCGCCGTCCTCGCTGGTTTCGGGCTCCACCACGATGCGGTCGGCCTCGTCGTAGTAGGCGGCAATGCCGCGCACGATGCCCACGGCCAGCGCCCCCATCCGGCGTTTCGACACGTAGTTGATTTCCAGCTCGTCGGGCGAGAGGCGCGTGACCTGCAGCACGGGCGGGGCATTTTCGGCGTGTTCCTGCCGGACCTGCCGGTGCATGGTATTTTCGGTGTGCTCCAGCATATCCAGCGTGGTCCACTGGGGTTGCAGCAGCTTCTGGTACATGTACATCAGATCAGGCACCAGATACTCCCCGAATTTCTCGTGCAGCTCCTGCGCCGAGAGGCCGGTCATTTCGGCGGCTTGCCCGACCAATGCATACATATGCTCGTCGGGGTACACGTTCTTATGATCGAAATTGGTAGCGCTCAGGCCTGCCGCTTCCATCAGCCGCACCCACGTGCTGTGGTCGTACTGCGTTTGTACGTAGCGCTTCAGAAGCGTGAAAATGGTACCGTGCACTGCTGTAAAGTCTGGTGAAAAAAGATTTTCCAGTCTAAATAACACCAATCTGGCCAGAAACTATCTGGCAAAAAGAAGGCGTGAAGAAGTTTTCTTCCTCACGCCCTCTTATATCGTGCTGCGCAGCTTAGAGCATTTTGCCCAGCACCGTCATCGTAGAAAGGGTAGGCGAAACGCTACCACCAGCGTCTTCCACCGTCATGGCGAAGGCCTGGGCGCTGGCAATGTCCTTCATCTGCTGCAGGCTGTCGCCGGCGGCGGTGGTGGCAGCCAGCACACCGGCATCCACGGGCTTGCCGTTGTCGAGGGCCCAGAGCTGGTACTGCTTGCCAGCGGGCGGCGTGGGCAGGCTGCGCACATTCACGTACACGGCTTTAGTCGTGGGGTTGTAGAGCACCCGCGCTTTAGCGGAAGGCGCGGCCGGGGTGCCGGCCAGAATCACGCTCTGGTACTGCTCGTCGCGGAGCACGGCCAGCTCACGGTCCTGGGTGAGCAGGCGCTTTTCAGAGGCCTGCTGGGTGGCCGCGAAACGGGCCTGGTCGTTCTGGGCCGCAAACAGAGCCGTTTCCGTATTCTGCCAGCGGTTATAGAGCACGTAGTTGCCGGCCAAACTCAGGAGCAGGGCCACCGAGGCGGCCATCAGCCAGCCAAAGCCAGCGCGCGGCGCCGCCTCATACACCGGCTCGGGCGCACTCCCAATGGGCCGTACGACGGGCTCGTCCTTTCTTACAGGATCGGGCACGATGGGAGCCGTAGGCACACCCAGCGGAGCAGCCTCAGAAGTGGGAGCCGCAGCTACGGTGGGTGCGAAAGGCACCACTGGAGTTTCGTCGACAGAAGTGCTACGGATAGCTTGTTGCCAGCCTGCCAGCACCCGCTCCCGCATGGCGGGTGGCGGCGTAATGGCGTGGGCTTGCGCATACGCATCCAGGCCGCCAATAACGGCCTGCAACTCGTGTTGCACTGTCGGATGGGTGGCAGCCATCTGCTCTACCTGGGCCGCCTCGGCGGCAGAGAGTACGCCTAGCGCGTATTCTTCCAGAATGCCTGATTCGATATATTGCTGAATGTCCACGGCTATCGGATCAGTTTAGAGAGTACCTTGATAGCAGCGCGGGCGCGGGTTTTCACCGTGCCTAGCGGCAGATTCAGCTCGTCGGCTACTTCACTCTGGGTGTAGCCTCCGAAGTACAGCATATCAACGACCTGCTGTTGGTCAGGGGAGAGTTTTTTGGTCATTTCCTGCAAACCGATGTGCTCGGGCCGGAACGTGGGCGAAGCGGGCTCACGTACTGCGGCGCTGTCTTCAAGCGGCTGGGTACGAGTACCTACGCGGTACTGTCGGGAGCGGATTTTGTCGATGGCTAAATTCCGGCTCACGTTCATTACCCACGTAAACAGCCGGCCTTTGCTAGCATCGTAGGAGGAAAAAGAGTTCCAGATCTTGACCATGCTTTCCTGTAGCACGTCTTCGGCTTCTTCTTCCTTTTTAACGACGCGCATAATAACGCCGTAGAGGGCAGCCGAGTATCGGTCGTAGAATAGCGTCATGGCCGCCTCGTCCCGGTCGCGCAGACGCTGCACCAGCAGGTCTTCGCCATCGGCTATCGGGGGCATGGCTTCGGGGGGAATGACATTCACGGGCAATGGGATATAAGACGAGTGAGCAATGAAGCAAAGCTTACCGACAAGCGAAAGTACACTTCCCGGGCAATTGTTCGCGCTGGGCCGCCGGTAAATTTGCTATAGCTCCCGGCGGCGGCATGGCAACCTGCGTGCTACGGCTGCGTTTGCCTATAAGTTGTTCTGTGGCCGAGCCTTTCCGCCCGGCCGATTCTTTCTCTACCCACCTTTGTCATGCCCATTGAATCCCGTAACCCCTACACCGGCCGCGTAGAGCGCCGGTTTCGGGCGTTTTCCTGGTCGAAGACCGAGCGTATTCTCACCCAGAGCCACCGCGCCGCCGCCACGTGGCGCACTACGCCGTTTGCCGAACGCACCCGCCTCATGCACCGCGCCGCCGAACTGCTGCGCGAGCGGCAGGACGAGCTGGCCCGCCTCATGGCCGTGGAGATGGGCAAGCCGCTGGCCGACGGCCGTGCCGAAGCCCTGAAATGTGCCCTCTGCTGCGACTATTACGCCGAGCACGCCGAGCAGTTCCTGGCCGACGACATCATCAAGACCGAAGCGCAGCGCAGCTTCATCAGCCACGAGCCCATTGGGGTGGTGCTGGCCATTATGCCCTGGAACTTCCCGTTCTGGCAGGTGGTGCGTTTCGCGGCCCCGGCCCTGATGGCCGGCAACGTGGGCCTGCTCAAGCACGCCTCCAACGTGCCGCAGTGTGCGCTGGCGCTGGAAGAGATTTTCCACGATGCCGGCTTCCCGCCTGCCACGTTCCGCACGCTGCTCATCGGCTCCGACCTGATTGAGCCGCTCATTGCCGATGACCGGGTGCGGGCCGTAACGCTCACCGGCTCGGAAGCCGCCGGCGCCCAGGTGGCCGCCACGGCCGGGCGCTACATCAAAAAAACCGTGCTGGAGCTGGGCGGCTCCGACGCCTTCATTGTGCTGGCCGATGCCGACCTGGAGGTGGCCGCCAAAACAGCCGCGCAGGCCCGCATGATCAATGCCGGCCAGAGTTGCATTGCGGCCAAGCGCTTTATCGTGGAGAAGCCGGTATTGAAGGAGTTCATCTCGAAGATGAAGACCCACCTGCTGGCCTTCCGCCCCGGCGACCCGCTCTCCGAAGGCACCCAGTACGGCCCATTGGCCCGCCCCGACCTGGCCGACGAGCTGACCGAGCAGGTGAACGACTCGATTAAGCAGGGCGCCAAAGTGGAGCTGTACGGCGGCCAGAGTGAGCCCGGCACCGCCCTGTTCCGCCCCATGATTCTGAGCAACATCCGGGCCGGCCAGCGCGCCTACGACGAGGAGCTGTTTGGGCCGGTGGCGCTAGTGCTGGAAGCCAAAGACGCCGACGACGCCGTGCGCCTCGCCAACGACTCGCGCTTCGGCCTCGGCGGCTCCGTCTGGACGGCTGACGTGGCGCGCGGCGAGGCGCTGGCCCGGCGCGTGGAAGCCGGGGCCGTGTTCGTCAATAGCCTCGTGAAGTCGGCCCCGGAAATGCCGTTTGGTGGCGTGAAGAAGTCAGGCTACGGCCGTGAGCTGTCGTATCTGGGCATCCGGGAGTTCGTGAACCAGAAGTCCATCTGGATAGCCAAGGAAGAAAAGCCGGCGGCTGGTAAGAAGAAGGTGGAGTAGAAGCACGTCATGCAGAGGCGCAGCCGAAGCATCTCGCCAGTGTGGCAGAATTACTATACTGGCGAGATGCTTCGGCTGCGCCTCTGCATGACGTGCTATTCCCTCCTGCTACCTCACGCGTAGCCCAGCACCTTATACACCACGTACCCGCTGATTTCGTGCAGCAGCAGGCTCCAGCGGCTCAGAGCCTGCGGGTCGGGCATGAGCCAGTAGTCGGGGGTGGCGGCGCGGTCGGTGCTGAAGTAGCCGGCCGGGAAGGGCTGCGGGTGCAGGCCCACCTGCGCGAAGCAGCCCAGCGCCCGCCGTTGATGAAACGCCGACGTCACCAGAATGAGCGTGTCCAGCTCGGGGCGCGCCTGCGTGATGCGGCGCGTGAACAGGGCGTTTTCGCGGGTGTTGCGGCTCTGGTCTTCTTTGATAATGACCGAATCGGGCACGCCGGCCAGGTGCAGCAGCGTGATGAGGTCGGCGGCTTCGGTGTGGGCCTTGCGCAGCATGGCGCCCGAGCCGCCCGACACCAGAATGTGGCGCACACGCCCGGCCCGCCACAGCCACAGCGCGTTGGTGAGGCGGTCTGCGCCTTCGTGCAGGTACACCCGGTCGTGCGGCGACTTGTTGACGCTGGTGATGCCCGTGAGCAGCACGGCCGCGTCGGCGCGGGGCGGCAGCTGGCGCAGGCGCACCGGGGGCAGCTCCCAGGCCAGCAGCGCCTCATTGATCAGGCCGGGGTTGGTGAGCAGCAGCAGCAGCGCCAGCGTGGCCAGTAGCAGCTGGCGGCGACGGGCCGGCTGCCGCACCAGCACTGCCGCCAGCAGCAGCACTACCAGCCACACGGCCGGCGACAACAGAAAATCGAGGAGCTTGGAGAGAACGAAGAACACTGCGAAAAGCTAAAACCCGGCGCCGGAAGCTGGCCGCCAGTCCAAGCAAAGGTAGCCGCAATGCCGGAGGCACGTGTCAGTGGGCGGCACGCTCCCACTCAGCCTTCAGCACCGACATGATGATTTTGTCGTGAAACAGGCCGTTTCTCTTGCAGGCCTGGCGCATCCGGCCTTCTTCCACAAAGCCGGCTTTGGCGTAGGCTTTCCAGCCGCCGATGTTGGTTTCCGAAACCGTGAGCATGATCCGGTTTAGCTGCCGAACTGAAAAGCCCACGGCCAGCACCTGCCGAGTTACGGCAGTGCCGATGCCCCGCCCCCAGTGGTCTTTCTGCCCAATGAGGATGAAATACTCGGCCGACTGGTTGATGGCGGAGATGCCGGACAGCCCGGCATAGCCGATCAGCTCGTTGGTGTCGGGGAGGAAGATGCCCAGGTTGAGGCTTTTCTGATCCTGCAGCGTAGCCGCATACCACTCGTTGATCTGTTCGTCGGTATGCATGCGCTGGAAAGCCGACAGCGAGTACTTAATTACTTCCGGGTCGCGAATCCAGCGGTAGAAGCTGGCCACGTGTTCCTGCTGGAGGGGAGCTACTGTTATCATGCACTGCCTGCTGAGTGGGAGCCGTCGGGGCTCCGGGGGCCGCAAGTTCACAAAAAAGCCCGTTGTGCTCAGGCTAGCTGAGCACAACGGGCTTTTATTTATCTGCCGCTACGGCTACCGAAATAGCAGCAGCATGAGCAGCAGCGAAACGACCAAGGCTACAAGCGCCCACACGTCTTTGTGCAAGCGCAGCCCACTCATGAAGTCTGGGGCATGAATTCCTGCAGGCGCTGCAACATGCTCAGCACGTCAACTTCGGTGGTCAGCATGTCGCACTCCAGCAGGCGTCCCTGGCAGTACGAGACGAAGAACGGCGCTACTTTCTCCTGCATAATCTTTTTGGCGACCGGGTTTTCATCGGAATTCAGCCGCACAAACAAGATAGTCTTAAATTCCTCGTCATCCGAGAATTTTGCGAAAGGCGGAGCCAGCAGTTCACATGTATCACAGTTTTCCGATGTGAACTTGGCAAACACCTTCAGGTGTTCGTGCGTGAGCTGGCGCAGCTGCTCATCGTTTACATCATGCACCCGCTGTCGTTCAGCAACTTTCATACGGCAAAAAAGTGTGCGCTGCTCTCAGGCAGCACCAAGAATAGAAACAAGCAACTTCGAAGATACACCGCCCTGACAACATTACTGCCAACGCATACGAAAAAGCCGTCCCGGAAATTCCATTTCGAGACGGCTTTTTCATAATGAAACAGGCTGATAGTTGCTTAGGATTTCTTCAGCATCATGGCCCGGATGTAGCGCACCGGGGCGCTGCCGAAACTCAGGAATTGCTCGTGGAAGGACTTCAGGTCGAAGCCTTGGCCCTGCTCCTTCTTCAGCTCTTGGCGCAGGTCGTAGATTTCGGTGTAGCCGGTGAAGTACGAGCTGAGCTGCACCTGGCTGAGGGTGGCGCGGCGCCACTTGTTGCGGGCCTCGGCTTCTTCCTGGAACCCGTCGCGGCGGAGCATGGCCACGGTGGCGGCCTCGGAGGCGTTTTTCACGTGCACTTCGTGGTCGAGGATGGCGTTGAGCGTCACGCGCATATTCCACTTGTCCCACATCAGCCACATTTCATCGGTGTTGCCACCGTAGCCGCTTTCCAGCATCATGCGCTCGGCGTACACGGCCCACCCTTCAATCATGGCGCCATTGCCGAAGATGGACTTGATGAGCGAGGGGCTGCGGTTGGCGTACACGAGCTGCGTATAGTGGCCCGGAATGGCCTCGTGGATGTTGAGGATCTGCAGCGTGTAGGTGTTGTATTCGCGCAGGTAGCTCTGGGCCTGGGCGTCGGGCTGGCCGGTGAGAGGCTCCACGTTGTAGTAGGTGTTGGCGGCCTTGTCGTAGGGGCCGGGGGCCGAAATGCTGGCGCCCGCGCCGCTGCCGCGCATGTAGAGCGGCGTTTCGCGCACTACCAGCGGCTTGGTGGGGTCCTGGGTGAGCAGCTTGTGGTCATCTACCCACTTCACCAGCGTGGGCATCTGGTCTTTCACGGCCTGCACGAAACCGGCCGGCGTGGCGTGTTTTTCCGAAAGCTTGCCGATGACCTGCTGCACGGTAGCCAGCGAGTCGGTGGGTAGCGGCTGGCCCGGGAAGTATTTGGGGTAGAGGCGGGTGGCGCGCGTCTTCATGTCGCGCAGCAGCTCCTGCTTGTGCGTGAGGGCCTTTTCGTAGACCTGCCCGGCCGAGTAGGTGCTCTGGATGTCGTAGCTGAACTTGCGGGCGAACAGGTCCTGGCCCAGCCGGAAGCTGCGGAATTTGCCGGCCGGCAGCACCTCCGTTTTCAGAAACCGGAGGTAGTCCTCGATGCTCAGGCGCGTAGTAGCCAGCCGGTTGGCAAAGTCCTCCTTTTCGCGTGCCGACAGCCCCGAGCGGGCCACGGAATCTTCCAGGGCCTTGCCGAACACCTCCAGCCCTCCCTGGTTCTGCAGAATGGCCAGCTCGGTGTGCTCTTTGGTGGGCGTGCTGATGTTTTGCTCGGCAGCAGCGTAGTAGTCGGCGGCACGCGAGATTTTCAGGCTGATGGCCCGCAGCCGCCGATCCAGCGGCCAGTAGCGGCCGTTGAGGATTTCGCCCACCGAGGCCCCCAGGTTGTAGTTGGCCGGGTTCCACTGCCAGTCGCGCAGCGTGTCGGCGTAGAAGCCGCTGCTGCGCACGTAGTTCTGCATCAGGCGCCAGTCGGTCTGGTTGTTGACGCTCAGCTCCTCGGGCTTGAACGTGGCCAACTCGGTGGCGCGGCGCCGCAGGGCCTTGGCCTCGGTGCGGCGGCGGCCTTCGTTGGGCACCACCAGCAGCGAGTCGTAGCGGTGGTAGCCGGCGCCGCTGGCCCACTCGGGGTTGTAGTACCAGAGCGAGTCAATGAAGCGTGACTTGTAGCGCTCAAACGCCGCATCGGGCTGAGCATCGGCCTCGGCCGTTTTGCGCCCCGGCGAGTCGGAGCAGGCGGCCAGGGAAGCAGCGGCCGCCAACGTGGCAGCCAGGAGTAGCGGGTGTTTCATGTGGCAAAGAGGTTGAAGCGGCAAGGTAGCGGGCAAGGACGGGGTTTGGTGCGGGGCGTTGCGCCACCTGCCAATGTACCAGATTGCGCCCCGTGTCCTACACGCCGCGTTTCCACCCGTGCAGCTTACGCTTCCACCTGTGCGGATCGTATTTCCACCCGTGCGGATTACGTTTCTACCTATGCGGATTTCATTTCCATCCATGCAGCTTACGTTTCCACCCGTACGGACCACGTTTCCACCTACACGCAGCCTGATTTCACCCGTACTGGCAGAAGGGCACTTATACTGCCCGCTTCTGGCCCTACGTTTGCACCCGGCGGCCGGCTTCCTTTCTTATCCTTCGGTTTTCTGCTTTCCCATGCGTTTCTTCTATCTGCTGCTCCTGCCGCTGCTGCTCGCTCTCCCGGCCCGCGCCCAGTCCGTTGCCCGCCTCGATGTCGCCAACGGCTTCCGGGGGCTCACCTTTGGCTCGCCGCTCACCGAAGCGCTTCACCTGAACCTGGTGCAGGATAAAGGCGACGAGAAAATATACGAGCGGCTGGACGAGCAGCTGCGCGTGGGCAGCTTCACGGCGGCGCGCATTCACTACAAGTTTTTCCGGGGGCAGTTTGCGGCCGTCACCATCATCGTGAAGGGCGCCGCCGATGCCCAGAAGGTGCGCCCCACGTTCGAGGCCCTCTACGGGCCCGGCCGCCTGCAGGGCTTCAGCTGCAAGTGGCAGGGCGCACTGGTGGCCCTCTCCTGCGCCTCCCTCGCCGACGACCAGACCATTCTGGCCATGAGCAGCGTGCCCCTGGCCGCCCAGATGCAGCAGGCCAAAGTGCCCGTCGGCACCACCAAGCTCAAAACCAAGCAGAAGTAGAAGCCCGCCTGCCTGTGGCACGGACTTCAGTCCGTAGCCCGCACTCTACCCATGGACAGCAGGGGTCTACGGACTGAAGTCCGTGCCACGGCGAAGCTTCCTACTGCGGTGCGGCCGAGGTGGTGTAGCGGATAGTGCCGCCCAGCTGCTGCCCAATGGCTGCCAGTTCTTCCCATTCGGCATTGTCGCCGCCACGGCAGCGCGCTCGTTGGTTGATTTCAGGGTAGCCCTCGTTCTGATACACGGCATAGGCCCGCACCATCAGCGTCCGGCCTTCCACCATACCCGCTATCCGTATCCTTGAGCTGCGCACCTCCAGCGGATACGTGGCCAGCGTCAGCAGCTCCGGGCTGCTGTGCTCGATGGCGTAGCCGCGCACGGCCAGTACCTGCGCCAGCCGTCGCCAAATCACCATGGGAGCATCGGTCAGCTCTATCACCATGGTATCGTGCTCTTTGGTGGCCGTGGCTTCCAGCACGGACCCACGGGCAGGAGCAGGCACTTTCACCGGCGCAGGGCGGGTCTGGGCGTGGGCTAGTGGCGCGGCACCGGCCAGTAGCAGCAGGCAGCATAGTTTTTTCAGCATCGGAAAGGAAATAAAAGGATTCACGTAGTTTTCAGACCGATTCGCGGGACAATCGCCCTGCCCTCGTTCCCGGACCGGGCGGGTGTCAAACTTCGCGCCACTCCTCGTTTCTCTACCGCCCTATTCTGCTGCTATGCGCCTTTTTCCGCTGCTTCTGCTCCCACTATTGGCCTGCTCGCAGGCGCCCGTCGAGACGACCCGCCCGCCGCTGCCCGAGGGGCCGCCGGCCATTCCGGTGGAGTCGGGCGGCCGCTGCGTAGCCCAGGCGGGCACTGCCTTTCCCGAAACTTTCGAGGCCGGCAGCAAAGGCGCCTACACCGCCGCCACCGAGCCGCTGGGCACAGGGCTGTGGTATTTTGAAGACGCCCTGATCGGCTCGTCGGAACAGGACCACAAGCACGGCGAGCACGCCGCCCGCCTGCGCGGCAAGGGCCGGCTGCGCATGAACTTCGATGCGCCGGCCGGCGTGCGCACCATCCGGGTCAGCAGCGCGCTGTATGGGCAGGACGCCGCCGCCACCTGGGAGCTGTGGGGCAGCGTGGACGGCGGCCGCACGTTCCGGCGCATCGGGCAGCCAGTGCGCGTGCAAAGCCCGCGCCTGCTCAGCACCACCTTCCAGGCCGGCCCTACGCCCGCGCCGCTGCGCCTGGAAATCCGCAAAACCGACGGCGGCTCCGGCCGCCTCAACATCGACGACATTGCCCTGGAAGCCGCTGGCGGCGCGGCAGTGGCAGGCGGCAGCGTGGCCACCACTCCACAACCCACCACTCCGCAACCCACCAACCCAAACCAGGCCGTAGTGGTCGGCCGCGACGATAACATGGCCCTGGGCAACCCCAGCGGCGCCACCGCCGACGCCAGCAACCCCACCAATTACCTGCTCACCAAACCGCAGTTCACCATCGGCTACAACGCCCAGCGCGGCACGCCCACGTGGGTGAGCTGGCACCTCAACCGCGCCTGGATGGGCGCGGCCCCGCGCCAGGACGACTTCCGCCCCGACCCGGCTCTGCCGCGGCAGTTCTACGCCGTCACGCGCAATAGCTACTCCGGCTCCGGCTTCGACAAAGGCCACAACTGCCCCAGCGCCGACCGCACCACCGACCTCGACGACAACTCGGCCACCTTCCTGATGACCAATATGATTCCGCAGGCGGCCAACAACAACCAGCGCACCTGGGGCAACCTCGAGGAATGGACCCGCGCCCAGGTGCAGCGCGGGCAGGAAGTGTACGTGGTGATGGGCTGCTACGGCAAAGGCGGCACCGGCCTCAACGGCCTGAAAACCACCATCGACCAGGGCCGCGTGACGGTGCCGGCCCGCGTCTGGAAGCTGCTGGTGCTGCTGCCCGAAGGCACCAACGACCTGCAGCGCATTGCCGCCGGCCAGGCCCGCATCCTCGCCATCGACACCCCCAACGACCAGGCCGTAGACCCCGACTGGAGCCGCTACCGCGTGAGCGTGGACGCCCTGGAAGCCGCCACCGGCCTCGACCTGCTCAGCAAGCTCCCCCTGGAAGCCCAAACCCGCCTGCAGAAAACGGTGGATACGGGTCCGGTGCGGTAAAAAACTGTACTGCGAAAGTCCGTTTCGCGACGAGCGAAGCGAGTATCCGGCACCACGCCCTATGTGCTGGCGCGTAGGAACTCGCTTTGCTCGTCGCGAAACGGACTTTCGCGGTACGGGGCGCGCTACTGGCTCAGAAACCGCAGCACGGCCGCGGCATACAGGTCGCCGTAGTTGCCGGGTTTTGAAGTCAGGGCCATCAGGCCGCCGCCGTGGGCTCCCTCGAAGGTGAGTAGCTCGCGGCGCTGGCGGCGGCGAGCAGTCTGCACGATGCGGGTGGAGTCGGCCAGCGGCGTGTTTACGTCCTGGATGCCGGCTACCAGCAGCATCGGGCACTGTATGCGCGGCAGCAGCTGCGGATACTGCACCGCCTCGGCCGGCAAAGTCACGACTTTGTTCTTTGCCTGCTTAATGGCGGCCACCAGCTGAGTGGGGTCGGCCACGTAGCCTTCCCCGATCAGGAAATCCGGCTTGTCGGTGGCTGCCACATGGGTGGCCATGATGGTGCCCATCGAGAAGCCGAAGATGCCCGTGCGGGTGCCCGGGTACTGCTGGCGGGCGTAGCGGAATGCGGCGCGCAGGTCGGTGGCAAACTCGGCATAGTACAGCCGTTGCTGGTCGATAGCAAAGTCGGAGCTGTGGCCGAAGCCGCGGTAATCGAAGAGCAACACCCGGTAGCCCACATTGGCCAGCATCCGGGCGTGATAGAGCAGCTGGCCCATATTGCCGGCGTCGCCCTCGGCCACTACGATGGTTGTGTGCTGGTCGGTGCCGCCCTGGGGCTCGATGATCCAGCTGTTGAGTTGCGCGTGGTCGGGCGTTTCGATGCGTACCGTGCGGTACGGCAGCCTCAGCGAGTCGGGCGTGTAGGCATAGTCGCGGCTGGGGCGCAGGGCCCAGGCGGGCAAGATAGTCAGCAGGCAGAAGGCCAAGAATAGGTAGCGTTTCATAGGTAGCAGTGAGATTGATGAGATGAGTTGCAAGCTAAGGCCCGGACCGGGAACTAACAGCGCAAGAAAGTGCTTTTCAGCCATCCTCCTGCTGATAGGCGGAGGCGGGCAGCCAGCTGGCGGCACCCCGATACCGAAAGCTCGCGCAACTTCCTGATTGGGTGGTATCTTTGTGGCGGCGCCGCCCCGGCGCTGCTACTGCCCCTGCCCTGCCTCTCCCGCCCATCAACTCCTGTCCGCAGGGGTTAATGGGCTTTTTTGTGGCCGATGGGGCTGGTTTTCTTTTGATTTTTCTGCCTGTTTCTATGCTTACGCTTCGTTTGCCGCTTGCTGTTTCCCGCCCGCCCCGCCAGGTTTACCGGGTGGCCGTGGGGGTCCTGTTTTTCCTGATGGGCCTCACGTTTTCCACCTGGGCGTCGCGCATTCCCACCATTCAGCAGCAGCTGGGCATTTCGGAAGCCCGGCTGGGGCTGCTGCTGCTGGCGGCACCGGTAGGCTCCATGGCTTCGCTGCCGGTGGCGGGGTGGCTGGTGGCGCGGCTGGGCAGCCGTCGGGTGGTGCTGGGCGGCATTGTGGGCTACGCGCTGGGCTTGGTGGCGCTGGGGCTGGCGCAGTCGGTGCCGCTGCTGGTGGCGGGGCTGGTGCTGTTTGGCTTCGTGTCCAACCTGTCTAATATTGCCGTCAACACCCAGGCGGTCGGCGTAGAGCAGTTGCACCGCAAGTCCATCATGGCCTCGTTTCACGGGCTCTGGAGTTTGGCCGGTTTTGCTGGGGCGGCGCTGGGGGCTCTCATGATTGGCCAGCAGGTGGCCCCGCTGCCGCACTTCGTGCTGGTGGCTGTGCTGGTGGTGGCGGGCGTAGCAGTTTGCAGCACCTCCATCCGCCCCCGCGACGCCAGCCTCGGCGCCGACGTGAAGGTGCCCCTGTTCGCGCTGCCCGACAAGTCGCTGCTGTTGCTGGGGGTGCTGGCGTTCTGCTCCATGATTTGCGAGGGCGCCATGTTCGACTGGAGCGGGGTGTATTTCCGCAAGGTGGTGCACGCCGAGGCCGCCTGGGTGGGCGCCGGCTACACGGCCTTCATGTGCACCATGGCCGGTGGCCGCTTCATTGCCGACGGCTTCGCGCACCGCTACGGGCTGCGTCGCACGCTGCAGCTAAGCGGTTTGCTCACGGCTACCGGCCTGCTGCTGTCGGTGGCGCTGCCGGCCCTGCCCACGGCTATTCTGGGCTTTCTGCTGGTGGGGTTTGGGGTGTCGTCGGTGGTGCCGCTGGTGTATGGCGCGGCGGGCCGCTCCACCACCATGCCGGCCAGCGTGGCGCTGGCGGCCGTGTCCACGGTCGGGTTCCTGGGGTTTCTGTTCGGGCCGCCGCTGATTGGTATTGTGGCCGGCTTCACCAGCCTGCGGGTGTCGTTTTCCATCATTGCCGGCCTGGGCCTTTGCGTGGCGGCGCTGGCTAGTCGGGTGAAGGGGTGATGAAGTGATGAGGTGAACCGTGACAAGTAACAAGTGACAGGTAAACGGTGATACGTGTAGGGCGGTACACTGGGCGCGGCCGGCAGCGGACGGTCATTGGAAGGCAACGGCCTCTCAATGACCGTTTTTTTATGGTATACTGTCCTGTTCACCGCCCATTCCTGCCGCCATGTCGCACTCCATCTACACTCCCCGGCAGCAATACGTGCTGCTGATTGTCTGCCTGCTGGTGCTGGCGGGGCTGGTGCTGTTTGGGCTGGGCAGCTACATCACCGGGCTGTTCGGGGCGGGCATCCTGTACGTGGTGCTGCGGCCGTGGTGGGCGGCGCTGGTGCACCGCCGCCACTGGAACCGGCAGCTGGCCAGCGCCACGCTGCTGACGTTTGCGCTGGTAGTCATCATCCTGCCCTTCACGGCCCTGACCCTGATGCTCGTCAACCGGCTGCAGTTCTACGCCGTGCACACCGATACCACCCAGCTCATGGCCGTGCTGCACGCCTTCGAGCGCCGCATCGGCGTCAGTTTCACGGCCGACCAGAACGTGCAGACGCTG
This sequence comes from Hymenobacter sp. APR13, assembly GCF_000737515.1. Classification (NCBI taxonomy): domain Bacteria; kingdom Pseudomonadati; phylum Bacteroidota; class Cytophagia; order Cytophagales; family Hymenobacteraceae; genus Hymenobacter; species Hymenobacter sp. APR13. The sequence goes on from NZ_CP006587.1 coordinate 4,560,910, forward strand.
ATCCGGCAGGGCCTGGGCTGGTTCAGCCAGCGGCTGCCTTCGCTGGCCAGCGGGCTGCTGCACTTCGCCATCGTCATCGGCCTGATGCTGTTCACGCTCTACTTCATGTTTGTGCAGGAAGAAGGGTTTCTGCACGGCCTGCGCCGCTACCTGCCCTTCCGCGACACAACGCTGCGCGAGCTGGGCGAGGCCCTGCGCAACAACGTGCACGCCAACGTGCTCGGCCAGGCCCTGATTTCGCTGGTGCAGGCCATCCTGACGGGTCTGCTGCTCTGGGTGTTTAAGGTGCCCGACGCCCTGTTTTGGGGCATGGTATCGTTTTTTATGGCCTTCATCCCGGTGCTGGGCACCCCGCTGGTGTGGGTGCCGGCGGCGCTGGTCAAGCTGGCGCAGGGCCACACCGGGCAGGGCGTGGGCATTCTGCTGCTGGGTCTGGTGGTGGTGATGAACATCGACAACCTGCTGCGCATCGTGCTGGCCCGCCGCATCGGCGACATCCACCCGCTCGTCACGCTGGTAGGCGTGATTCTGGGGGTGGAAATTTTCGGCATCCTCGGCCTGGTTATCGGGCCGCTGCTGCTCTCCTACTTCATGGTGCTGATGCGCGTGTTTGAGCGCGAAAACCGCCACCGGCCCGCTCCCGCCGACGCTGCGGCCCAGCCGTAGCCACTACTTCGCAAACCGCTCCCCAAAGAAATTGCCGGGGCTCCAGGTGGGCCGCTGCGGGTTGTTGGCCACCAGATAGCCCACCAGAAAATTCAGCTGGGCGTAGGTTTTGCCCGCCTCGAAGTCGAACTGACCGTTGATGTCGTCCTGGGGCTTGTGGTACGTAACGGCGCGCCACTTCTGCACTTGCTCGCTGAGGTTGTTGCGGCCATCGGCCGTTTTGTTGCCGTACTTGATGTGCAGCGCCGGAATACCCTGCGTCACGAAACTGTACTGGTCGGAGCGGATGAAGCGGTTCTGGGCTGGCTCGGGGTCGGCTTCCACCGTGAGGCCCAGCGCCCGCGCCGCCTCCGCCACCGGCGCGGCCAGCGTGGAGTTTTCGGCCCCCAGCGCCACCACCGACAGCAGCGGCGCAATGATGGTCGGCATGTCGGTATTGACGTTGGCCACCAGCTTTTCGCGGGGCACGGTGGGGTTGCGGGCAAAGTACGCCGAGCCCAGCAGGCCCATCTCCTCCCCCGTCACCACCGTCAGCAGCACCGAGCGTTTCGGCCGCTGCTTGGGCTTCAGCTGCTGATACACGCCGGCAATTTCCAGTAGCGTCGTTACGCCGGTAGCATTATCGTGGGCGCCGTTGTAAATGGAGTCGCCGGCCACGGGGGCACCCACGCCGAGGTGGTCGAGGTGGGCGGTGTGCACCACGTACTCCTGCCGCAGCTGCGGGTCGGCGCCTTCAATTTTACCGACGACATTGTAGCTGGTCACGTCCTGGTAGCGGCTGCGCTGGGTGGCGACCAGGCGCGGCAGCAGCGCCACAGAAGCAGATTTGCCGGCCCGCAACGCCGCCATGGCTTGCGTGGTATCGACAGCGGCTCCCGCAAACAGCCGCTGCAGCGTGGCCGCGCTGATGGAGCCCGCCACCTGAATCTGCGGCTGGAAGCTGCGCGACACTGCCACTTTTCCGTCGGCCCCCAGCACGCTCACGAGGCCTTTGGGCGGGTCGGGCAGCTTCGTGGTGGCTTTGGGCGCGGCCAGCAGCACGCCTACGGCCCCGTGGCGGGCGGCGGTTTGCAGCACGGTCAGCAGGTCGGTGTTGTAAAGGCGCACGGCGTCGGGGAAATGCGTGGGCTCCAGCCGCGTCACTACTACCACCTTGCCCCGGGCATCGAGGCCGGCGTAGTCGTCATACCCTAGCTCAGGCGCGCTGATGCCGAAGCCGGCGAAAACCAGCCCGGCTTCCACGGCCGTTTCCGGCTGCTCGGGGTTGGGATATAGCGTGAAGTCAGTGCCATAGGCCAGCGCGCTGGCCGGGCCGGCCGGTGTCAGTCGCAACGTGGCCCCGGCTTCCGTGATGGCGCGCCGCAGCTGCACGGTTTGCAGGAAGGTGCCGTTTTCGCCGGCTGGCTGCACGCCGCGCTGCTGCAACTGCGCTACCACGTAGTCAACGGCCATTTTGTAGCCCGGTGTGCCCGGTTGCCGTCCGCGCAGCTGGTCGTCGGCGAGGTACTGCACGTGGGCCTTGAACCCGGCCGGACTGATGCTGCTTAGGGGCTTGCGGAGGGGCTTGGGTGGTTGCTGGGCGAAAGCCGAAAAACCTGGCAGCAACATGCCAACTCCTAGTAAGATGTTCCGAGATTTCATGTCAATTGCCCTTTCTGTAACGGGGCGAAACCCACCCTTCCGGCACCCGGCGCGAGCCTTTGCTGTCAAATGATGTGAAGCTTTTGCCTTGTAGCTCCACCTTGTTTTTGATGAAGTAATGATAAACACAGGCCGTGTCCTGCGGCTGACTCAAGGTAAATTCAATGGTCCTCCCCTCCATCACCGAATCTCCATCCAGCACCGTTGGCACTTGATAATTGATGCAATCCAGCCAGCCGTTAGGAAAGTACTCGATGATATAAGGAAACCGGCGGCCCTTGGTGTAGTAGGCATCTGATTGCAGCTCACCAGCCTTAGTGAGGCGCCGCCAATGGCCGTACGGAATGTACGTATGTGTCTTGCCAGGTCCGGGTTCCACACGCAGCGGCCCTTCATCGTAGTTGGTGCGCCAAACAGTACAATAGGCCTTATGGATTTTGTCCACTGTGTCACCTTTGGCCAGCGTGGCTTTCTCCTGTTTAGTCAGGTGGCGGCGGTATCCGCCGTCCTGCCAATTCTCCGGCAATTTGATGTGCTGGAGCGTAAGGATGGTAAACGCTACTATAACGGTGGTTATAATTCCGATTTTCAGTTCTTCCATATCAACTAGTTGTGAAATACAGCTAAGTCAATTTAGCTCCTCAGAACGGCAGGCCGTAACGCGCATTGGATAGTTCGCGCTACGGCCCGACAATTCTTGAGGCAAACCGCTGCTCAACAGCAGTCAACTGCTCTAATCAATCTATTACGTTTCCGTCAGCACGGTTTTGAAGCCGGCCAGCTTGCCGCTGGCGGTGCGGCCGAGGGCATAGGCCTGCACCTGCGGGCCGGTGCCCACGCGGTACACCTTCACGTCCTGCAGCTCCTGCTTCAGGTACATCTGCAGGGCCTTGAAGCGGTTAGCCTGGGCCGGGTCGCCGAGCACGCCGTCGTCGGCGGTGTGGTTACGCAGGAACAGGGTCAGCTCTTGGGCTTCCACTTTGGTGCCAGCTTCGGCCCCTACAGCTTGCAGCAGCGCCGCATCGGTCAGCGGGCCGGCCGGCGCGTCGTAGCTCACCGGCTCCAGCGCCGCATCCGACTCACTTAGGAACAGCAGCCCTTTCGTGAGCTGCTGCAGCTGCGCCGTAGTGCCATCGGCCGGGGCGGCGTCGGTGGCGGAAGCTGCTGGCTCGTTAGCTGCGGCGGTTTCGCGGCCACCTTTGGTGTCCAAGGCATCTACGGTACGGCTACCAGCGGCGGTAGGTACCTGCGCGGCAATGGCGGCGGCCAGCTCCTGCATCCGGTCTTCGGCCACCTTGATTTTGGGGTTGGCGAAGTTCATGTCCGCCACCTTGTTCATCGGAATCAGGTGAATGTGGGCGTGCGGCACCTCCAGCCCGATAACGGCCACCCCAATCCGACGGCACGGCACGGCCGCCTGCACGCCCTTGGCCACGCGCTGCGCAAACAGGTGCAGGGCCGCCAGCTCCTCGGCCGGCATATCGAAGATGTAGTCGATTTCGCGCTTCGGAATCACCAGCGTGTGGCCTTCCACCAGCGGCGTGATGTCGAGAAACGCCAGATGCTGGTCGTCCTCGGCTACTTTATACGCGGGCAGCTCGCCCGATACAATACGCGAGAAAATGGAAGCCATTGGTGATTTTGGTGATGGGGTGATGGGGTGATGAGGTGAACCGTGACAGGTTACAAGTAACAAGGGCCTTTTGTCAGTCAGGCCAAAGTAAGGCAAAAAGCCAGACGGCGAAGCAAGATGCTTCGCCGTCTGGCTTTCTACGAGTTGATGGCGGGGCGGTTCACTTGTAACCTGTGACCTGTAACCTGTCACAGTTCACCTCATCACCCCATTACTTCATCACCTGATTACCGACTGATTTCCAGAATCTCGAACTGCAGCTTGCCGGCGGGCACGGTAATCTCAGCCTTGTCGCCGGCCGACTTGCCCAGCAGGCCTTTGCCGATGGGCGACTTCACGGAGATTTTGCCGGCGGCCAGGTTGGCTTCTTCCTCGGCCACCAGGGTGTAGTCGAGCACCGCGTTATTTTTCAGGTTCTTGAGCTTCACCTTGCTCATGATGAGCACTTTAGTGAGGTCGAGGCCGGCTTCGTCGAGGATGCGGGCGTTGCCGACCACTTCTTCGAGCTTCGAGATTTTCAGTTCCAGCAGACCCTGGGCTTCCTTGGCGGCGTCATACTCCGCGTTTTCGCTCAGGTCGCCTTTGTCGCGAGCTTCGCGCAGCGCTTCGGCAGCCTCAGAGCGGCCACGGATTTTGAGGTCCTGCAGTTCGTCCTTGAGTTTCTGAAGGCCTTCGGCGGTATAATAGTTGATGGTGGCCATGGGAGGGTGATGGTAAGCTAAAAAACAAGGAGAACGGCCGGCACTGCCGACCGTTCTCCAACACGGGTTCATGGCAAATATACGAATCTGCGGGAAAAGAAGCCACCCCTCAATGATGAGGTCGCGCCTACTGGCCGTCCGGGCCGGCGCGTCAGCGGTTGGGCCAGAGCCCGCTAGCCAGCCAGCCTAGCGACCTAAAAAGGCCGCAATTTTGCCCGCCAGCACCTCGTTGATGCGCTGGTAGCTCTGGTAGCTCCAGCCGCCCACGTGCGGCGAAAGCACGACGTTGGGCGCCGCCGCCAGGTACGCAAACCGGGCCTGCTGCCCGGCGTTCAGGGTCGTGAGCTTCTCGTTTTCCAGCACGTCGAGGCCGGCGCCGCGCACCTGGCCGGTTTGCAGGCGCTGCACCAGCGCCGCGTGGTCGAGCACCTCACCACGGGCCGTGTTGAGCAGCCAGATGGCGTTGCGGAAACCCGCCAGCAGCTCCTCGTTCACAAAGTGGTGGTTGGCCGCCGAGTACGGAATGTGCAAGCTCAGCACCTCGGCCCGGTCCTGCAGCTCGGCTAAGCTCACCAGTGTGGCGTGGGCGTCAGGCAGCACGGCCGGGTCGTGGTCGTGGGCCAGCACCGTGCAGCCAAACGCCTGCAGGCGGCGCGCAAAGGCCCGGCCCATGTGACCGTAGCCGAGCAGGCCAATGGTCTTGCCCCCAATTTCCTCGCCCCGGTTGGCCTCGCGGCGCCACTGCCCGGCCCGCACCTCGTGGTCGGCGCGGGCAATGTTGCGAAACAGCGCCAGCAGCAGCCCTACGGCATATTCGCCCACCGCGTCGCGGTTGCCTTCGGGCGCGTTGAGCAGCGTAACGCCCGTCGCCGTCAGCGCCGCCTCGTCGATGTTATCGACGCCGGCGCCGGCGCGGGCCACGTAGCGCAGCTGCGGGCCGTGGCCGAGCAGCTCGGCCGTTACGCGCAGCTTGGAGCGCACCATCATGCCCTCGTAGGGATGGGCGGCCAACGCGGCGGGCACTTCGGCCACGCTCAGGTCGGGCCGGTAGTGCAGCGTCACCCCGATTTCCTGCATCAGGTCGGGCAGGCTGGGGTGCATTTCGTCGATGACGAGGCAGAGGGACATAGTTGTAAATTCCTATCGAGCCGGCGCCGACTCTTCAAACTCACCGGCTGCCAACGACATTGCCTCCACAGATGTGGCTTCACACGTCATCGTGTACCCTTCTGTACGGCCAGCAAACACGAATTTCAGTGGCAAAGCACCGTTGCTGGCTTTCAGATACGTGTACCAGTTACCCATCTGGTGTTTGGCGTAATGTTCTGGGTCTACACGCAGTTTCGGCGAAAAGTAATAGACGATGGAATTCCCATCGGAGTCTACCTGCAACGTCTGGCACTCATATCCAGCAATTACAGCCGTTTCCTTTAGATGTTTAACTACAACATCAGAGCCGCCTTTATCTGCATTTGTTATTGTGCCCTTGCCATTTAGAAAAAAAGTAGACAGGTTGGTATCGCCTTTATACAACTGTAGCAACTGCTTTTTATCGGTATACGACTTGTAGTTATTGCCACTGATATAATACAGGTTTTCGTAACCAAGCACCGGGCCTAGCTTGTCGGTAATGTCCTGGCCTGCCAGCGTAGCAAACGAGTTGCGATACACTATTTTACCAGAAAACCAGGGCCCGATGGCCGCCATTGTAAGTATGCATAGCAAGAATGCGCCAGCTAGAAGTAGTTTTTTCATTGGAGAGCAGGGTAGATAAAAAAGGTGGTAAATGACTGAAACCAGCCGGCTGCCTCAAGCCTGTCTGACGCCGGCAAGGTATCCTTGGCTACGCCTGCCGCTCGCGCTCCACCAGCTGCGTCAGACCCACGAAATCGGCGACGCTGAGCTGCTCGGCGCGCTTGTCGAAGATGGGGTCGGTGGTGGCTTCGGCGGGCATGCCGAAGGGCTTGAGGGCGTTGCGGAGCGTTTTGCGGCGCGTAGAAAAAGCCTGTTTCACCACTTTAAAGAACAGCACCTCGTCGCAGTCCAGCTTCTCGGTGGCGTTGCGCGTGAGCCGGATAACGGCCGACTGCACCTTGGGTGGCGGGTTGAACACGTGCGGCGGCACCGTGAACAGGTACTCGATGGTGTAGAACGCCTGCAGCAGTACGCTCAGGATACCGTAGGTCTTCGAGCCCGGCCCTTCGGCCAGGCGGTCGGCCACTTCTTTCTGAATCATGCCCACGCTCTCACGCACCTGCTGGCGGTGGGCCAGAATCTGGAAGTAAATCTGGCTGCTGATGTTGTAAGGAAAGTTGCCGATGATGCTGATCGGCTGGCCCGGATAGAGCGTGGCCAGGTTCATCTTCAGGAAATCCTGGCTGTGGATGCGGCCTTCCAGCGCCGGAAAGTGCTTGCCCAGATATGCCACCGACTCCCGGTCGATTTCCACCACCGATGTGCGGTACTCCGCATGCTGCAGCAGCGTGCCGGTCAGCACGCCCATTCCCGGCCCGATTTCCAGCACTTCCTGCACGCCGTCGGGCAGGCGCAGCGCCTCCACAATCTTGCGGGCAATGTTGGCATCGGCCAGAAAGTGCTGACCCAGGTGTTTTTTGGCTTTAACGGAATCCATGCAGTCGGGAGGAATGAGGTGACAGGTGACGGAGCAATACGGTCGTGGGCAAATAGAGCGAGGAATACAGCAAAGGCCCGGGAAGCTGGCGGAATCAAAACGCCGCCGGCTGCCTGCAGCTTGTCACCGCCTCACTTCATTATCTCACTTCTACAAAAGGCCTACCTTCACGGCCGCAAAGGTACGGTCCCGCTTGCTGAATCCGGCGCTGACGTGCTTTTCTGGTTTGTTCCGCTCTAAATTCCCTGTTTCTATGTCGCTGCTCCTTCGTTACGCTGCCGATTTCTCCGCCTCGGCCGATACCGCGTTTATCCTGCCGGCCGGCACCACCGAGCTGCCCGTAGCCGCCGCTGCCGACCTCTCCGAGCCGGCCCGCCAGTACGTGGCCGACCAGCTGGCCGCCGACAACAAGCTGATCCGCATCAACCACTACGCCCACCACCACTACTACGTGGTGGCCGCCGACAAAAGGACGCCGGCCTTGGCCGCCGAAGCCCTGCGCAAAAGCGGCCACCAGCTGCACGCCCAGCTCAAGGCCGACAAAGTGCGCAACCTGTTCATTCAGGACCTGACCGACGGCGGCACGCTGCCGCTGGCCGAGGGTCTGGCCCTCACGGCCTATCAGTTTGAAGGCTACAAGACCGACGAGAAATCCCGCCAGGCGGCCCCGCTGGAAAGCGTAACGCTGGTGGGCCCAAACCTCAGCGCCGAGCGGGTGCAGGAGCTGCAGCACGTGCTGGAAGGCGTATTCCTGGCCCGCGACCTGGTAAACGCGCCCCTCAACAAGCTCAACGCCCTGCAGTTTGCCGAGCGCATGGCTGCGGCTGGCGAAGAGGCTGGCTTCCACACCGAAATCCTGGATCTGGTGCGGATTGAGGCCCTGCGCATGGGTGGCCTGCTGGCCGTCAACCAGGGCAGCCCCGAGCCGCCCACGTTCACCATCATGGAGTACAAGCCGGAAGGCGCTACTAATAAGAAGCCCTACGTGCTGGTGGGCAAAGGCGTGGTGTTCGATACCGGCGGCCTGAGCCTCAAGCCTACGCCCGCCAGCATGGACATGATGAAGTGCGACATGGCCGGCGGTGCCGCCGTGGTGGGCACGCTCTATGCCTTGGCCAAAAACCAGGTGCCGCTGCACGTTATCGGCCTCGTGCCGGCCACCGACAACCGCCCTGGCGGCCTCGCCTTCGCCCCCGGCGACGTCATCACCATGTACAGCGGCCTCACGGTGGAGGTGATGAACACCGACGCCGAAGGCCGTCTGCTGCTCGGCGACGCCCTGGCCTTCGCCAAAAAGTACGACCCCGAGCTGGTGCTCGACTTTGCCACGCTCACCGGTTCGGCCGCCCGCGCCATCGGCAAGGAAGGCATCGTGTGCATGGGCACCGCCGACGAAGACACGCTCAGCGCCCTGAAAAAGGCCGGCCACGCCACCCACGAGCGGCTGGTGGAGTTTCCGCTCTGGGATGAGTACGCCGACCACATCAAGTCCGACATTGCCGACATCAACAACATCGGCAAGGCCGAAGCCGGCGCCATTTCCGCCGGCAAGTTCCTGGAGCGCTTCACCGACGGCTACCCTTGGGTGCACTTCGACATTGCCGCCCCCGCCTTCCTCACTGCCCCCGACTCCTACCGCGGCAAAGGCGGCACCGGCACCGCCGTGCGCCTCACGTATGAGTTCCTGAAAGGCAAGGCCTAAGAACGTCCTGTAAAAGGCCGTCATGCAGAGCGGACCCGAAGGCGTAGCGAAGCATCTCGCTAGTATGGTAAGCACTACACTAGCGAGATGCTTCGGCTGCGCCTCTGCATGACGTTCAAAGCCCCCTCAATCCCCAAGCCCTAAAATCATGCTTCCACGCATTGGTATTTCCGTTGGCGACCTTGCCGGTATCGGCCCGGAAATCATCTATAAAACCTTCCTCGACCAGCGCCTGCTCAAGTTCTGCACGCCGGTCGTGTACGGCACCGCCACGGTGCTCTTCGACGACTTTCCGGTGCCCGCCGATGGCGAGCCCCTCACGTTCCGGCAGGTGCGCGAAGCCGCCGACATTGCGCCTGGCAAGCACAACGCCGTAACGTGCTGGGAAGACGACTTCCACCTCACGCCCGGCCAGCCCAGCACCGCCAGCGGCACCGCCGCCCG